>NZ_JBDNGD010000141.1:0-19977 GCF_041689495.1 Halomonas sp. | reverse complement strand
GCCTTCGGGTGGTCCGAGCCAGGCCGGTCAGCACGAGGAACGATCATGTTCACAGGAATCGTACAGGGCACCGCCGAGGTGGTGGCCATCCAGGAGGCGGAGGACTTTCGCACCCATGTGCTGGCGCTGCCGGAAGCGCTGCGCGAGGGATTGGCGTTGGGTGCCTCGGTGGCCCACAACGGGGCCTGCCTGACGGTGACCGCCATCGAGGGGGATCGCGTCAGCTTCGACCTGATGCGCGAGACCCTTCGCGTGACCAATCTCGGTGCACTGAAGGTGGGCAGTCGCGTCAATATCGAGCGAGCGGCGCGTTTCGGCGACGAGATCGGCGGCCATGCCATGTCCGGACATGTGATCTGCGCAGCTGAACTCGTTGAGCTCGAGGCGGCTCCCAATAACCGACGCCTCTGGTTCGATCTGCCGCGAGAGATGGGGCGTTTCCTGTTCGAGAAGGGCTACATTGGTGTAGACGGTATCAGTCTGACCATCGGTGAGGTCCGCTCTCAGACGGGTGTCGGATGTCCACGGTTCTCCGTGAACCTGATTCCCGAAACCCTTGCACGCACGACCCTGGTTGACCGGGTCGCGGGTGACCGGGTCAATATCGAGATTGACCCCCAAACCCAGGCCATCGTCGAGACGGTGGAGCGGGTACTGGAAATGCGGGGCCTCTGACACCTCAACCTCTGACGCCTCAAATAGAACAGTTGACCATTCCGTCACGTTTACGTTGGCCATCAGGGTGGCGAATGCCCCGTAATTTGCCTAAATAGGGGTGACCTTGCTGCCACTGACCTCCCGGGCGTCTCGCAAGATGCAGAGGCTTTGGGTACCATGGCCAGCTTTCATCGCCCCCCGGACGCCACGGCGTCATCGCGCGCAGGACCGACATCCATGCTGAAACGCCTGATCGATAACCAGTTCAAGCTCGACGAACACGATACCACTGTGAAGACCGAGGTCATCGCCGGGATCACCACCTTCCTGACCATGGCCTACATCATCTTCGTCAATCCCAGCATCCTTTCCGAAGCAGGCATGGACTATGGCGCCGTCTTCGTCGCCACCTGCCTGGCCGCCGCGGTGGGCTGTCTGATCATGGGGCTCTGGGCCAATTATCCCATTGCCCAGGCACCGGGCATGGGGCTCAATGCCTTCTTTACCTACGGCGTCGTGCTGGGGATGGGGCATACCTGGGAAGCGGCCCTGGGTGCCGTCTTCTTCTCCGGCTTCATCTTCTTCCTGCTGAGTGTCTTCAAGATCCGCGAGTGGATCATCAATTCCATACCGCTATCGCTGAGACTGGGGATTGCCGCAGGGATCGGCCTCTTCCTGGCGATGATTGCGCTCAAGAATGCCGGTATTGTCGTCGCCAACCCCGCGACCTTCGTGGCCCTCGGGGACCTTTCCCAGCCGTCTGCCCTCTATGCGCTGCTGGGTTTCTTCGTGATCACTGCCCTGGCGTATCTCAAGGTTACCGGGGCGGTAATGATCGGCATCCTCGGCATCACCATGCTGGCGATTCTGTTCGGCCACAACGAGTTCGGTGGTTTCATGTCCATGCCGCCTTCCATTGCCCCGACACTCATGGCACTGGATCTCTGGGGTGCCCTGGACATCGCCATGCTGAGCGTCATCTTTGCCTTCCTGTTCGTCGACCTCTTCGATACGTCCGGTACCCTGGTGGGTGTGGCACAGCGTGGCAAGCTGCTCGACGAGAATGGCAAGCTGCCGCGTCTGGGGCGTGCCATGATGGCCGACAGTGGAGCTTCCATGGCCGGTGCCGTACTGGGTACCTCGACGACGACCAGCTACATCGAGTCCACGGCTGGCATCGCTTCCGGAGGCCGGACCGGTCTCACCGCCGTAGTGGTGGCGCTACTCTTTCTGGTCAGCCTCTTCTTTGCGCCCCTGGCAGGGTCCATTCCCACCTATGCGACCGCCGGTGCCTTGCTCTATGTGGCCGTGTTGATGGCCGGTAGCCTGGCCCATGCGAACTGGGAGGACCCCACCGATGCCGCGCCGGTACTGATTGCGGCGCTGGCCATGCCACTGACCTTCTCCGTTGCCGAGGGGATCGCCCTGGGTTTCATCAGCTATGCCGCGATCAAGACACTTTCAGGCCGTTTCAGCGACTTGAACCCTGCCGTGATCGTGTTGGCATTGCTGTTTGCTGCCAAGTTCCTGTTCATCGACTGACGCTGTCGACGGCATTCACCCAACGAGATTCGTATTGATGAGCATCTATGGCGACTACATCAAGTCCGTGATACGTACTGTCCCCGACTGGCCCCAGCCGGGGGTCAATTTTCGTGACATCACCCCGTTGCTGCAAAATAGTGCCGCCTTTCGCAAGCTGATCGACAGCTTCGTGCATCGCTATCAGGAGATGGAACTGGATGCCCTCGCTGCCATCGATGCTCGGGGGTTCATCATCGGCGCACCCCTGGCCTATGAACTGGGATGCAGCTTCGTGCCGGTGCGCAAGAAGGGCAAGCTGCCTTTCAGGACCATCAGCGAGACCTACACCCTGGAATATGGCAAGTCGGAGGTCGAGCTTCACTCCGATGCTTTCCGCCAGGGTGACCGCATCCTGCTGGTCGATGACCTGATCGCGACAGGCGGCACCATGCTGGCGGCGGCAAGACTGATCACCCGCAGCGGTGGCCAGGTGGTGGAAACCGCCACCATCATCGACCTGCCGGATCTCGGCGGTTCCGAGAGGATTCGCGCGGCCGGCTATGGCGTCTTCGCGGTCTGCTCCTTCACCGAAGCAGAGTGACCCACGCATGTCTACGCATCGCTATCACCAGCATTTCACCGTCTCCTGGGACCAGTTGCATCGTGACGTACGTGAACTCTGTCACCAGATGATCGAGCGTGACTTCTGCGGGATCATCGCCATCACCCGTGGCGGCCTGATCCCGGCGGCCTTGATCGCCAGGGAGCTCAATATCCGGCTGATCGATACCGTCTGCATCAAGAGCTACGATCACATGGAGCAGTCCGCCCCGGACGTGCTCAAGGGCGTCGATCACGACGGCGCTGGCTGGCTGCTCGTCGATGACCTGGTGGATACCGGCAAGACGGCCCGCAAGGTTCGCGAAATGCTGCCCAAGGCTCACTTCATCACCATCTATGCCAAGCCGGAAGGGCGCCCGCTGGTGGATCAGTACCTCACCGAGGTGGCTCAGGACTGCTGGATCCAGTTTCCCTGGGACATGGGCGTTGCCTACGTCGAGCCGCTGGTCAACCAGGTCAAGCGCTGAACCATGAACTCCCCGCTTCCCCACAGCTGGCAGCAGTGGCTGGGCGTCGAGTTCGAAGCTCCCTACATGCAGGCCCTGCGAAACTTCCTGGCCCGGGAGAAGGATGCGCGGAAGGTCATCTATCCACACTCGTCACACTGGTTTCGTGCCTTCGAGCTGACGCCGCTCGACCGGGTCAAGGTGGTGATGCTGGGCCAGGATCCCTATCATGGCCCGGGTCAGGCCCATGGCCTGTGCTTCTCCGTGCGTCCCGGTGTCCCCTTGCCGCCCTCTCTGGTCAATATCTACAAGGAACTCGCGGCGGACCTGGGCTTCCGTCCGGTGGGGCACGGCAATCTTGAGCACTGGGCTCGCCAGGGCGTTTTGCTGCTCAATACCTCGCTGACGGTGGAGCAGGGCAATGCCGGTTCCCATCGTGGCAAGGGCTGGGAGACCTTCACCGACCGCGCCATCACAACGATCAATGAGCATGCCGAGCCTTCGATCTTCCTCCTCTGGGGGAGCCATGCCCGTCAGAAGAAGCTCCTGATCGATACCCGTCGACACCTCGTCCTGGAGTCCCCGCATCCTTCGCCACTCTCGGCCCATCGCGGCTTCTTCGGCAACCACCACTTCTCCAGGGCCAACGCCTTTCTGGTGGAGCACGGGCGTGAGCCAATCGACTGGCAGCTGCCCGCCCAGCCTTAACCTCAAAGCAGGATGCGGTTAGAATGGCTGGCAATTTGTCGTTGCTGTCCATCCGACGATAGCCGCCAGGTACCCATCAGCTTCCAAGAGGTTCCCCATGAGCGTCCACGCCATCCAGCATCCCCTGGTCCAGCACAAGCTCGGTCTGATGCGCGAAGCCGGCATCAGTACCAAGAGCTTCCGCGAACTGGCCGGCGAGCTGGCCAAGCTGCTCACCTATGAGGCGACCAGCGACCTGGAACTCGAGACCCAGGAGATCGATGGCTGGAGCGGCAACAAGATTCCGGTGAAGCTGCTCAAGGGCAAGAAGGTCACTATCGTGCCCATCCTGCGCGCGGGTCTGGGCATGCTCGACGGCGTCACCGACCTGATTCCCAGTGCCCGGGTCAGCGTGGTGGGCCTCTACCGTGACGAGGAGACGCTGGAGCCGGTGCCTTACTTTGCCAAGTTCGCTAATGACCTGGACGAGCGCATGGCCATCGTCATCGACCCCATGCTGGCCACCGGCGGCACCATGGTGGCGACGCTGGACATGCTGAAGAAACGCGGTTGCCAGCAGATGAAGGTCATCGTCCTGGTGGCGGCTCCCGAAGGGATCAAGCGGGTCCAGGAGGCCTATCCCGATATCGAGATCTATACCTCAGCCATCGATGACCATCTCGACCAGAACGGTTATATCGTGCCCGGGCTGGGTGATGCGGGGGACAAGATCTTCGGCACGCGATGATCCGCTTTCCGGGTTGCTGTTCATCCCCCATCGGGTTTGCCGGTTGGGGTTTTTTCTGTTGATTCGATTGGAGAAGGCTTCATGACAGACGCCGATGCGGATGCCGGTGCCGGTCTTTCTGGCCTCCTCATGACCCTGCTGTTCGGCTCCATCGCCGTCATTGGTATGAATACCCTGGTGCGGGCCGGACAATCGCTCACCGCCCCGCGTAATCTGGTGGTGGTGTCCTTGATTCTGGTCTTCGGTATCGGCGGCATGCAGTTCGGTGGGGCGGGTCAGTTCACCCTGCAGGGCGTCAGCCTGGCGGCCCTGGTGGGTATCCTGCTCAATGCGGTCTTGCCCGGGGCCGACGAGAACGAATAATCCGGCTCAGGCGTGATGCTGTTCGCTACTGCCCTCCGAGAAAGTCGGCGGGGTATTGGCACTGACGATGACGCATTCCTGGGTACCGATATTGCGAAAACGATGGGGCAGGCGGGAATCGAAGTAGTAGGCGTCTCCCGCCCTCAAGATGGCCACCTCGTTGTTCACCGTGATTTCGATTTCTCCGGCAGTCACCACGCCGCCTTCCTCGCCTTCGTGTTCCAGCATGTCCTCGCCGGTGTCGGCACCCGGCGGATAACGCTCATGAAGGATCGACATGCTGCGATCGGGACGTCGGGCCGCGACCAGTCGCCAGGAAAGGATGCCGTCGCCGATTTCGGTCATTTCCCCGGCACGGTAGAAGGGTTGTGGCCGGGCCAGGGCATCGCCGGCGAAGAAGGCGCTGATCGATACCGGCAGGGCATCGAGGATCTTCTTCAACGAACTGACCGAGGGGCTCACGCTGTTCTGTTCGATCAGTGAAATGGTACTGTTGGTCACGCTGGCACGCTTGGCCAGTTCGCGTTGGGAGAAGCCCCTATCGCTGCGTAATTGTCGCAGGCGGGCGCCGACATCGAATCCTGCTTCCATGGTCGATCCTGTGATGATATTTGCTTGTCGCTTGCCACTCGGGGCAATGCCTGTCAGGCAGGAGCGTCAAGAATTATGCACACATGATACGCCTCAGGGATGACCGAGAGTCAATCATCCGTCCATTGTGTGAGGGCAAAGGTCGCACGACGTGGCACCCGGTGATGGGCTAAGGCATCATGAGTCTCAAATGACACTATTCAATGGCAGGCAGGCACAGCAGGTGACGCGATGATCACGAAGGCCGAACTCAGCGGCTTGATCCTGGCCGGGGGCCAGGGACGCCGGATGGGTGGGCGGGACAAGGGGCTTGAACCTTTCGCCGGCCACCCTCTGGTGGTGCATGTCCGTGAACGCCTGGTGGACGGCACGGCGGAGCTGATGATCAATGCGAATCGTCATCTGGAGCGCTATGGCGCCTTCGCCGACCGGGTGGTCATCGACGAGGAGGGTGGCTATCAGGGCCCGCTGATGGGGATCTACAGTGGGCTGCGCGCGAGTCGAACGCCCTGGGTGGTCGTCGTGCCCTGCGACAGCCCTGCCTTGCCCCGGGATCTGGTGTTGCGGCTGCTGGCCGGGCTCGGTGATGCCGATATCGCCGTGGCCCATGACGGCGACCGTCTGCATCCCGTGGTGGCCTTGATCCGTACCGCCCTGGTCGATGATCTGGGCATTTCCCTGGCGGCGGGTGAACGCAAGATCGACAGATGGTACGACCGCCATGCCTGGTGCCAGGTGGATTTTTCCGATTGTCCCGGTGCCTTTGCCAATCTCAATACCGTCGATGACAAGCAGCACCTGGAAGTGGCGCTGCGCAAGGAACTTCCGACAGCATGACTACCCACGGGCGTGAGTCACTTACCCTGGATACTCGACTCCCGCTCCTGGGTATCGCGGCCTGGAGCGGGACAGGCAAGACCACCCTGCTCGAGCAGTTGTTGCCGCGACTCGGAGAAAGAGGCATCCAGGTCGCGGTCATCAAGCATGCCCACCATGGCTTCGATGTCGATCAGCCCGGCAAGGACAGCCATCGTCTGCGCCAGGCGGGCGCCGTCCCGATGCTGGTGGCGTCACGGGCCGGGCTGGCACTGATGATGGAAACCCCGGGTCGCGACGAGGCCGATCTTTCTGCGCTGATCGAGATGGTCGGCCTTCATCGTCCCGATCTCGTGCTTGTCGAGGGTTTCAAGGCCTGGCCATTGCCCAAGCTGGAACTCTATCGCCCGGATCTGGGCAAGCCGTTGCGTGCCGCGCAAGATCCCTGGATCAGGGCAGTCGCCAGTGATGTCGAACTGTCCCTTCCCGGAGATGTGCAGTGGCTGGATCTCAATGATCTCGGTGCCATCACTGACTGGATTGCCGCCTGGCCATCGCGGTGGCCGGCTGAATGCATACCGCGTCGTCCCGTCGAGGAAGGCGTTCGATGACCCTTTCCTGTTTCGACCTCGGCGAACGGATGCTGTCCGTGGATGAGGCCAGGGGTGCCCTCTGCGCCTTGGTCACCGACGCCCTGCCTGCCGAGACATCTGCCCTGGCCGAGTTGCATGGGCGGGTGCTGGCCAGGGATGTCATGTCGCCCCTGGATGTTCCCCGACACACCAATGCTGCCATGGACGGCATCGCCCTGGCCTGGCCCGACAACGTCGAAGACGCCAGCCGCTGGGAGCGTGTCGGCCAGGTACGCGCCGGGACACGGCATGACACTCCCCTCCTGTCGGGCCAATGCCTGGGAATCACCACGGGTGCACCCCTGCCACCCGGGTCGGATACCGTGATCATGCAGGAACAACTGGAAGAAGTCGGCGAGAACCGGGTGATCGTCGATCGTCCCGATCGGGTCCGTCGTGGGCAGAACGTGCGCCTGGCCGGTGAGGACATCGCCGCGGGAACCCTGGTATTGCCTGCGGGCACTCGTCTCTCGGCTGCGGAGCTAGGCGTGCTGGCGTCACTTGGCATGGCTGAAGCGCTCGTGCGGCGCCGTCCGCGAGTGGCGATCTTCTCCACGGGGGATGAGGTCACTGCCCCTGGCACAAGGCTGCCGACCGCGAATATCTTCGATACCAACCGTTTTACCCTGCGTGGTCTGATAGCGGAACACGGAGGGGAAGTCATCGACATGGGGATCATCCCCGATGACCTGGCCTCCCTGGCCGAGGCGCTTGCCGAGGCTTCGGATTCGGCGGATCTGGTCATTACCAGTGGCGGGGTATCCGTGGGTGAAGCCGATTTCACCCGAGCGGCGCTGGCCCAGATCGGCGAACTGGGTTTCTGGCGTATCGCCATGCGCCCCGGGCGCCCCCTGGCCTGCGGCAGGCTCGGTTCCCGGGGCACGCCCTTTCTTGGTCTGCCGGGCAACCCGGTCGCTGTCATGGTGACCTTCCTGCAGTTCGTCGTCCCGCTTCTGGCAACGATGCAGGGGCGAGATAACGTCAAACCATGCCGCCTGACCGCCCTGGCCGATCATGCCCTGACGTGCCGCACGGGTCGTGTCGACTTCATCCGGGGCCTTTATCATTCCGATGCGAACGGCACCCTGCGAGTCTGCAGTACCGGTGCTCAGGGCTCCGGCATCCTGTCCTCGATGGTGAAGGCCAACTGCCTGATCGAAGTCGGCGAAGATCGTGAGGGTGTCAGGGCGGGTGAATCGGTTACCATTCAACCCCTGTTTCGATTTCCATGAGGCGCCGACTGCCATGTCTCTGACCCATCTCAATGCCCGTGGCGAAGCCCATATGGTCGATGTCGCCGACAAGTCGGAAAGTCGACGAGAGGCGAGCGCCTCGGGGCGCATCCATATGGAGCCGGCCACTCTGGCACTGCTGCTCGAGGGAGGCCTGCCAAAGGGTGATGTCCTGGCCACCGCCCGTATTGCCGGCATCCAGGCCGCCAAGCGTACCCATGAATTGATTCCCTTGTGCCACTCCCTGGCATTATCCCGTGTCGCCGTGGATTTCAATGTCGAGGCCGACAAGGGCTATGTGGAGGTGACGGCCAGCTGTCGACTCACGGGTCGCACCGGAGTGGAAATGGAAGCTTTGACGGCCGTCTCGGTGGCCTGCCTGACGCTCTATGACATGTGCAAGGCTGTGGACAAGACCATGGAGATCGGCAGCATCCATCTGGATACCAAGCGGGGAGGGCGCTCCGGCGATTATTCCCGCGAGAATGTGGTGCAGGAGACCCTGGAGGCGGCCTCAAGCGTTCCCATCGTGACCAGCGAAGGTGATGCCGGGCAGGTATCCTTGAGGTCTCGAGGCAACGGGGCTGACACCGGCATCCGAGTCAAGTGCCTGGCCGAGTTGCGTGAACGACTCGGCGTCGGTGAACTCTCGGTTTCCTTCGATACCCTGCCCAGCGCCGATGTGGCCGGGATCAAGCTGGCGTTGAAGGCGATGGATGCGCGTTTTGCGGGGCTTGAGGAGGGCAGGGTGCTCTGCGCGGTCAACCAGGTGATGGCGGGGGATAGCACCCCGGTGACCGAGGATGACGAAGTTGCCTTCTTCCCGCCGGTGACAGGAGGTTGAGGATGATTCGTGTCCAGGAAGCGGCCTTCGATGCGGGCGCCGAACAGCGGGCATTGCTGGGCGACCGGACGGATATCGGTGCCGTGGTCAGTTTCACGGGGCTGGTTCGTGACTTCAATGAAAGGCCAGCCGTCACCGGGCTCTTCCTCGAGCACTACCCTGGAATGACCGAGACCGCGCTGGAGGAAATCGTGGGTGAGGCAGAGTCTCGCTGGCCCCTCGACGGTGTTCGATTGATACACAGGATTGGACGTCTGGCCCCTGGAGACCCTATCGTGTTGGTAGTCGTCGCCAGCGCCCATCGACGTTCCGCCTTCGAGGCCTGCGACTTTATCATGGATTATCTCAAGACACGCGCGCCCTTCTGGAAGAAGGAACATGCCACAGACGGACAGTACTGGGTCGAAGAACGGGATTCCGACCTCAGTGATGCGCGCCGATGGGAGTAGGAGCGAAGTGACCAGAATGACAATGCCCCAGGAACTCATCGATGACTTCGGTAGGCGGGTCAGCTATGTGCGTATCTCGGTAACGGACCGCTGTGACTTCCGCTGTGTCTACTGCATGAGTGAGGTCATGACCTTCCTCCCTCGCGATCAGGTTCTGACCCTCGAGGAGTTGGCCCTGGTCGCCAGGGCCTTCACGGAACTCGGCGTGGAAAAGATCCGGTTGACCGGCGGTGAGCCACTTGTACGGCGTGATATCGATCATCTCATCAAGGATATCGGTGCCCTGCCCGGGCTGAAGGACTTCGCCATGACCACCAACGGGTCCGGTCTGGTCAAGCAGGCCAGACGACTCCGTGAGGCGGGTCTCGAGCGTCTCAACATCAGTCTCGATTCCCTGGATCCCGATCGCTTCCGACGGCTGACTCGCACCGGTGACCTCCACAAGGTGCTGGCGGGGATCCAGGCGGCCAAGGAGGCCGGTTTCGAACGGACCAAGCTCAATGCGGTCATTCTCAAGGGTCGTAATGACGACGAGGTGATCGACCTGGTCGATTATGCTCGTCGGGAGGGGCTGGACATCAGCTTCATCGAGGAAATGCCATTGGGCGATGTGTCTGATCATTCCCGGGATGAAACTTATTGTTCCAGTGACGAGGTACAAGCCCTCATCGAGACCCGTCACGAGTTGTTTCCCACGACCGAGACCACCCTGGGGCCTTCACGTTATTTTCGAATGAGCGACAGTGAGAGTCGAGTCGGTTTCATCTCGCCACACAGCCATAATTTCTGCGCCTCATGCAATCGGGTTCGGGTGACGGTAGAAGGCCGGTTGTTGCTGTGCCTGGGTAACGAGCATTCGGTGGACCTGAGAGAAGTGCTCAGGCGTCACCCGGGGGATATCGAACCCTTGAAGGCGAGCATTGTTGCTGCCATGTCGCTCAAGCCTGAGCGACATCATTTCACTACCGATGGGGAGGTTCAGGTCGTCCGCTTCATGAACATGACCGGCGGCTGAAAGACACCTTGCCACCATTCGTCGACCGAGACGACGCCAAGATGGCGTCGTCTTTTTTTTAGCCTTCCCGACAGGTATCGATGGAAATATCGGACATTATTCTTCACCTTTTCCTTGCCAAGGTGGTGGGTCTGCCTATACTTTTTCGTTACGGAGTCCCTGCGACTTCTACTTTCATGAGGCATGGAGGGGTCAATGTCCAGCGAAACCCTGGAGCGAATTGCTCGCAACAAGAATGTGGCGCGGGCGGCGGCTCGCCAGCTGAGCATGGAACAGTTGCATAAACTCGCCGAGGTCATCGGTGAGGTGATCGAACACAAGCAGGATGAAGAACGCCAGCGCAAGGAAGATGAGATCCAGAAGGAGCGAAAGCTGGCGGAGATCCGTGAGGCGATCAATGATGCCGGGCTTTCCATGGAAGACCTCGTGGCCGAGCAACCCAGGCGCAAGCGTGGTCGTCCTCCCAAGAATGGGGGCAAGGCTGCAGGAAAGTCGTGACGTCGGAAGTGCAACTCCTGAGTCTCGACTTTACGCCGTCACCCCTGTCGTGGGATGAATTTCCATGGCAATGTGTCGATTTTCTTTGCAAGAAGAGTGTCGAATATAGGCGTGTGTGAGCGGCGCGGGTCATCAGTGTCGAGACGAGTAAGGCGAGCCATGGGGCTCGCCTTACTCGTTCCGAGGGCCTGTCGGGTGGTGCCGATAGCGGGAGGGGTCTACTGCTCCACTTCACTGGTACTCGGTGATTCCACGGCCAGGATCTGCAGGTGGATCTCCGGCACGCGGTGCAAGTGATCGGCAAACCAGGTCAGCATGCGAGGTTGCATGGCCAATCGCAGATCGGCAAGGGTATCGGCACTCAAGCCCTGGAGTTCGTGATCCAGCCAGTCGGAAAAGGCGTCCTCGTCCAGGGGGCTGCACTGGCTGGTATCCAGCATCAACCGTCCGATTCGTGTCCAGCCGCCTTCCTCCGTGATCGTAACCGAGAGTGCCAGGTAGAGGCTGCCATGACGAGACCGATGACCTCTGTCGTTGCCCAGGCCAGGCAAGGGTGATATGGCATCACGCTTGACGATACAGGGCGGTTGGGCGCGCCTCGATTCGAGATGAAGGCCATCGGTATCTAGGCGAATCATGTCCCCATCAACGGGGAGCAGTGGTGCCTGGATGCCGAGTCGTTCGGCCAGTTCTCGGTGGGCCTGCTGATGGCGCGGCTCTCCATGAACGGGAAGCAGGTGGCGAGGCTTGACCCACTCGTAGAAGGTGCGCAATTCCTCCTGGGCGGGATGTCCTGAAGCATGCAGTTCGGGATGATTGAATTCGTCAAGCAGGGTAACGCCGAGACGTTTCAGGCTCGCCTTGAGCCGGTCGATCAGATGTTCATTTCCGGGGATGGCCTTGGCGGAAAATATCACGCTGTCGCCGGGTCGCATCTCGAAGGACGGGTGGCGTCCATGGGCAAGTCGGCTCAGGGCAGCGCGAGGTTCTCCCTGGCTCCCGGTGGCGATGACCAGGACTTCCTCGGGGGGCAGGTAACCCAGATCATTCACGGGAACCAGGGAAGGAAAATCATCGAGATAGCCCAGTCCCCTGGCGATGGCCAGCATGCGCTCCATTGAACGCCCCATCAGACTGACCCGGCGCCCAGAGTGTCGCGCCGCTCGAGCGATGGCCAGGACCCTGGCGAGATTGCTGGCGAAGCAGGACACGACCACTCGACTCTCGCAGCGGGAGATCGCGTCGATCAGGGCGTCGGCGACGTCGCCCTCGCTTCGCGAATGCCCGGGCAGGGGTGCATTGGTCGAATCGCCCGTTACGAGATCCACCGGCGCAATGGCGCGGAAGGTCGCGGCATCGATCGGCGGACCGATGAGTGGATCGGCATCCAGTTTCCAGTCCCCTGTATGCAGTACCCTGTGGCCGCCGGCGGTAATGAGCAGGCTGCAGCTTTCGGGCATGGAATGCGTCACGGCCAGGAAGCGCAGGGTAAAGGGACCCGTCTCCATCGCTTCACCGGGTTCGATGACCCTGATGGCATCGCTGTTCAATCCTCGCTCGGCGAACTTGGCTCGCAGCAGGCCGGCGGCCAGGGGTGTGGCGTGGATCGGACAGCCCCATTTCGGCCACAGCCAGGCGGTCGCACCGATATGGTCTTCGTGGCCGTGGGTGATGATCAGGCCCCGGGGCGTGATTGCCAGCGTCGTCAGGCAATCCGTGTTGGGAACCTGCAGGGGTGTGTCGGGCAGGTCCTGGCGGATCATCATGCCGCAGTCCACCGCAATCCAGTCCTGATCGACTCCATAGAGCGTCAGGTTCATGCCGATCTCACCACACCCCCCCAGCGGCAGGATGTTCAGGGAGGGTCGGCGGCGCGGGCGGATCTGGATTCGGGGTCGAAACATCGGGAAGGGGCAAACCAGGAAATGAAGACCGCCACTATACGGGATGGGTGCCGGCCCTCACAACGCGCCGCCCGTGTCCCTGCGTCGCTACTCGGTTAGAATGAGTGACGCCTGTCATCTTCAGTCGCCTTCAACAGCGGATCTGTCATGTCGCATTATTATCGCCTGGTGGTTTCCTGCCCCGACAGGGTGGGTATCGTGTCACGTGTATCGGGCTTCATTGCCGGCCATGGTGGTTCCATCACCGAGGCCAGCCAACACTCCGACCTGGCTTCGGGTCGCTTCTTCATGCGTTACGAGATCCTGGCCGATTCCATCGGCATGTCACCTCAAGCCCTGAGGGAGGCCTTTGCTCCCATCGCCGCCGAATTCGACATGCAATGGCGACTGACCGATACCCGTCGTCGTCCCAGCGTCGTCCTGATGGCCTCACGGGAATCCCATTGTCTAGTGGACCTGCTCTATCGCTAGACGGCGGGGGAACTCGACTGCGAGATCCCCTGTGTGATATCCAATCATGAGGACCTTCGTGGTCTGGTGGAATGGCATGGAATTCAATACCACCATGTGCCGGTGCCCCCTGACGACAAGGCCCGCGCCTTCGCCGAAATCCAGGGCCGTGTGGAAGAGTCAGGTGCCGACACGCTGGTGCTGGCCCGTTACATGCAGATTCTTCCCCCATCGCTCTGCGAGCACTATGCCGGCAGGGTGATCAATATCCATCACAGTTTTCTGCCCTCTTTTGCCGGTGCCAAGCCTTACCACCAGGCCCATGAACGTGGGGTCAAGCTGATCGGCGCTACCTGCCATTACGTGACTGTAGCGCTGGACGCTGGCCCGATCATCGAACAGGACATCCATCGGGTCAGCCACTGCCATACCCCGACGGATCTGGTGCGTTTCGGGCGGGATGTGGAAAAGGCGGTTCTTGCCAGAGGGCTTCGCTGGCACCTTGAGGATCGTGTGCTCATTCACGGCAACAAGACGGTGGTCTTTGCGTGACCGCATGCATGGGCCGTCCGAGTTAGGGAGCCGACATGACGATCGCCGAGCCGGTACTCGCCCCCTGGCTGCTGCTCTTATATAGATACGAAGTAACCGCGAGGGCTGCTTGATTACAGCGGCAGGATCAGCTGCTGTCTCGCTTCCTCTGGCACCAGGCGAACCCCGACGCCGAGTAGACGCACGGGGCGACCTGTACGAGCCCAGGCCTGCTCGAGCAGACGGGTGTAGCTCTCGGCATCGGGGGCAAGACCGCGACTCTCCAGGGTAGTGAGGCTGAAGTCATCGAAGCGGACCTTGACGAAGAGCCCGGCCATTGGCGGGTGGCCGTGTCGTTCCAGGCGGCCCTGGAGCTTCTCGCAGAGCGGGGCGAGGGCGGTGGTGGCGGTCTCGAGGTCCGGGAGGTCTCGGTCGAAGGTGGTCTCCACGCTCACCGACTTGCGCTCGCGCTCCACACGTACCGGGCGATCATCGATGCCGCGGGACAGGTCATGTAGCCGGAGTCCGAACTTGCCGAACTCGTCCAGTAATCGGTCGATGGGTAGTTCGCGCAGGTCATTGCAGGTATGGATGCCCATGGCGTCGAGCCTTGCGCCGGTTGCCGGCCCCACGCCGTGGAGTTTCTTCACGGGCAGGTCGCGCACGAAGGCGTCGACCCGCTCCGGAGGGATCACCGTCAGGCCGTCGGGTTTCTCCCAGTCACTGGCGATCTTGGCCAGGAACTTCGAGGGGGCGGCGCCCACGGAGAGGGTGATCCCGGTGCGGGACAGACACTCGTCCTTGAGCCAGCGGGCCATCCAGGTGGCGCTGCCTCGAAAGCCGTCGACATCGGTGACATCCAGGTAGGCCTCATCCATGGAGAGCGGTTCCACCAGAGGAGTGAGTTCGTGGAAGATGGCCTTGATCTGGCGCGAGACCTTCCGGTAGCGGTCAAAATCGCCGGGCAGCAACGTCAGATGGGGGCACAGGCGCAGGGCGAGAGCCGTGGGCATCGCAGAGTGAATACCGAAGACCCGTGCTGGGTAGTTGCAGGTTGCGATGACGCCACGGAGCTCACGAGAACCGCCGATCGCCAGGGGGATGTCGCGAAGCTCGGGACGATCGCGCATTTCCACGGCGGCATAGAAGCAGTCACAGTCGCCGTGGAGGATCTTGCGCTGGAGTCGTTGCATGGTGGCGCTGAATCAGTTCAGGGCCTGGCCATTTCCACCGCGTATGACGCCGACACCGATGCCCTCTATTTCCAGGTGTTGATGGCGCAGATCCACCTCTATCGGGTCGAAATCGGGATTCTCGGCGACCAGTGAGACCCTGTGTCCCTGGCGGTGGAATCGTTTTACCGTGACCTCGTCATCGAGTCGGACGACGACGATCTGGCCGTCGCGAACACGATCTGTCCGGTGTACGGCCAGGAGGTCCCCCTCCAGGATGCCGATGCCCTTCATCGACAGGCCACGGACCTTGAGCAGGTAGTCGGCTCTGGGGGTGAAATATTCCGGGGGCAGGGGACAGTATCGATCGATGTGTTCGGCGGCGAGAACC
Organism: Halomonas sp.; assembly: GCF_041689495.1. GTDB lineage: Bacteria > Pseudomonadota > Gammaproteobacteria > Pseudomonadales > Halomonadaceae > Halomonas. The sequence continues at coordinate 4,406 of NZ_JBDNGD010000141.1, read as the reverse complement.
GGGCTCCCCGCGGCGACTTCCCCGATGATGGGTAGTCCCTGTGAGGATTCCTCTCCCTTGTTCGCAGTGGTCTCCTGGGCGGAAAGGCGAATGCCCCGGGAGGTCCCCGGGATCATGCGGATGACCCCCTTGCGCTCCAGTGCCCGCAGGTGTTCCTCGGCGGCATTGGGTGAGCGGAATCCCAGCGCCCTGGCGATTTCGGCACGCGTCGGGGGATAGCCTAGGTCGCCGATGGTCTTGACGATGAAGTCATGGACATTCTGCTGACGTTCGGTGAGGGGGCGTGTCATGCGACCTCCGCGGCGAGTGAGGGCTGGATCGGGTTGCTTGGTCAAGCATACAGCATGGAATTCCATCCAGTAAAAGTTTGTTGTGATATCCCATGGTGTTTCAAACGCTTGAATTGCCGTCGCAATGGTTGCTTTGGTTGGTTATTCTATGGTCGGCAGAGCGTTCAAACGCTTGATTATAACCAGAGCGACTTAGCTAATGGCTCAGAATGATACCGTCACGCGGATCCTCGATACGGCCGAGGTATTGTTCGCCGAGCGCGGCTTTGCCGAGACATCGCTTCGCCAGGCCACTCCCGACCTGCCCGATGCCGAGCGATTCTGGCGCCTGCACTTCATGCTGGGGACCGTGATCTTCACCCTCTCGGGTCTCGATGCCCTTCGCGACATTGCCGAGAAGGACTACGACGAGCATGTCTCGGTGCGTGATCTGATGCGCCGGTTGAGCCCCGTGGTGGTGGCGGGAATGAATGCGCCCCTGCCGACGCCGGTTCTGGCCGAGGTGACTTGATGCCCACCCCGCGTCTGGATGACTTGCCGCCCGACGGGGGCGTCTGGCTGGAGATCGATATTCCCTCCCAGGCGTTGACGATGCGTCGGGGCGAGGAGGTGCTTTCCCGTCATCACGTCTCGACCGGTCTTGCCGGTGCCGGCCAGAGGGAGGAGAGTGGCCAGACACCACTGGGCTGGCACTATGTGCGTGCCGCCATCGGTGGCGACAGGCTGCTCGGAACCGTATTCCGTGGCCGCCGACCCACCGGGGAAATCTTTGACTCGGCCTGGTCCATCAGCCAGCCCGATAGAGACTGGATCCTGTCGCGCATTCTCTGGCTGTGTGGGCTGGAGACCGGGTATAACCGTGGGGGGGATGTGGATTCCCAGCGCCGATTCATCTACCTGCATGGCACCCCCCCCGATCAGCCCATGGGCGAAGCGCTGTCCCATGGCTGCATTCGGATGCGTGATGACGATCTCCTTGCGGTCTTCGCACGCGCCGTGCCGGGGACGCCGGTATGGATTCATGACTAGCTCGGGATGGCTGTCACGCCCATGGTGTTTCGTCTAGACTTTGCTCCCTTGCTTACCCAGGAAGATGACCATGCCCCAGTCCCTCGGCCCGGTGATGCTGGATCTGGAAGGCCCCAGCCTGACCCGAGACGAACACGAACTTCTCCTGCGTCCCGAGGTGGGGGGTGTGATCCTCTTTTCCCGCAATATCGAGTCCGCCGACCAGCTTCGGTCGCTGTGTGACGAGGTGCGTCGATTACGTCCGGAACTGTTGCTCGCCATGGACCAGGAAGGCGGGCGGGTGCAGCGGCTCCGGGAAGGGGTCACCCGCTTACCCGCCATGGGGCGTCTGGGCCGCGATTTCCCGTTGCTGCCCGAGGTCACTACCAGATTCTGCCAGGATGCCGGCTGGTTGCTCGGCAAGGAAATGGCGGCCTGCGGGCTGGATCTGACATTCGCCCCCGTGCTGGATGTGGACGGGGGGTCCTCCACGGTCATCGGTGATCGTAGCTTCTCCTCCGATCCCGATATCGTCACCCGGCTCGGGGGTGCCTTCATTCAGGGTCTGCATGAGGCGGGGATGGTGGCGGTGGGCAAGCACTTCCCGGGCCATGGCGGCGTTGCCGCAGATTCTCACCATGAACTGCCCATCGATGACCGCCCTCTGGACGAGTTGCACGATCACGATCTCCGGCCCTTTGCCGAACTCGCTTCCCGTCTCGATGCCGTCATGCCCTCCCATGTGGTCTATCCGGCGTTCGATACCCGACCGGCAGGCTTTTCTCCCTTCTGGCTGGGCATGTTGCGCGAGAGCCTGGGTTTCAAGGGCGTGATCTTTTCGGATGACTTGTCCATGGTGGGGGCGAGCCATGCAGGGGCACCCGGTGAGCGGGCGCTGGCGGCGCTGGCGGCCGGCTGTGACATGCTGCTGGTCTGCAACGATCGAGGGGCGGCCCTCAAGGTGATCGAGGCCTGTCGGGGTCGCGTCGCCAGGCGCCCGAGGAAGCTGCGCTATGCCCGAGCCCGACCCGATCTCTCCTCTCTGGCTGCGCTGTCCCGATGGCGTCGTGTACACGCCCGCCTGGAGGCCATGGCGGCGACCCGATGACTCTGCTGTTTCCCCTTCCTTTTTGACATGAGCCGATTCCCGATGCCCAGACTCGATCCCGATTTCCACCAGTCCCTGGCCGCGATGCGAGAGATCATGGACAACGCCGACTGCCTGATCACACAGCAGGAGGTCGAACTCGCCCTGGACCGGATGGCGGCCGAGATTACCCATGACCTGGGTGACAAGCTGCCGGTCTTCTATTGCGTCATGAATGGTGGCCTGATCACCACCGGGCATCTGCTGACCCGTCTGGGCTTTCCTCTGGAGGTGGATTACCTGCATGCGACGCGTTATCGAGGGGGTCTGCGGGGCGGCGAGCTGTTCTGGCGGGTGTCCCCGGAAGTCCCCATGGCCGGGCGTCATGTGGTGATCGTCGATGACATCCTCGACGAGGGAGCCACTCTGGCCGCCATCCTGTCCTACTGCCGGGAAGCCGGTGCCGCCAGCATCGCCACTGCGGTACTGGTCGACAAGCAGCACGTCCGCAAGGCGGTGCCCGATCTCAATGCCGACTACTGCAGCCTGGAAGTCGCCGATCGCTATGTGTTCGGCTTCGGCATGGACTACAAGGGGTATTGGCGAAATGCGCCGGGCATCTTCGCTCCCCGGGGTCTTTGAGGCATATGGCCCATGCCACCTGACGGCGTTGTTCATCCCCAGACATCCGTTTAGAGACAGGAGATGCGAATGATGCCGGCACCTGGTGTCCGCTTCGACGAGTTGACCATCTGCGGTGACGGTCGCATCGGAGTGGCAAGGCTCGATGCGCCCCGGTCCCTCAACGCCTTATCGCTCGAGGTGATCCATCTACTCGAGTCCAGGCTGGACGCCTGGGCCCTCGATCCACAGATCCTGGCGGTCTGGCTGGAGGGGGGCGGCGACAAGGCCTTCTGTGCCGGTGGCGACGTGGTGGCCCTTCATGACTCGCTGGTCGAGGAAGACAAGGCGGCCGTTTATCCCCGCCAGGGTGGCTTTGCGGCAACCTATTTCGCCGCTGAGTACCGCCTGGACTATCGCATCCACAGGTACGCCAAGCCGATACTGGTGTGGGGTGACGGTATCGTCATGGGGGGTGGCCTTGGCCTGATGGTCGGGGCGTCTCACCGGTTGGTCACCGAGACTAGCCGCATCGCCATGCCGGAGATCACCATCGGCCTCTTTCCGGATATCGGGGCGACCTGGTTTCTTAACAGGATGCCGCCGGGTATCGGGGCCTACCTGGGCCTTACCGGTGCGCAACTCAATGGCCGGGACGCCCTGGACCTCGGCCTGGCCGATGCCTTCGTACCCCGGGGAAATCGTGATTCATTGCTGGCTGCCCTGACCGAGGCCGACGTCGGCTCTCACTCTGCCCGCGATGTGCGTCTGGCCATCCAGCGAACAATGGATGACGTGGAGGACAGGTCTGGTGCACCGGCACCCCAGGTCTGGCCGCATCTCGATCATCTCCAGCACCTGGTGGGGCGCGTCGACCCCATCCTTGCCGTGGAGCGAATCCTCGAGGATGGCAGTGATGATGCCTGGCTCACCGCCAACCGGGCACGCCTTGCGGCGGGCTGCCCCATGAGTGCTCACCTGGTCTTGCGGATGCTGGAACGCCACCGCCATGTCGGTCTGGCTGAGGCCTTGCGCAACGAGCTCAGTCTCTCTGTCCAGTGTGGCCTTTTGGGTGATGTCAGGGAGGGTGTACGGGCACTGCTGATCGACAAGGACAGGGCGCCCCGGTGGCAGCACGAGAGTGTTGCTGCCGTGCCCGAGGCCGACATCCAGGCACTGATGAGCCCACTCTGGTCCAAGGAGGCCAATCCCCTGCGAGACCTTGGTGCCGATAATCGCCCCGGTTGACCCCAGTAAACAGGAACAAGGAGCATCAACAATGAAGATTGCCTTCATCGGCCTCGGTAACATGGGCGCGCCCATGGCCACCAACCTGGTCAGGGCCGGCCACGAGGTTCACGTCTTCGACCTGGTCGAGGCCGCCATGCAGACCCTCGAGG
>NZ_JBDNGD010000140.1:0-10299 GCF_041689495.1 Halomonas sp. | reverse complement strand
TCCTAGCAAGACGCCCGGCCCCGGCCGGGCGTCTTGCGTTATGCCATCTCCTCTGCCTCGATCACACCGGTCTGAACCCGCCACTGGCCGTTGCGGGCCAGCAAGTCGGCGTGGGTGCCAGGGTATTTCCGGCCGGCACTCGAAGGTTTAACTCCTCGACACCTTGCGAACCAGCCGCAACAAGGACTGGAATCTATTATGAGGGGCATTGGCAGACATTCAGACGTATCCCGGCAGTAGCGATGAATCGACGAAAGTGAGGCCATGAATCGAGGCCCGACGCCGACCAAACTTGCATGGCCAGGCGCCGGTTCCGGACAATAACAGCCTTTCCTGCCGAGGACCTGCCATGCTCGCCCAACTTTTTGCCGTGATGGCGCCCGTAATAGCCGGTGCCGGGCTGGGGTTCACCTGGATTCGTATGGGCTATGCCTATCCCATCGAGTTCGTCACCCGCCTGGTGTTCAATATCGGCACACCGGCGCTGGTCCTGGCCTCGCTGTCCGGCGCCGACATCGATGCCGGCAGCTTCGGCCTGACCATGCTGGCCACGACTCTGGTGCTGGTGGCCATGGCGGGACTGACCTTCGTGCTGGCCTGGCTGCTGAAACGCGACTGGCGAGTGTTGCTGGCACCGACCATGTACCCCAATACCGGCAACATGGGTCTGCCGGTTGTGCTCTACGCCTTCGGCCAGTCGGGCTTCGTGTTCGGCATCACGGTGATGGTCACGGTGGCGCTTTTCCAGTTCACCCTGGGCACCATGCTCATCAGCCGAGGCAACCCCCTGAAGACTCTGGTCAAGACGCCCACTGTCTACGCCATCCTGATCTCGCTGGCGCTGTTGGTGACCGACACCGACCTGCCACTCTGGCTGCACAACAGCGTGGACCTGATTTCCGGCTTCACGGTACCGTTGATGCTGATCACCCTGGGCGTGTCGCTGGCCAGTATCCAGGTCAGGAATCTCAAGGCCGGCATCGGCTTCAGCCTGCTGCGCATCCCTCTCGCCGCCCTGATCGCCTGGGAGATAGGTCACCTGCTCGGCCTGCCCGAGATGGCGCTGGCCATCCTGGTCCTGCAGATGAGCATGCCCGTGGCGGTGTTCAATTACCTCTTCGCCCAGAAGGCCAAGCGGGAACCCGAGTACACCGCCAGCCTGGTGTTCTGCTCGACGCTGCTCTCGCTGGTCTACCTGCCGATACTCCTGGCGATACTGATGCCTTGACCGGTAGGCGATTACTTCACCACCCCCCTTTCGCGCAGTGCCTGGCGTTGGGCCTCATCGATGCCCAACTGCTCGAGCACTTCATCGTCCTTGAGGTTGATCGAGAGGCTCTAGATCATCGAACGGGAAGTGATCCTCGATGGCCATATCGGACGCCTCGACGGGGCCCTTCGATACCGACTTCCGTGCCGTTCACTCGGCCTTTCGAGTCGCCTTACCGCAACAATCGAATTTGAATGGCCATTCAATAACCACTAAGGTATACACCTTACCCGTTATCAACGCTGCCGCACTTCATCATGCGGTCGACATCAATACGTCGACAGGCGACCCCAGGGGAGGCGATTCCTCCGTCAATCCAGGGGGCTGACAGAAGGCATAGCCAATGAACGACAACCGCAACGTCAAGATTCGGGTTCGCAACCTGAGCAAGGTCTTCGGTGGCAACCCGAAGAAGGCGCTCGAAATGCGCGACCAGGGGCTGAAGCGCCCCGAGATCTTCGAGAAGACCGGCCAGACGCTGGCCCTTTCCAACATCGACTTCGATGTCTACGAGGGCGAGCTGCTGGTGATCATGGGGCTTTCCGGGTCCGGCAAATCGACCGTGATTCGCTGCCTCAACCGGCTGATCGAGCCCAGCGAAGGCGAGATCGTCATCGACGACGAGGACATTCCCAAGCTTGGCGATAAGGCGCTGCTGGAGTGCCGTCGGCGCCATTTTTCCATGGTATTCCAGAACTTCGCACTCTTCCCGCACCGCACGGTACAGCAGAACGCCGAGTTCGGCCTCGAGATCCGCGGCGTGGAGAAAGCCGAGCGCACCGAGACCGCCCGCAACGCGTTGGAACAGGTAGGCCTGGAGGGCTGGGAAGACGCCTACCCCAACCAGCTCTCCGGCGGCATGCAGCAGCGCGTCGGGCTGGCCCGGGCGCTGGCCAACGACGCCACCGTGCTGCTGATGGACGAGGCCTTCTCGGCCCTGGACCCGCTGATCCGCGGCGACATGCAGCAGGAACTGCTTGAATTGCAAAACCGCATGCAGAAGACCACGGTGTTCATCACCCACGATCTCGATGAGGCGCTCAATATCGCCGACCGCATCATCCTGCTCAAGGATGGTGAAATCGTGCAGGTCGGCACCCCGGAGGGGGTCCTCACCAAGCCGGCGAACGACTACGTCAAGCGCTTCATCGAGGGTGTGGACATGTCCAAGATCCTCACCGCCGAACACGCCATGCGCCCGGTACGCGCCGTCGCCCGCGATACCGACGGCCCGCGCACCACGCTGCGTAAGATGCATGAAAACAACATCGACTCTATCTACGTGACCCGCCGCGACCGCACACTGCTGGGCCTGGCCGAGGTCGATGCCGTGGTGGAGGCGGCAAAAGAGAGCAAGGACACTATCGAAGACATCTTGACGCAGGATTTTCGCACCGTTGGCCTCGAGGAACCCTTGCACAACCTGTTCGCCATGTTCAGCGATAAGGGGTACCCCATCGCCGTGGTGGATGCCGAGCAGCGGCTGCTCGGCGTGGTGGTCAAGGGGGCCATCCTCGATCAACTGGCACAGGCAGGAGACAAGTAATGGCTATCGACATTCCAAGAATCCCGCTGGGCGACTGGATCGAGGGCGGCCTCAACTGGCTGACCACTGAATACTCCGGTGTGACCCGCGGCATCTCACGGGTCACCCAGACCGGCATCGACGGGCTCAACGACGGGCTGATGTGGCTGCCGCCCTGGGCCCTGCTGCTGATCATCGTCGGCCTATGCTGGTGGGTGGCGAGCTATCGCCTGGCCATCGGTGCCGCCCTGGGCATGGCACTGATCTGGAATCTCGAACTCTGGAACCCGATGATCGAGACCCTGACCCTGGTGGTGATCGCCACCCTGGTGGCCGTGGTCATGGCGATCCCCGTGGGTATCACCGCGGCGCTCTCCGAGCGGCTCTACAAGACCATCATGCCCATACTCGATTTCATGCAGACCATGCCGGCCTTCGTCTACCTGATCCCGGCGATCCCCTTCTTCGGCATCGGCTCGGTGTCGGCGATCTTCGCCACGGTGATCTTCTCCATGCCGCCGGCGATACGCTTCACCACCCTCGGCATCCGCCAGGTGCCCAAGGAGCTGATCGAGGCCGCCGATGCCTACGGCGCCACCCGCGGTCAGAAACTGTTCAAGGTGCAGTTGCCACTGTCGCTGCCCACGATGATGGCGGGCATCAACCAGACCATCATGCTGGCGCTGTCCATGGTGGTGATCGCCGCCATGATCGGCGCCGCCGGCCTGGGCAGCGAGGTGTGGCGCGCCATCCAGCGGCTGCGCCCGGGCGACGGCTTCGAGGCAGGCATCGCCGTGGTGATAATCGCCATGCTGCTCGATCGGCTGACCCAGTCGTTTCGTAAGAGTCGCAAGCAGTAGCACCTCTCGGTCGACCGGGTTGAAATCCACCCGGAGCGCCTCAAGGTAGTTATATGAACGCTCAAAAAAGAGGCAAAATGATGATCAAGCACCCCCTAAGCCGTACCATCCGTTTCGCCAGCCTGGCCATGGTGGCCGGTGTCGGTCTCGCCGCCGGTGCCGCCCAGGCACAGGACAAGGGCAGCGTCCACCTGGCCTACGTCGAGTGGTCTTCCGAGGTCGCCTCCACCAATGTAGTGCGTGCCGTGCTCGAGCAGGCCGGCTACGAGGTAGAATTGACCTCGCTGTCCGCCGCCGCCATGTGGCAGTCCCTGTCCACCGGCGATGCCGATGCCATCGTTGCCGCCTGGCTGCCGACCACCCACGCCGACTACCTGGAGCGGGTGGGTGATAAGGTCGTCGACTTGGGCCCCAACCTGGACGGCACCAAGCTGGGGCTGGTCGTGCCGGCCTACACCGACGTCGACTCCATCGCCGAGCTCGACGAGAACGCCGACACCTTCAATGGCACGATCACCGGCATCGATCCGGGCGCCGGCCTGATGGGCCTCACCGAGAAGGTCGTCGAGTCCTACGAGTTCGAGGAGATGGACCTTCAGAGCGGCAGTGGGGCCACCATGACCGCGGCCCTGGCCAGTGCCATCAACAACGAGGAAGACATCGTGGTCACCGGCTGGACCCCCCACTGGATGTTCGCCCGCTGGGACCTCAAGTACCTCGAGGACCCGGAGAACGTCTACGGCGGTGCCGAGCAGATCAATACCATCGCCCGCCAGGGCCTGAAGGAGGACATGCCCGAGGCCTACGCCATCCTGGATGCCTTCGAGTGGACCCCCGAGCAGATGGGTGAGGTCATGCTGATGAACCAGGAAGAAGACGCCGAGCCCTACGAGAATGCCAAGCAGTGGGTCGAGGAGAACCAGGACGTGGTCGAGGAGTGGCTGAACGGCTGAAACACCACGTAACGGGCCTGATCCACGCATCAGGCCCGGTCCTCAGGGGGAGATGCCATCCGGCTCTCCCCTTTTTTCATCCAGTTCTGTTCTCAATCCGTCCTGTCTCGCTCCCAAGGCCTCTTGTCGCGATTAGGCGACAGCTGCCTGCAAACTTTTTTCCTAATCATGTAAAGTGCGGCAGGATCCCTCTCCGGGGCGTTGACTAGGCCTCGGGCAGGATGCTGAAAAGCGAACACACTCGACGCAGCGGCGGGTTTTCGCCGTCAACAGGGAGACACAGACATGTATCGCAAGATCATGGTACCGGTAGACCTGGCACACCTGGACGTCATCGAGCCGGCGCTGGAAAAGGTGGCGGACCTGGCTCGACACTACGATGCCGAGGTCTGCTATGTGGGCGTCACATCCAACGCACCGAGCAGCGTGGCCAGGACGCCTCAGGAATATGCGCAGAAGCTAGAGGCCTTCGCAAAGGAACGGGCCGAGGCACATGGCCAGCCGGTCAGCACCAAGACCATCAACAGTCCCGACGTAATCGCCGATCTCGATGACCTATTGATCAAGGCGATCGATGACGTGGAAGCCGACCTTGTCGTCATGCCGACTCATCCACCCAAGCACCTGGATGTCGTCATACCGTCTCACGGTGGCAAGGTAGCTACCCATACCAAGGCGTCGATCTTTCTGATCAGGCCCTGACGCCGAGCCGATGCTGAACGCCATTTCCAACAACACCCTTTCCAACTACGCCACCAGCAGGGAGAAACTTCGTGGAGAATCATTCCAACGACGATAAACCCCAGGGGGCCAGCAACGGCTCCGAAGGCATTCCGGCCCCCGATGGGGCCGCGAACCTGATCGATACCGATTATGTGATCGGCCAGGACAACATCACGACCCGCACCTTCGGTGTGGATGTGGACCTGCATGGCAAGGTCTTCACCATCTCGTCCATCGTGATCCTGTTCTTCGTGATCATCACCCTGGCGCTCCAGGAGCAGGTCACGCCGATCTTCGACGTCGCCTTCAGCTTCCTGACCGGCAACCTGGGTTGGTTCTTCCTGCTCGCGGCCAACATCTTTGTGCTGCTCTCCGTCGTGCTGATCTTCACCCCCCTTGCGAAGGTACGCATCGGGGGGGGGCGATGCCACGCCGGACTTCAGCTACGCCGGCTGGTTCTCGATGCTGTTCGCCGCGGGCATGGGGATCGGCCTGATGTTCTATGGCGTGTCCGAGCCCTTGACGCACTTCGGTACGGCGCTGAGCGGCACCACGGTCGAGAATGGCGCGCGTACCGACTGGGCACCGCTGGCAGCTGCCGTAGGTAATGAAGAGGCGGCCACCGCCCTGGGCATGGCTGCCACCATCTTCCACTGGGGTCTGCACCCCTGGGGGATCTATGCTGTCGTTGCGCTGGCCCTGGCAATATTTTCCTTCAACAAGGGCCTGCCGCTGACCATGCGCTCGATCTTCTACCCGATTCTGGGAGAGCGCATCTGGGGCTGGCCGGGGCATGTCATCGACATCCTCGCGGTCTTCGCCACCCTGTTCGGCCTGGCCACGTCGCTGGGCCTCGGTGCGTCACAGGCTTCGGCGGGTCTGAGTTACCTGTTCGGCATTCCGAACAACAACGTCACCATGGTGCTGTTGATCATGGGCATCACCGTCGTCGCGTTGATGTCGATCCTGGCCGGCGTCGACAAGGGCGTGCAGCGCCTGTCGATACTCAACATGGGGCTGGCCTTCCTGCTGCTGGGGTTCGTGATCCTGGTCGGGCCGACGCTGATGATCGCCACGGGTTTCTTCGAGAACCTGATGGCGTATGTCGTCAACCTGCCGGCGCTCTCCAACCCCTTCGGTCGTGAGGATGCCAACTTCAGCCAGGGTTGGACTGCCTTCTACTGGGCCTGGTGGATCTCCTGGTCGCCCTTCGTCGGCATGTTCATCGCCCGGGTCAGCCGGGGTCGCAGCGTGAGGGAGTTCCTGATCGCCGTGCTGCTGGTGCCATCGACCAGGTGATCCGCGATGGCTTCGAGGGGGTTCAGAACGCTGACCTGGAACTGCAGCTGTTCGTGATGCTCGGCCAGCTGCCGCTGACCCAGATCACCTCCTTCGTGGGCATCGTGCTGGTGATGGTCTTCTTCATCACTTCCTCTGACTCCGGCTCGCTGGTGATCGACTCAATCACCGCCGGCGGAAAGGTCGACGCGCCCAAGCCGCAGCGCGTGTTCTGGGCGATCATCGAGGGCGCCATCGCCATCGCCCTGCTGCTGGGCGGGGGCCTGGCGGCCCTCCAGACAGCGGTGATCACCACTGGCCTGCCCTTCACGCTGGTGCTGCTGGCGGCCTGCTACGCCATCGTCAAGGGCCTGATGAGCGAGCCGCGCGGCTGACAGCCACCGGTCCTCATGCGGCAACACGAGAAGGCGGCCTGCGGGCCGCCTTCTCGTGTCCGATCCTCGTGAAACGCGCTTCAGTGCTCGGCTAGCTCCAGAGTTCGCCCATCGGCGTATCCAACGTATAACGGGCGGCGATCTGTGCCTGGAGGAGTTCGGCGGTGGCCAGGGCATCGATCAAGGCATGATGGCCCTGATAGGCCGGCAGCCCGTATCGCTCGCGACTGTTGTGCAGGCGGATCGACACAGGTGGCCGCCTCATCCGGTGTCGAAAGCGCGTCCAGAGCGACTGGCGATGGAGCCTGGCTTCCAGCGACATGGTGTCTATCACCGGGAAGAGGATACCCTCTCCGAGGCGAGCCTGAACGGCCGAATCGAGGAAGGGCCGTTCGATATGCCGGAAATGGACTACCACCAGGCGACCCGCCAGGGCCTCCAGCAACTCGGGTAACACGGCCTCCAGGTCCGGGCGTATTCGGCCTCGGAATGGGTGATGCGGTGGAAGGCCACCGACTCACGCAGCAGGGGCCGCGGTGGATGTACCACCCAATAGCGACGCTCGGCGAAGCGGATTCTCGCCATGTCGAAGGGCACCACCCCGATGCTGACGATGGCATGGCGACTCGGATCCAGGCCCGTGGTTTCCATGTCCATGGCCACCATCGGAACCTCCGCGATCAGGGTCTGCGGTGCCGGTGTGCCGGCCGAAAAGAAGTCCGCCAGGAGGGGATGCCGCGCCTGAGCGGCACGACTGGCCAGATAGTCGGGCCAGGTCGGCCCCTGTCGTCGACGAAGGGGAAGGTAGGACACTATGGAGCCTCTAGGAGGGGACCGGGTAGCGGAATTTCAGAAACTTCTGGGCATTGCTGAGGAGCTGGAAGGCATCCTTGAGGTTATGACGTTCGCTGTCGGACACATTTTCCGGCTCGATAGTGTTGTCCGGCGAACGGTCGTTGCGAAGATCGATGACCTGGTGACGGATACGCGACATGGAAAGAAACTCCAGCGCGTAGCGCAGCTTGTCGCTGACGCCCATAGCGAGCAGTTGGGTCTTCTCGATGTCATCGAGACGGGCGAAGCTGTTCTGGGCCCGGGAACCGCAGGCCAGCGCATGGACACGGATCAGATCGGTCAGGGGGGCGGTACCGCGGCGCTTGAGGTTGATCGAATTGTTCTGCTTGCCGTTCTTTTCCATCACGAAGGTCCGAAAGAACCCCAGCGGCGGGGTCCGATTCAGGGCATTGCGCGCCATGGCGGCGAGAAACAGGGGGCTCTTTGGGGCGACTTCGGCCACCATGTCCTGGAGCTCTTCGACGTAAAGATTCTCGCCGTAAACGCTGTCTAGGTCGAAGAAGATGGAACTGTGCAACAGGCGCTCCGGCGTCGGATCACGCATCCAGTCACGAAAATAGCCCTTCCACACCGACAGCGGCTGCCGCCATTGGCGATTGGTGGCCATGATGTCGCCGGTACAGTAGCTGTAACCACAGGCATCCAGGCCATCGCTGACCCGCTTGGCCAGCTCACTGAAGTAGGCATCGTGCGCCGCGGCATTGAAGTCGTCACTCAGCACCATGGCATTGTCCTGATCGGTGACGATGGACTGCTCGTTGCGCGCCATGGAACCCATGGCCATGAAGCAATAGGGCACGGGAGGCGGACCGAGTTCCTCCTCGGCCAATTCCAGCAGGCAACGGGAGAAGCTGCGCTCGATGGTCGAGAGGGCACTGCCGATCATGCGTGAATCGGCGCCATCGTCCACCATGCGGATGAAGGCCGAACGGACATCCGGCGCCAGCCTGGCCAGGCCTGCCACACTGGACTGGTTGAAGATATTGCTGACCAGATAATGGCTCGAGTGGGTCTCGTGGCAGATGATATCGGAGAGATGGAGGATACCGATGGGGCTGCGACGATACAGGACCGGCAGGTGCTGGATGTTGTTGCGCAGCATGCACAGCATCGCCTCATGGATCGACTCGCCGGACTGGATGCTGATCAGCCGGTCACTGACCACCTCCCCCACCGGGGTGTCCGGAGGCAGCCCCTCGGCCACCACCCGCTTGCGAAAGTCACTGTCGGTAAGAATGCCTTTTACCTGCCAGGCTCGTTCCTGGCTGTCACGGAACGTATAGCGAGGATTCTCGCCCGGCTTGTCCAGTACCAGAACCGCCGAGGCATGCACATCACCCAGTTGTCGTGCGCAGTCCTGGACAGTGGTGGAGGCTTCGACCATCAGGGGATAGCGCGTCAGCAACTTGCGCACGCGGGTGATCATCATGTCGTTGTGTTTCTTGTGTTCCTCCACCGCCGTTTCCAGACGTGGGCGCTCGAGCTCAACGAAATCGGCAAAGTGCTCATCGGCCTCACAGAGCCGATTGAAGAGCGCTTCAGGAACGAAATAAATAAGGGTGTCTTCCATGGTCCGGGCGGGGAATCGTGCCCGATGGTTCCTCAGCAGGCTGAAGTGACCGAAGATGTCGCCCTCGCCCATAAGGTTGTAGAGATCCCCATTGCGGCGCTTGATTTCCACGGCACCGCTGCGGATATAGCAGAGCTCATGGACCTCCTGATCGATCGTGAGGATGTCAGAGCCCGCCTTGTAATACGCCACCTCGATCCCGGCGGCCAGCTCATCCAGCAAGTCATCGGAGAGCGTGTCGAAGGGAGCGAAGCGCCCCATGTGCTGGCGAATCTCGAGGAGTTCAACATCCATGCGCGGCGCTCCGTCAACCGATGCGTGATGCCTGATAGTCTGAAATCCCCATCGGATGCTGTAAAGTGCACTTCCGCCATGCCGATGAGGCACCCATCAAAAAGCCACCCGCGAGGGGTGGCTTCTTGATGACGACAATGTGCGCGATTCTCTGGCTTATGACTGAGCCATTTCCTGAACACGCTGCATCATCTCGGGGTCCTGCTGGATGGCCTGGCCGATGGCGTTGAAGGTATCGACATCGAGACCACTGTCCTCGACGACCTCGACCATGCGGTCGTTGGCTTCCATGCGGACTTCCTGCTGGGCTGCTTCATCTTCGGCAGCGTTCAGGCGCTCGGTGTACTCCTGGGAAAGCATGGCGATTTCCCGAGACGCATCGGCAAACTGCTGAAGCTGGGCGTCGGAGAAGTCCTGCGTCGGGGCCTGGGCCTGGGGCTGCTCGGAAGCGCTGGCCGAATCCTCCTGTGCATGGGCCGTCATTGACAGCATGCCGGCGGCGAGCAGGGCAGCGGAAAAAAGGGCAGTCATCCGTTTCATCAATACCTCCAGTCTTGCTATGAATGTGGACTCATG
>NZ_JBDNGD010000139.1:0-12438 GCF_041689495.1 Halomonas sp. | reverse complement strand
GCCCTGCATTATACCGGCGATGAGCAGGATGTACAGGCAGGATGTACAGCAGGGCGCGCAAGCAGGTGGCACCGAAGCCGATGGGGTCGTGGGGCACTGGGATAGCCGGTCCATAGCAGAGGGCGTTGTCACTCTGTCGCTATGTTATCGCAAGCCTTACAGGGCCAACCACTGTGGCCGAAGTGTCTTCAGGCGTCGACGTGCCCCGAGCGTCTCGCCTCCTCGACGATCCAGTCATGCACCGCCAATACCCGGCGATCATCCAGGGCGCCCCTCGCGTGCACGAGGCCGTAACGCATGCCGGTGGTCACGCGTTGGTGAAAGGGCGCGATGAGCGCGCCGCTGGCCAGTTCGCCGCTGATCAGCCTCTGGCGGGCGATCGCCACACCCATGCCGGCGGTCGCCGCCTCCATGATCAGCTGATGCCGATTGAAGGTGTAGCCGCGCCGCACGTTGACGTGCGGCGCGTCGATGGCCTGGAGGAAGTGTTCCCATTCGGCGTAATCGTGACTGCCACGCCAGGCGGTCACGTCGTGCAGGAGCGGGTACCAGGCGAGGTCCTCGGCCCGACGCAGGGGCGGTCGGCCGCGCAGCAGCCCCGGCGAACACACGGGAAAGATCCGCTCCTCCATCAGCGGCGTGATCGTGAGTCCCGGGAGCTGGCCGTCATTGAGGTCGATGGCCAGATCGAAGTCGCCGTCGCGTAGCGAGATGTTGCTGTCCTCGGCGATGACCTGCAGCTCGATATCGGGAAAGCGCGATTGCAACCGCGGCAGGCGCGGCATCAGCCAGCGGTTAAGAAAGGAGGGGATCGCGCGCAGCCGAATGATGCCGCTCATGACCCCCGAGCGCAGCCGCTTCACCTCGAGGCCCACTGCCTGGTAGGCCTGATCCACCACGGCGGCGAGACGCTTTCCCTCCTCGGTGAGCTCCAGTTGACGTGGCCGGCGGCGAAACAGCTTGAAGCCGAGCCGCTCTTCCAGCTGCTTGATCTGCTGGCTCACCGCCCCCGTCGTGACATGCAGCTCCTCGGCGGCCCGGGTGAAGGAGAGGTGTGTGGCGCTGACCGCGAATACCTTCAGCCAGGCGTGGGTCTGGGCGTTGAGATGACGGCTCATGATTGAGTTCTGCTAAATTGAAGACAAGATATTATCCATTGCCCCCGTCGGCGGGCGCCACGAACATAGCATGATGGCGGCCACCAGGCAGCCTGTCATGCACGATGCTTTAGTCATGCTGATGTATCGTGGTCGAAATTGGTAGATGGCGATACGCGTGATCGCCCGGGAGCCAGCAAGATGTCCATCAGTGTGTTTGATCTGTTCAAGATTGGCGTGGGCCCCTCGAGCTCGCATACGGTGGGCCCCATGCGCGCCGCCTACGAGTTCCTTGGCGAGCTGCGTGAGCGCGATCTCCTGGCCCGGGTGTCACGCCTCCAGGTGGAGCTGTATGGCTCGCTGTCGGCCACCGGCATCGGTCACGGCACCGATCATGCGGTGATCATGGGATTGATGGGCGAGCGGCCGGACCGCATTGACCCGGCGTTTATCGCCCCCGCCATCGAGACCCTGCGAGCTTCCGGCTCGTTGCTGCTGAATGGCGACCGAGCGGTTTCCTTCCTCTGGGCGCGCGACATGCAGCTGCACGAGCAGAGCCTGCCGCATCATCCCAATGCGCTGCGCCTGATCGCCCATGGCGACAACGAGGAGCTCTACCGCAACACCTATTACTCGGTGGGCGGCGGCTTCGTGATCGACGAGGCCCAGGCGAGTTCCGGCGAGCTGGACAGCGACACCACCGACTTGCCCTATGAGTTCGATTCCGCCGCCGAACTGATGGCACTGTGTCGCCAACACAATCTGCGTATCAGCGAGTTGATGCTGGAAAACGAGAAGGCCTGGCGCGGCGAGGCCGAGATCCGTGCGGGTCTCTGCGAGATCTGGCAGGCCATGCAAGCCTGTGTGGAGAAGGGCCTGGAGGCCGAGGGCGTGTTACCCGGTGGCCTCAATGTACGCCGACGTGCCCGCTCGTTGCACCAGCGTCTTCTTGGCATGGAAGACGATCGCAGCATGATCGCCTCGACCTTCTCGGCCATGGACTGGGTCAACGTCTTCGCCCTGGCGGTCAACGAGGAGAATGCTGCCGGCGGACGCATGGTCACCGCACCCACCAACGGGGCCGCGGGCATCATCCCAGCCGTGCTGCACTACTACATGAAGTTCCAGCCCGGGGCCAGCGAACGCGATGTGGTGGACTTCCTGCTGGTCGCCGGTGCGGTGGGCATCCTGTGCAAGAAGAACGCCTCGATTTCCGGGGCTGAGGTAGGCTGTCAGGGCGAAGTGGGCTCGGCCTGTGCCATGGCGGCGGCGGGGCTGGCAGAGGTCATGGGCGGGAGTGTGGCCCAGGTGGAGAATGCCGCCGAGATCGGCCTGGAGCACAACCTGGGACTCACCTGTGACCCGGTGGGTGGCCTGGTGCAGGTGCCCTGCATCGAGCGCAACGCTATCGCCTCGGTGAAGGCGATCAACGCTGCCCAGATGGCGCTGCGCGGCGACGGCGAGCACTTCATCTCACTGGACAAGGTGATCCGTACCATGCGCGATACCGGTGCCGACATGCAGGCCAAGTACAAGGAGACCTCCCGTGGGGGCCTGGCCGTCAACGCCATCGAGTGCTGATGGGCATCGATGATATGCTTTCAATCGCGGTAGAGGCTGTGACACCGCAAGTCGCCTCATGCACAAGGAGATACCCATGAAATCACGCGCCGCCGTGGCCCTGGAAAAAGGCAAGCCGCTGGAACTGGTCGACATCGATGTCGAGGGGCCCGGGGCGGGGGAGGTGCTGGTACGCATTGTCGCCACCAGTGTCTGCCACACGGATGCCTACACCCTTTCCGGCACCGACCCGGAAGGCAACTTCCCTGCAGTACTGGGCCACGAGGGCGCCGGTGTCGTCCAGGAAGTGGGGGCCGGCGTGACCAGCGTGCGTCCCGGCGACCACGTCATCCCGCTGTATACTGCGGAATGCGGCCAGTGCAAGTTCTGCCTCTCGGGCAAGACCAACCTCTGTGACGCCGTTCGTGCCACCCAGGGCAAGGGCGTGATGCCCGACGGCACCTCGCGTTTCTCGCTGGATGGCAAGATGCTGCACCACTACATGGGCACCTCCACCTTCAGCGAGTACACGGTGCTCCCCGAGGTCTCGCTCGCGGTTGTCTCCAGGGAGGCCCCGATGGACAAGATCTGCCTGCTCGGCTGCGGCGTGACCACCGGGATCGGTGCGGTGATGAATACCGCCAAGGTGGAGCCGGGGTCAACGGTCGCCGTCTTCGGGCTCGGGGCGATCGGCCTGGCGGTGATCCAGGGGGCTGTGATGGCCAAGGCCGGCCGCATCATCGCCATCGACGTCAATCCGGAGAAGTTCAAGCTGGCCGAGCAGTTCGGTGCCACCGACGTCGTCGATCCCAAGAACCACTCCGATCCCCTCCAGCAGGTGATCATCGACCTGACCGACGGCGGCGTCGACTATTCCTTCGAGTGCATCGGCAACGTGAATGTCATGCGTTCGGCGCTGGAGTGCTGCCACAAGGGCTGGGGCGAGTCGGTGATCATCGGCGTGGCCGGTGCCGGCGAGGAGATTTCCACGCGGCCCTTTCAACTGGTCACCGGCCGGGTCTGGAAAGGCTCCGCCTTCGGCGGTGTCAAGGGGCGCACCGAGTTGCCGGGCTATGTGGATCGCTACATGAAGGGCGAGATCAACATCGACGACTTCATCACCCACGACATGCCCTTCGAGCAGATCAACGAGGCCTTCGAGCTGTTGCACCGTGGCGAGAGCATCCGCACCGTTCTTCACTATTGATGACGCGCCCGACGCTGCGCGAATGACTTGACGCGCCCGACTTGCCGCGCGAAGCGACGATGAGCGCCACGACACCGACAGGCGGCCGGGCTTGGCTGGCCGACAAGGAGAGTGACCCCATGAGCATGACCGAACACCTCGATCTGGTCTCGGCCAACAAGAGCTCCGGTGGCTGGCACAAGCGCTATCGCCACCGTTCGAGGGCGCTGGACTGCGAGATGACCTTCGGCATCTACCTGCCGCCCCAGGCGGAGACCGAGCGGGTGCCGCTGATGTGGTGGCTTTCCGGCCTGACCTGCACCGACGAGAACTTCATGCACAAGGCCGGTGCCCACCGGGTGGCGGCCGAGCTCGGCGTCGCCATCGTCTGCCCGGACACCAGTCCGCGAGGTACCGAGCTGCCCGGTGAGGACGACAGCTATGATTTCGGCAGCGGCGCGGGCTTCTACGTCAACGCCACGCGGGAACCCTGGAAGAAGCACTATCGCATGTACGATTACGTGTCCGAGGAGCTGCCCTCGGTGGTGCGCCAGCATTTCCCGGTCAACGGCCGTGAATCGATCAGTGGCCACTCCATGGGTGGCCATGGCGCCTTGATCATGGCGCTGCGTCGCCCCGGTCACTATCGCTCGGTGTCGGCCTTCGCGCCTATCGTCAACCCCTCCGAGTGTCCCTGGGGACAGAAGGCCTTCAATGGCTACCTGGGCGAAGACCGGGGCAAGTGGACGCAATATGATGCCTGCGAGCTGGTCGCCCGTGGCGCCTCCCGCCAGTCATTGTTCATCGACCAGGGCGAGTCGGACGATTTCCTCGACGAGCAGCTCAAGCCCGACCGGCTCGAGGCGGTCTGTGCCGAGCACGACCACCCACTGACGCTGCGTCGTCAGCCGGGCTATGATCACAGCTACTTCTTCATCGCCAGCTTCATCGAGGATCACCTGCGCTACCATGCCGAGCGGTTGTGCCGGCGTTGAAAAGCAGCCGGTGCGAGGGGAGAGGTGTGTCGATCATGAGCCGTGATGTCCAGCCCGATACGACCCGGAGTCTGGTATGAGGCGTGTCTGGCTGAGTAGGCCCCTGGGGATCTTCTGGCGAGCGCTGCTTGGATTCGTGGTGCTCTCGATCGTGCTGGTACTGGTGTTTCGCCTGGTACCGGTGTTTGGTTCCATGGTCATGGTGGAGCGCAAGGTCGAGTCCTGGGTGGCCCGTGAGCCGATCCGTATCGAGCATCAGTGGCTCGCCTGGGACCAGCTCTCCGACCACGCCAAGCTTGCGGTGATCGCCGCCGAGGACCAGCGCTTTCCCGAGCATCGGGGCTTCGACATCCAGGAAATGCGTCGTGCCTGGGAGGCCAGCCGCAACGGCGGTCGGCTTCGCGGGGCCAGCACCATCAGCCAGCAGACCGCGAAGAACCTCTTTCTGTGGACGGGACGCAGCTGGCTGCGCAAGGGCCTGGAAGCCTGGTTTACCCTGTTGATTGAGTTCCTGTGGCCCAAGGAGCGCATCCTCGAGGTCTACCTCAACATCGTCGAGTGGGACCAGGGAGTCTTCGGCCTGGAAGCCGCCGCCCAGCACTATTTCGGCGTCTCCGCGGCTGATCTCACCCCCCACCAGGCCAGCCGCCTGGCGGCAATCCTGCCCAATCCACGCCAATGGAGTGCTTCGCGACCCAGCGCCCATGTAGAGAGCCGCAGTGCCTGGATTCGCCGCCAGATGAACAATCTCGGTGGATCGGCCTACCTTGAGCGACTCTGACCTAGCCATCGTGATCACGTTCCATGGCGCTGTTGGAGTGCTCTCCACCGTTTTCAGGCGCCGGGCCAGGAAGGTGGTGGGTGGGACCAGGCTCCGCTGGCCCGGCCCTCCGCTCAGGGCGCGATGCGGGTGTTGGCGTTGGTGAAGCCCATCAGCGAGATGTCCAGGTCCAGGCGGTTGCCGCGCGGACCGATCAGGCTCAGGGTCGCGCTGCTGCCGCTGCGCAGCGGCAGCAGCAGGGACGGATCGAGCGGCAGGTCGGCGCGACAGCTCTGCTCCACGCAGACCTGGTAGGGGAACTGGGCCGGCTCGACGTTTCCCACGCTCAGCTGCAGGCCCGCGGCGAGGCGCACGCCCAGCGGCAGCAGAAAGGTCATCGCCGGCCGACCCTCGAGCTCGGGGGGATACCCCACGATCACCCGCATCAGTGGCTGGCCGTCCTCGGAATTAGTGACCAACTGGTTCATGGTACAGGCACCCTGGCTGCCCTGGGGCGGGCAGACCACTTCCCAGTCCTGAAACTGCTCGGTGCTGACCTCGGCGCCGCCAGCCCCCGGTGATGCCTGCTGGGCGAAGGCGTTGGGTGCCAGGGCCAGCAGCGACAGCAGGGCGGTCAGGCAGAGGCATCGTGCAAAACGGTTCGACATCGGTAGTGTCTCCTTGGGTTGGGTGACCATGAATACTGGGATAGAGGGTACTACCTCGATATTCGCCTCCTAGAGGACCACCATGCCTGCTTGGCCCTTCGAGGTCGAGGCCGACGATTCAGACTCATCGCCGTCCACCAGGTCGTTATTACCCACGCCACTCTACCATTCCTCCCGTTCCCTGAGGTGGTCCATCACATGCTGCCGCATGGCCGCCGCCGCCGGTGACAGGCTCACATTTGCCCGGCACAACATGCCGATACCGGCCTCGAGCATCGCGGTCAGCGAGATCATGTTGGAGATGAACAGCGAGCTGTGTTCGAGCAGTTCGGCGGCCGGTGAACCGACAAGCAGACGCGAGGTGCCGTTGCGGATCAGGGCGTATCCGGCCAGCTCGCGCCAATGCAGGTGGTCGCGTCCGGCTAGCGGATGATCGTCTCGGGATTCGCCCGCGAGGAGATACTCGTCGAGATGGTGGCCTATGCTGTCATGCAGGAGACAGCCAACGGCGAGACGTGCTGAGAGCGACATCCTCATGTCCATTCGCTCACCGGCTCAGCGCCTTGGCATTGTTCTGATGACGGGCGGGTGACACCATGCCGATGATGTCCGTCGTTGCCCACGAAGGGGCAGGAAGCTGTCGATATCGCTCCTCCTCACAAGCACAACAACGAGCCCGCCATGACCGTCGATTCCCTCACTCCCAAGCGCCGTTTCCGCGGCAGGCCCCGTGGCCGTGACCTGCCGCCTGTCGCCCTGGCCTCGCTGCGCCAGCTGCTCGGTGACGAGCGCGTCGATCCGAGCCTGCGCCACCGCGATCGACTGATCGAGCACCTGCACGTCATCCAGGATGCCCATGGCCACCTGTCGCTGGTGAACCTGCGGGCACTGGCCGCCTACATGAACCTGCCGATGGCGGCGGTCTACGAGACGGCCACCTTCTACGCTCACTTCGACGTGATCCACGACGACCAGGCGCCGCCGCCGGACGTGACGGTGAGGGTCTGCGATTCGCTCTCCTGTCAGCTGGCCGGCGCCGCGACGCTCAAGGCGGAATTGGAGGCCGGTGTCGATCCGGAGGCGGTGCGGGTGGTGCGGGCGCCCTGCATGGGCCGCTGCGATACCGCGCCGGTGGTGGAAGTGGGGCACCACCATGTGTTGTTCGCCACCCGCGAGGGCGTGGAGGCGGTGGTGGATACCGGCCACTTCCATCCCGAGGCGATCCTCTGGCAGCGCCTGGACGACTACCGGGAGCAGGGCGGCTATCGGCTGCTCGGCGACTGCCGCGAGAGTCGTGTCACGCTCGAGCCATTGATCGACGAACTCGAGCGATCCGGCCTGCGCGGGCTCGGCGGGGCGGGCTTTCCGACCTATCGCAAGTGGCAGGCGGTGCGCGCCGAGCCCGGCCCGCGCTATTGCGCGATCAACGCCGACGAGGGCGAGCCCGGCACCTTCAAGGACCGCTACTACCTGGAGCGCTCGCCGCACCGCTTCCTCGAAGGCGCGCTGGTCAGCGCCTGGGTGGTGGAGGCCGAAGCACTTTATATCTACCTGCGCGACGAGTACCCCGGCCTGCATCGGGTGCTGCACGCGGCGATCGGCGAGCTGGAGGCCGCGGGGCTGGTGGCTCCCGGCTACATCGTCATGCGGCGCGGCGCCGGCGCCTACATCTGCGGCGAGGAGTCGGCGATGATCGAGTCGCTGGAGGGCAAGCCTGGCAAGCCGCGCCACCGTCCGCCCTTCGTCGCCCAGAAGGGGCTCTTCGACCGCCCGACCCTGGTCAACAACGTCGAGACTGTCTACTGGATTCCGCTGATCTGGTCGAAGGGTGCCGACTGGTTCGCCGACCAGGGCCGTCACGGCCGCCAGGGGCTACGCGGCTTCTCGCTCTCCGGCCGGGTCAGGCGGCCCGGGGTCCATCTGGCGCCCGCCGGTATCACCCTCAACGAGCTGGTCGAGGAGTATGGTGGCGGCATGGCCGACGGCCACCGCCTGGCCGGCTACCTGCCCGGCGGCGCCTCCGGGGGGATACTGCCGGCGAGCAAGGCCGATATTCCGCTGGACTTCGATACCCTGCAGGCCGAGGGCTGCTTCATCGGCTCTGCTGCCGTCATCGTGTTGTCCGACCAGGACGATCTGCGCGCGGTGGCCACCAACCTGCTGGCCTTCTTCGCCGACGAATCCTGCGGCCAGTGCACGCCGTGCCGGGTCGGCACCGAGAAGATGCTGACCCTGCTTGAGCGCGACGAGTGGCGGGTCGATGAGCTCGAGCGGCTGTCGCAGGTGATGATGGACGCCTCGATCTGTGGCCTGGGCCAGGCGGCGCCCAACCCGGTGCTGGGGCTGCTCAAGGACTTCCGCGGCGAACTCGCCAGCCAGAACGTGATCGTCAAAGGGTAGGGACACAGACCATGACACAAGAGACCTTTACCCTGACCCTGGATGGCGCCGAGGTGAGTGCTCTCCCCGGCGAGACCCTCTGGCAGGTGGCCAAGCGCGCCGGCGAGACCATTCCGCATCTGTGCTTCAAGGATGCCCCCGGCTACCGCAGCGACGGCAACTGCCGCGCCTGCATGGTAGAGATCAAGGGCGAGCGCGTGCTGGCGGCCAGCTGCCTGCGCGAGGCGGCCCCCGGCATGGTGGTCAAGAGCGCCACCTCCGAGCGGGCACGCGTGTCCCGCGAAGGCGTGATGGAGCTGTTGATCGCCGACCAGCCCGAACGCGAGGCGAGTCCCGACCGCGCCAGCCACTTCTGGGCCATGGCCGATGCGCTGGCCATCGACGCCACCGCGGTGCGTCAGTGGCTGCCGTCACGGGCCGAGCGAGAGGCGCCCACGGTGCACCACGTCGCCGAACGGTCGGCCTCGCTCCCCCATGCCCGGGGCCATGACGCCACCCACTCGGCGATGAACGTCAACCTCGATGCCTGCATCGAGTGCAACCTCTGCGTGCGCGCCTGCCGCGAGGTGCAGGGCAACGACGTCATCGGCCTGGCCCATCGCGGGGCGGCCGCGAAGATCGTCTTCGACTTCGACGACCCCATGGGCGAGAGCACCTGCGTGGCCTGCGGCGAGTGCGTCCAGGCCTGCCCCACCGGGGCGCTGATGCCGGCGACCCTCATCGACGCGCAAGGCCGCGGCGACTCGAAGGTCGCCGATCGCAGCGTCGACTCGGTCTGTCCCTACTGCGGCGTGGGCTGCCAGCTCACCTACCATATCAAGGACGACCGGATCCTCTTCGTCGAGGGGCGCGACGGGCCCTCGAACCAGAACCGCCTGTGCGTCAAGGGGCGCTTCGGCTTCGACTATCCCAACCATCCGGCGCGTCTCACCATGCCGCTGATCCGACGGCCCGGGATCCCCAAGGGGCTCGATCCCGACTTCGACCCGGGCGATCCGCTGACCCACTTCCGCGAGGCGAGCTGGGAGGAGGCGCTGGATCTCGCTGCCCAGGGGCTTGCCGATCTCAAGGCCGCCCATGGCCCGAATGCCCTGGCCGGCTTCGGCAGCGCCAAGTGCTCCAACGAGGAGGCCTGGCTGTTCCAGAAACTGGTGCGCACCGGCTTCGGCTCCAACCATGTCGACCACTGCACCCGGCTGTGTCACGCCAGCTCGGTGGCCGCACTCATGGAGTGCATCGGCTCGGGGGCGGTGACGGCCTCCTTCATGCAGGCCCTCGAGGCCGACGTGGTGATCCTCACCGGCTGCAACCCGGCGATCAACCACCCGGTGGCGGCCACCTACTTCAAGCAGGCGGCGCGAAACGGCACCAAGCTGATCATCCTCGATCCTCGCGGCCAGGCGCTGGACGCCTACGCCCATCTCAGCGTGCGCTTCACCCCCGGCGGTGACGTCTCGCTCTACAACGCCATGCTCAACGTCATCGTCAGCGAGGAGCTCTATGACCAGGCCTATATCGACACCCACACCGAGGGCTTCGAGGCGCTCAAGGCCCATGTGCGCGACCTGACCCCCGAGGCGATGTCGCCCGCCTGTGGCGTCGCGCCGGGGCTGATCCGCGAGCTCGCGCGGCTCTATGCGACCGCCGACAAGGCGATGATCTTCTGGGGCATGGGCATCTCCCAGCATGTCCACGGCACCGATAACGCCCGCTGCCTGATCTCGTTGGCGCTGGCCTGCGGCCAGACCGGGCGCCCCGGCACCGGCCTGCATCCGTTACGCGGCCAGAACAACGTCCAGGGCGCCTCCGATGCCGGCCTTATCCCCATGGTGCTGCCCGACTACCAGCCGGTGACCGACGCCCAGGTGCGTGCCGCCTTCGAGGAGCTGTGGAATACTCCGCTCGAGGAGACGCCGGGGCTTACCGTGGTGGAGATCATGGATGCCATCGCGGCCGGCACCATCAAGGGGATGGTTATCCTCGGCGAGAACCCGGCCATGTCCGACCCGGACCTCGAGCATGCCCGGGCGGCCCTGGCCAAACTCCAGCATCTGGTGGTGCAAGATCTGTTCGTGACCGAGACCGCCCAGTTCGCCGATGTGATCCTGCCGGCTTCGGCCTGGCCGGAGAAGGACGGCAGCGTCACCAATACCAACCGCCAGGTACAGCTCGGACGCGCCGCCGTGCCTCTGCCCGGCGAGGCGAAGGCCGACTGGTGGATCATCCAGCAGCTCGCCAATCGCCTGGGACTGGGCTGGAATTACACGCACCCGCGCGAGGTGTTCGCCGAGATGAAGCAGGGCATGGCATCGCTCGACCATATCTCCTGGTCCCGCCTGGAGCGCGAGAGCTCGGTGACCTATCCCTGCCCGGCCGACGACGCCCCCGGGGCCGACGTGGTGTTCAGCGATGCCTTCCCCACCGCGAGCGGTCGGGCAAAGTTCACCCCGACCCGGCCGCTGCCGCCGGACGAACCCATCGATGGCGACTACCCCACGGTGCTGATCACCGGGCGCCAGCTGGAACACTGGCACACCGGCTCCATGACCCGTCGCAGCCGAGTGCTCGACGACCTCGAGCCCGAGGCGGTGGCGAGCCTGGCCCCGGCGGAGCTGGTGCGCCTGCGGCTGTCACCGGGCGAGCCGGTCACCATCACCACCCGGCGCGGGGCCATCACCCTGAAGACGCGGGTCGACCCGCAGATGTCGGAGGGGATGGTGTTCGTGCCCTTCTGCTACGTGGAGGCGGCGGCCAACCTGCTGACCAATCCGGCGCTGGACCCCTACGGCAAGATCCCCGAGTTCAAGTATGCCGCCTGCCGCTTGCTCAGGACCTGATCGGCCGTCCCTTGACCACCAGCACCACCCCGGCGATGGCGATGGCCATTCCGACCAGGGCCACGAGGGGAAGGCGCTCGTCGAACAGCCACCAGGCCTGCAGCGCCGTCACCGGTGGCACCAGGTAGAAGAGACTGGCCACTCGTGAGGCTTCGCCGCGCTTGATCAGCGCCATCAGCAGCAGGATGGCGCTGATCGACAGCACCAGCACCAGCCAACCCAGGGTCAGCATGAAGGTGGGCGTCCAGTCGATCTCGCGTGTCTCGAAGAGCAGGGCTCCGGTGCCCATGAGAGTGCCGGCCGCCAGGTACTGAACGACAGTGCCGGAAAGCAGTGGCATGCCGGTGCAGTAACGCTTCTGGTAGAGGGTGCCACAGGAAATGCCGACCAGAGCGACCAGGGCACTCAACAGGGCGCCCAGTCCGAAGCCATCAAAGAGTCCATCCCCCGGGTCCAGCTTGCTGCCCAGCACCAGACAGATGCCCACCAGGCCCAACACCAGCCCCAGCCACTGGATGCGTCCCAGCCGCTCGCTGAGCAGCGGTCCCGCCAGCGCCGCGGTGATCAGGGGCTGAAGGCCTACCAGCAGCGAGACCAGACCCGCCGGCATGCCTTGGTGGATGCCGTAGAAGACACCCCCCAGGTAGGCGCCATGCACCAGCAATCCCGAGACGGCGATATGCCCCCACAATCGTGCGCCCTGAGGCCAGCCGCCTCGCATCAGCTGCACCAGGGGTACCAGCAATACCAGCGTCAGCACGCAGCGTACGAAGAGGAAGGTGAAGGGCTCGGCATAGGGGAGGCCGAACTTGGCACCGATGAAGCCCGTACTCCAGAGCGTGACGAACAGGATGGGCATGGCGGCGAGCCAGGCCTTGGACAAGGGGGAAGACGAGAAGCTCATGGATGAGAATACCTGGGTAGAAGGATCCTGG
>NZ_JBDNGD010000138.1:0-2383 GCF_041689495.1 Halomonas sp. | reverse complement strand
GGCCAAGACGGTGTTGTCCGATCCGGAAAAGCGGGTCGCCTACGATCAACTGGGTCAGCACTATCGATCAGGCCAGGATTTCCAGCCGCCGCCGGACTGGGATGCGGGCTTCGAATTCACGGGGCAGGGTTTCGAAGGTGACGACCTCGGTGAGTTCAGCGATTTCTTCGCCAACCTGTTCGGACAGGCCGCCCGGGGAGGGGCACACGGCTACCGGATGCGCGGTGAGGATCGTCATGCCCGGGTCTTCATCGACCTGAGGGATGCCTATCAGGGGGCGACCCGGGCGATCACGTTGCAGGTGCCCTTGGTCGATGCACAAGGGCGGGTCGTGACCCGCCAACACACCCTCAGCGTGCGTATTCCCAAAGGCGTGAAAGAGGGTCAGCACATTCGTCTAACGGGACAGGGCAGCCCCGGTGTCGGTGGCGGCGCGGCGGGTGATCTGTACCTGGAGATTCACTTTACGCCGGATTCCCACTACCGGGTCGAGGGACGGGACGTGCATGAAACCGTGCCCGTGACGCCTTGGGAAGCCGCCCTGGGCGCCAGCATCGAAGCGCCGACCCCGTCGGGCCCGGTCAACCTCAAGGTGCCGGCCGGCTCGCAGACCGGTCGCCGGCTGCGCCTCAAGGGGCGCGGGATCCCGGGGCCGGAGCCGGGCGATCTCTACGTGGAACTGGAGGTGGTATTGCCATCGGCCGACACCGCCAAGGCCCGCGAACTCTATGAAACCATGGCGCGGGATCTGGCCTTCAACCCGCGACAGCAGTGGCTGGGAGAATAGACCATGGCAGCGAATGGCACCGCCAAGGGGGAGTTGATCGACGAGTCGGCCCTGACCCTCGAGGAGCTGGCTCGGGCCTGCGCGGTCGAGACCGAATGGGTTGTCGAGCACATCGAGAGCGGCCTGTTGGCCGATGGCTCGCGTTACGTGGCGAACTGGCGCTTCACCAGCCGCGACCTGACCCGCGCCAGGCGGCTTTGCCAGTTCGAGCGAGGCTTTGAGGCCGAGCCGGAACTCGCCGCCCTGGTCGCCGATCTGCTCGAGGAAGTCGAGCGGCTCAAGGGCCGCCTGCGGGCGGCCGGTCTCTCCAGCGAGTGAGGCCCCCGATGCCGCCTTTGACCGGTCACGCCAGCAAGCCCTCCCCGAGCGCGATCTCGCACAAGGACTACAAGGCCCAGCTGCACGCCCTTTGCCGGGTTGTGATCATTTGTTGCAGTCCTGGTGGGAGCGGGAAACGGATACCTGACCTCCGGCCTGCCATTACGCTCCCTATACACGCTATGCCTGTTTGATAAACGTTACCTCGAAGGCCTTGGTCGCACGAAACTTCTGAAGCCGGTTGGCAAAGGCAAAAGCCTCGTTCATCTCGTAGTGCTGGAATATATCCAGGCCTCTGTCCAGTGATACCTTCCAGCCATGGTCTGTTACGATATGTCGGGCGTGAACGGTGCCGGTATCGTCAAACTCCCAGGAGAATTCGAGACCCACCGTGCGAGCAGATTTCTGGATCTTTTCAAAGCTCTCGTCTTGCAGCTCACCCTTGAATTCATCTCGGACGGTGACCAGATGTACCGCCACTTCATCCTCCTGGGCCTTGTTCTTGACGATGGCTTCGAGAAATTCCATCAGGTTACGAATCTGGTAAAAGAGGCGGATGTAAGGATCAGTTACAGTGATACGGCTTGCGCCCTTCATGTATGGGCCAAACAGGGTATCGAATGAGATGCCTTTCTGATTTTCCTGGAAGGTCAGGTGCTTTTCTTCCAGCGCAGGCTCAGCGATCTCAGGCGCGTTATGTGACCTATCCGCTGGCTCTTCAGCTGAAGTCGACTCAGCCGCGCCACTCTCGATATCCGTCTCAGCCACCGTCTTGTGGTAATAGCCAGGGTATTCCTCTTCCTCAAGGGTGGTGACCAGCGATTCTTTGCCATCAACATCCAGGTAGGCAAAGCGCACCACGCCATAGGTAGTGTCGATTCTCATCAGCTGGTCTTTGACCCGCTTGCGCCCCTCAATGGCAAACCGCAGTAACTCCTCAATATCCGCCTTGGTAGCGCCGCCCTGGGGGAACAGAATCTTCATCAAGCCGGAAAATGTCTTGTTGATGCCGTCCCGGTCTCGGGTCGAGATATCCGAGGACAAGGTGAAATGCTCCCGGTACTGATCGGAGTAGTCGTAGTTCCGCATGGAGCGCAGAATTTCAGCGAGATAATCCACCACGAAGCCGTAGCCATCGGAGAACATCTCGCCCCGGATGATGTCGACTTCCCACCCCGGAATATAAAAATGGAGCCGGTCCAGAAAGGCAGAATCGTAGAACTTGTCGGGCAACTCATCGAACAGATCCGAATGCTTCAGCATATACGCTACCGTATG
>NZ_JBDNGD010000137.1:0-1424 GCF_041689495.1 Halomonas sp. | reverse complement strand
TCCTTGGCCATTTCCACCCCTTCCCTGACGGTATCGGCGATTCCGGCACAGTAGAGGGCCGCACCGGCATTCAGGGCGACGAGGTCAGCAGCAGCCCCCTCACCCGTCAGTGACAGCTGTACCAGTCTCAGGCTGTCTTCGGCGCTCTGAACCCGCAGCGGATCGAGTGACTGGCGCTCGATACCCACGTCTTCCGGACAGAGGCGGTACTCACTGATCTGACCGTCGCGCAGTTCGGCCACCCGGGTGGGCGCTGCCAGGGAAATCTCGTCCAGCCCATCCTCGGCGTGCACCACCATCACATGGCGGCTTCCCAGTTGATGAAGGACCCTGGCCATCAGTGGCACAAGGTCGGCGGCATAGACACCCAGCACCTGGTTGGGGGCCCCGGCCGGATTGGTCAGTGGCCCCAGGATATTGAACAGTGTTCGCACTCCCATCTCGCGGCGCGGGCCGACGGCGAAACGCATGGCGGGATGATGATTGGGGGCGAACATGAAGCCGACCCCCACCTGCTCGATGCAGCGTG
This sequence comes from Halomonas sp., assembly GCF_041689495.1. Classification (GTDB taxonomy): domain Bacteria; phylum Pseudomonadota; class Gammaproteobacteria; order Pseudomonadales; family Halomonadaceae; genus Halomonas. The sequence continues at coordinate 895 of NZ_JBDNGD010000137.1, read as the reverse complement.
CCACCTGCTCGGCATCCAGGTCCAGGTGAATGCCCGCCACGGCGAAGAGATCGGCACTGCCGGAAGACGAGGAGACACCACGATTGCCGTGCTTGGCCACATGGGCCCCGGCGGCGGCGGCCACGAAACTGGCCGCCGTGGATACATTGAAGAGGTTGGCACCATCCCCGCCGGTGCCGACGATATCCACCACGTTCTCGGCGTTGACTCGGACGCGCTTCATCAGGTCGCGCATGACCTGTGCCGCAGCGCTGATCTCCTCGACCCGTTCGCCCTTCACCGCCAGGCCGATCAGGAAGCCACCGATCTGGGCGTCGGTGGCCTCACCGGTCATGATCTGGTGCATTACCGCATGGGTCGCCTCGAAGCTCAGATCCTCGCGGCGCATCACCGCTGCGATGGCATCTCGCATCTGCATGGAGTGATTCTCCTCTCGCCTGACGATTCAGCGACGTTTCAGGAAGTTGGCCAGCAGCTCGTGCCCCTGGCGGGTCAGGATGGATTCGGGATGGAACTGCACTCCCTCGACATCCAGTTCACGGTGGCGAAGCCCCATGATCACCCCGGGCGTGACGTCATCGTCATCGCACCAGGCCGTGATCTCGAGACACGCCGGCAGGCTCTCCCGCTCCACCACCAGGGAATGATAACGGGTCACCTCGAGCGGGTCTTCCAACCCCTCGAAGACGCCCTGGCCATTATGGCGAATGCCCGAGGTCTTGCCATGCATCACCTGGGGGGCACGCACCACCCTGCCACCATAGACCTGGCCGATGGCCTGATGACCAAGACAGACGCCGAGGATGGGAATCTCGCCCGCGAATCGACGAACCGACGCCAGGGAGAGACCCGCCTCGTTGGGCGTGCAGGGACCGGGAGAAATCACCAGGTGGCT
>NZ_JBDNGD010000136.1:0-2850 GCF_041689495.1 Halomonas sp. | reverse complement strand
GACGGTGCCGTGGTCGGTGATCACGGCAGCCACACCATCCGCATGGGCATCGGCCTGGCCGAAACCTCGCCGCAGTATCTCTCGAGCCAGTATTTCGCCGACATCCTCGCCGAGCGCAGCGAAGGGCGGCTCACCGTCAACGTCTTCCCCAACAGTCAGCTGGGTGACGACGTCCAGATGATGGAGATGATGCAGACCGGCACCCTGGACATGTCCTATCCCTCCTCATCGCCGGCCACCACCTATGTGCCCGAACTTGCGGCATTCGACCTTCCCTTCCTGCTGCCGACCCGCGAGGCGGCCATCGCGGTGATGAACAGCGATATCGCCCAAGGCATGCTCGATGCCTTTGATGGTACCGGCATCAAGGCGCTGGCCTTCTCCGAAAACGGCTATCGCCAGCTCTCCAACAGCGTCCGTCTCGTGGAGTCCCCGGAGGACGTTGCCGGTCTCGACATGGGTGGCCTGACCATCCGCACCATGGAGAACCCGGTGCACCTGTCCATCTGGCAAACCCTGGGTGCCAACCCGACCCCGATGGCCTTCGGTGAGCTGTTCTCGGCCATGGAACAGGGTGTCGTCGACGGCCAGGAAAACCCCTGGAGCACCATTCTGACGTCTAACTTCCACGAGGTTCAGGACTACGGCTCCGAGACTCGCCACGTCTATACGCCCTTCATCCTGATGATGTCCGAGCGCACCTGGGATCGTCTGGACCCCGAGTACCAGCAACTCGTCCAGGAGGCGGCTCGCAAGTCCGCAGCCTACGAGATCCAGTTGGCCACCGAGTACGACGACTGGGCGCGCAATCAGCTCGAGGAGCGCGGCATGCAGATCACGCGTCTCGACGACGACCAGATTGCCGCCTTCCAGGAAGCCGTGCAGCCGGTCTATGACGAGTGGGCTCCGCAGATCGGCGAAGATCTGATTGCCGAGATCCGCGAGATCGTCGCCGACACCATGAACGACTGATACGCGTCACCCGATGATCGCTCAGCGACAAGGGGCCTTGCTTGGCCCCTTGTTCTGTCTCTGGAGTCTCGCCATGTCTGAATCGACTTCTCCACCACCCGATATCGATGCCTATCTTGCCGATCCCAACCGCCGAGCCCTCGAGCTGGATTTCGAGGCGCGAAAGGGGCCCGTGGTCTTTCGTTGGCTGACCGGGATCATGGAACACCTGATCGCCGCCATCCTGGTGGCACTCATCATCTCGGTATCGGCCAACGTGATCGGACGCTCGTTACTCAATAATTCGCTGCCCTGGGCGGATGAACTGGCTCGGATGCTGTTTGTCTGGCTGGTCTTCATCGGGGCCGCGGCGGTCTTCGCTCACTTCGAGCATATCGCCGTGGATTTCGTGGTGCGCAAGCTCAAGCCACGTGCCGCCTACACGCTCTACCTGGTGCAGCACCTGATCATCAGTGGGCTGATGGGCATCATGATCTGGGGCGGTTATGTGGTGATGTCCCGCTCGACGGGTCGAACCGCGATCCTCGGTGTGCCCTGGAACCTGATCAATGTCTCCCTGGTGCTGTGCTCGATCTTTATCCTTTCCGTGGCGCTGTGGCGCGCCTGGCAGTGTGTGCGGTTGATCCGTATGCCACCGTCCTCCTCACGCCCTCACAGCGGAGTGCGTTGAGCCATGCTATGGATCTTTCTGGCCATCCTGTTCGCCTCCATCGGTATCGGACTGCCCATCGCCTTCGGCCTGGGTGTCGCCGCCGTCGTGATGGCGGTAATGTCGGACATCCCGCTGTCGATCCTCATCGAACAATCGATCCGCGGCGTCAATAGCTTCCCACTGCTGGCCATTCCCTTCTTCATCCTGGTCGGTGAGGTGATGAGTCAGGGCGGGATAGCCCGTCGCTTGATGGACCTGGCCGGGGCCCTGGTCGGTTTCATGCGCGGGGGGCTTGGCCAGGTGGCGATCACCGGCTCGATGTTCTTCGGCGGCATCAGCGGCTCGGCAGTCGCCGACACCGCGGCCACCGGGGCGATGATGATTCCCTCCATGAAGCAGCAGGGCTACTCGGCGCCCCATGCCACCGCCATCAACACCGTCTCCTCGGTGATCGGCATCATCATTCCGCCGTCGATTCCCCTGATCCTGTTCGGCATCGTCACCGAGACCTCGATCAGTCGATTATTCATCGCCGGTATCGTGCCGGGAATGCTGATCGGCTTTGCGTTGATGCTCACCACCTTCATCCTGGCCAGCTTCACGCATGCCGGGCAGACCCGTAAGTTTCGCCTGGATGTGCTCTGGCGGACCTTCAAGGCGGCCTGGCTGGCGCTGGTGCTGCCGGTGATCGTGATCGGCGGCATCATCGGCGGGTTCTTCACCGCCACGGAAGCGGCGGTGGCGGCGCTGCTCTATTCGCTGACGATTTCGCTGCTGGTCTACCGCGAGTTCCCCCTTCGCGACCTCTGGGGGATGCTGATCCGTACCGCACGACTGACCGGCATGGTGCTGTTGCTGCTTGCCTTCGCCACGGTGATCGCCTGGTTCCTGACCATCAACATGGTGCCGCAGACGCTGGTCCGCCAGGTCCAGGCGATCACCCAGGATCCCTTCTGGCTGTTGATGATCGTCGCCGGCCTGCTGCTCCTGGTCGGTTTCGTGATGGACCTGACACCGGCCATGGTCATCATGGCCCCGATGCTGACGCCGATCGCTACCTCGGTGGGTGTGGATCCGGTCTACTTCGGCGTCCTGATGGCCTACATCCTGGGAATCGGCCTGCTCACCCCGCCGGTGGGCACCTGCCTCTATGTGGGCTGTGGCGTCGGCAAGGTGTCCATGGAGCAGCTGGTCAAGGCGATGCTGCCCTACTACGTGGCGCTGCT
>NZ_JBDNGD010000135.1:0-3454 GCF_041689495.1 Halomonas sp. | reverse complement strand
TCCTTGGCCTGATAGCCGACCTGGCGTAACTGCAGGCGGTGGCTGTATAGGGCACCCTGCACCGACAGCGCCTCGGTAGCCGCGTCGAGCGCCTGTTCGGCCGCCTCCAGATAGGGATAGAAGGTACCGGCCAGGCTGCTGTCCATCATCTCGTTCATCGGCTCGACATACTGGTCATAGGCCTCCAGCACGGCCTGGTAGCGTCGCGAGATCGGCATGGCGGCATCGCTGGCCTTGGCCTTCTCCGCCAGCTCCAGAATGGCATGGCGGTCCTGGTCGAGTTGCTGGCTGATCTGCCGGAAGAGATCGGCCAGCCGGGCGGCGCCACGACGCATCCGGTCATCATCACGCCGATCGAGCCCCTCGCTCAACTGAGCAGTGGCCTGCTTGATGGCCTCGACCCGCGCCTTGAGCACCGACGACAGGCCCAGCTCGTGTTCACGGGTCAGGCCCCGCACGAAATCGAGCACCAGGGGATTGAGCTGCAGGCTGCTGGAACGACTCAACCACTGCAGTACCTCAACATTGCACAGACTGCGCAGGATCGCCGCGGCATCGTCCTCTCCCGCCTGGGGATGCTGCTGGCTGATGATCGCAAGCACCTGACGTTCCTCGAACGCCGGCAGCTCCCGCGAAAGACGGCTGAGACTCTCGACGACATCCCAGTACCGATGAAGATGGAAGACGAGGCTTCGGGGTGTCGCCATGGAAAACAATCCTTCAGGGTCAGACCTTTGCCACGATCATTCTATCTTCCGGGTCTTTGTTAAACTCCCCGGGCAGTCGGGTTGACCCCACCGCCGTAGCCCGGTCATCAAGGTAACTTTCCCGAATGACTCGGGCAAGAGACCCGTTAAAAACTGAATCGCCCCGGGTCCGTAGACGCATCCGGCGAAACCACTTGAGTATCACCCTCGCCCTTTTCCTGAATTGAACGATTCAGTCGCACGTCTCGGTCACGCAATTCGCCATTCCGGCACCAGGCGGCGCCAGTGCTGTTTGAGCACTGTCTTGTGCGCTTCTGCCATGGGCATTTCAACCAACTGGCTGGGCCACTGGGTCCGGGCACGTTCCACGGTATCATCGAGTACCGTGCGGATAGCGGGCCAGGCCACCCCAACTTTCTCGGCCCAGCCATGAAAGTCCTCTTCGCCCAAGCGATACCAGTCCTTCTTCCCGTTCAGGTTGAGGGCCAATTGGTGATCGCCTTCGAGGTAGGCGAGCGTGGTGACGATATCATAGGCGGGCGCCAGGCGAGGGGTGCGCGCGTCCGGGTAGATCAGACTCCAGTTCTTGAGGTGTGCATCGCCGTTGGCCAGCAGGATGTTCACCAGCAGGCGGCGCGCGAAGGCCTGCACATTGGCAAGGCCATCGTCCGTGAATTCTCGCAGCAGGCGTCCTAGCTTCTCGTAGTTGGGGCCATCGTACTTTTGGTGGGGATAGCGAAACAGCACTTGCGCCATGTCCTCGGTGTGGATGCACCGCTCGGCTTCGCGATCGAACCGGCGAATGGCGTAGGCAACCTGTTCGTCGGGCAGGTTAATGGCCGGCAGGCCTTCGAGTGCACTCAGCGGAATCAGCCGAATCTCAGGGACCTCCACACCGGCGCTCTGGGCCAGCCACATCGCCGTAGCTTCATTCTCGGGCACTTGGGGATGGCGTGTCGAAGGCGTCTTGACGATCCAGTCGCCGAGCATGTCGGCATGGCCGAAGTGAAAGCGCCCATCGCGCTCGCGCATGGAGAACTTCATCTGCACGCCGGCGAGCGAAAAACCGCCGCCCACCTCGACCATACGGCGTACCGGCGTGACACGGCGTCGATGGCCCAGCACCCAGTCCGGCATGTCGTCGGGAGACACCGGCGAGACTCGCAGCGCCCCGGGCAGGTCATGCCCCAGGCTCGCCAACAGCGGAAATTCGTTGTCCGGATGCACCTTGAGCCGCTGAGCGAGGAAGGCACGCAGCGCGCCTTCCGGCAACAGGTTCGAGAACCAGGGATGCAAGCGCTGCTGGCGAACCCAAGGCTTTTGCATCAGCGCGTCTGCGCGTGGGAAATCGGGATGCAGGGTCAGCGACAGCGTAGGACGCGAGACATCGAGCCGCCAGGCCTCATCGAAGACCATGACGTTGCGCCCACTCCGGTAGCCGGCAAGATAGCCCATCCCACGGCCGTGGAGTTCAAGGCGCAGCATCTCAACCGAGTCACTCGCCATCGTGCTCGGCCTCCTCGCCTTCACCATTCCCCAAAAGGCCCTCCCAGGGGTCGGCATCGAGGCCCACGGCCTCGTCTGTCTCTCCCTTCAGCAGGGCCTGAACGGCATGCCATTTCTCCATGGGGATCAGCATCAGCTTGGCATTGAGCCCGTCGGCAGCCAGTTCGAGGGTCTCCAGACGCGGATTGCCGCCACGCTCCAATCGCTGATACTGCTGACGCACCATATCGGTACGGCTGGCCACATCCTGCTGGGTGAAGTGCAACGCCTTTCGGCGTTGGCGGTATTGATCGCGAAGGCCCATATGCACCTTATATGTTGCTATAAGAAACGCAATGCAACTTATAGGTTGCATAGTAGTCACGTTACTCAGCCCATGCAACCCTTGTCGGCTTATCCGGTATCTACCTCCATGGCGGCCTGTCTTGACGCTGACTTGCGATGATCCTTACTGCTTCATGATGATTCGTGCCGCGTTTCCCGGCAAAATGTGATGAACCCTCTATAAGCCAAAGACGCATCTACAAGCCAAAGGCGCATCCGGCGTAAGCGCTGACATAACCATCGCTGGTGAGATTCCCATGACCTTGAACCTGGCCGAGCTCCTCTCTACCGCTCACCGCATCGCCCTCGACGCCGGCGACGCCATCATGACCGTCTACGCCGGCGACTTCACGGTCGAGGAGAAGGCGGACAAGCTCGGCAAACACGACATGGTAGCCGTGGGCAGCTCGCTGAAGCCCTGCCTGATCGCCGAAGGCAAGGCCGACGTCTACCCGCGACTCGGCCCTACCTGCCTGTGGGACACCGGCGCCGCCCAGGCCGTGGTGGAACAGGCCGGCGGTCGTGTCGAGACCCTGGAAGGCCAACCGCTCAGCTACGCCACGCCGCAGCAGCACCTCAACCCGCACTTCATCGTCTGGGGAGGCTGGATCTTCGGGGTCTGACCCCTCAACAAAATCTCGCGCGGTAAACCGCCCTCCCACGAAAATCGCCACGGTGGTGAGGGCTTGACCTTGGTGGGAGGCCGGCTCTGCCGGGCGAGTTCTTGACCTTTAGAGCCGGGTTGGCTGGCTGATACCTCAGTTTAGCAACAGCCAAAATCTCGCGCGGTAAACCGCCCTCCCACGAAAATCGCCACGGTGGTGAGGGCTTGACCTTGGTGGGAGGCCGGCTCTGCCGGGCGAGCTCTTGACCTTTAGAGCCGGGTTAGCTTGTTGATACCTCCGTTTAGCAACAGC
>NZ_JBDNGD010000134.1:0-16000 GCF_041689495.1 Halomonas sp. | reverse complement strand
GGAGAATAATCAAGTCGCCATGCATTCCCAATCGCCCATCATTCGTCGCACGTCACGTCAGATCCATGTCGGCAAGGTTGCTGTGGGTGGGGGCGCTCCCATCTCCGTGCAGAGCATGACCAACACCGACACCCTGGACGTGGCCGCCACCGTAGGCCAGATCCGCCAGCTCGAGGCCGCCGGCGCCGACATCGTGCGGGTCTCGGTCCCCGACATGGACGCCGCCGAGGCCTTCGGCCGCATCAAGCGCGAAGTCGAGGTCCCGCTGGTCGCCGACATCCACTTCGATTACAAGATTGCCCTGCGCGTCGCCGAGCTCGGTGTCGACTGCCTGCGCATCAATCCCGGCAATATCGGCAAGGAAGAGCGCGTCCGCGCCGTGGTCAGCGCCGCGCGAGACAACGGCATCCCGATCCGCATCGGCGTCAACGCCGGTTCACTGGAGAAGGACCTGCAGAAGAAATACGGTGAGCCCACGCCGGCGGCCCTGGTGGAATCGGCGATGCGCCATATCGATCACCTCGAACGCCTCGACTTCCCGGACTTCAAGGTCAGCGTCAAGGCCTCTAACGTCTTCATGGCCGTCGCCGCCTACCGCGACCTGGCCAGGCGCATCGAGCAACCGCTGCACTTGGGGATAACCGAGGCCGGCGGCCTGCGCTCGGGCACCGTCAAGTCGTCCATCGGACTGGGCATGCTGCTGATGGACGGCATCGGCGACACCATCCGCGTGTCGCTGGCCGCCGACCCGGTCGAGGAGATCAAGGTCGGGTTCGACATGCTCAAGAGCCTGCGCCTGCGCAGCAAGGGTATCAACTTCATCGCCTGCCCCAGCTGCTCGCGCCAGAACTTTGACGTCATCGGCACCCTGAACGCCCTGGAGGAGCGCCTCGAGGATGTCATGACCCCGCTGGACGTCTCGGTCATCGGCTGCGTGGTCAATGGCCCCGGCGAGGCCAAGCAAGTCGATATCGGCCTGACCGGCGGCAGCCCGGCCAACCTCGTCTACATCGACGGCAAGCCGGCCAGCAAGCTGCGCAACGACCATCTGGTCGACGACCTTGAACGCCTGATCCGCGACCGGGTCCGCAAGAAGCAGCAGGCCGAACAGGATCTGATCGCCCGCGGCCACTGAGCCGGGCGACCCAAGGAGCATGCAGTGAGCCAGTCCCCATCGAGTCACAAGGCGCCGAGCAGGAATGCCTCGAACAAGAAGATTCAGGCCATACGTGGCATGAACGATCTGCTGCCCGACCAGTCGGTCCTGTGGCAATACGTCGAGGGCCAGGTCCGCCTCCTGATGCAGCGCTATGGCTACGACGAGATCCGCACCCCCATCGTCGAGCAGACGGCTCTCTTCGCCCGTTCCATCGGCGAGGTCACCGATATCGTCGAGAAGGAGATGTACACCTTCGAGGACCGCAACGGCGACAGCCTGACCCTGCGCCCCGAGGGCACGGCGAGCTGCGTACGTGCCGCCATCGAACACGGCCTGCTGCACAATCAGACCCAGCGCCTCTGGTACCAGGGCCCGATGTTCCGCCATGAGCGCCCCCAGAAGGGCCGCTATCGCCAGTTCCATCAGGTGGGTGTGGAGACCTTCGGCCTCGAGGGCCCGGACATCGATGCCGAGGTGATCCTGCTGTCGGCCAGGTTATGGAAGCAGCTCGGTCTCTTCGAGCAGGTGACCCTGGAACTCAACTCCCTGGGCGCAACGGAGGCACGGGCCGCCTACCGGGAGACCCTGATGGCCTATTTCGAGCAGCATCACGAGCAACTCGACGAGGACTCCCGTCGCCGTCTGACCAGCAACCCGCTGCGTATCCTGGATTCCAAGAACCCGGACATGGCCGGGATGCTGGCCGATGCCCCACGACTCATCGACCATCTGGACGACGACTCCCGCGCCCACTTCGAACAACTCTGCGCGCTGCTCGATGCCGCCGGTATAGACTATGTGATCAACCCACGCCTGGTGCGGGGACTGGATTACTATGGTCGCACCGTCTTCGAGTGGACCACCACAGCACTGGGCAGCCAGGGTACCATCTGCGCCGGTGGCCGCTACGATGCCCTGGTGGAACAGCTGGGCGGCAAGCCGACACCCGCGGTGGGCTTCGCCCTGGGCATCGAGCGGCTGATCCTGCTGCTCGAGACCCTGGCCCTGGTGCCCGAAAGCGCCCTTGGCCGCCTGGATCTCTACCTGCTTCCCGTGGATGACAGCGGCACACGCCAGACCCTGCTGCTGGCAGAGCGGCTGCGCAACGCACTCCCCGGCCTGAGGGCCCAGTTGCATTGTGGTGGCGGCAGTTTCAAGAGCCGTATCAAGAAGGCCGACAAGAGCGGGGCTCGCCTGGCGCTGCTGGTCGGCGAGGACGAAGTGGCGACCGGCAAGGCAACACTCAAGTTCCTGCGCGACGATCGCGACCAGCTGAGCCTTGACCAGGAGGCGCTGATCGACACCCTGAGCGACCTGCTGGTCGATGAAGGCGCCTGATCGAGACACTACCCCGGGGCCCCGGCCCAGTGCCTGGCGACCATCCCCTGCATTGCCAGGGCCCCGGAACCGTATCCGGATAGGAGGAGACCGCCCGTGGCGGAGTTGAGAACCGAGGAAGAGCAGCTTGATGCCATCAAGCGTTGGTGGAAGGAAAACGGCATTTCGCTGATCGCGGGCGTGGCCATTGCTGGCGCCGGGATACTGGGCTGGAATACCTGGCAGGACTACCAGGCAAACGAGGCCGAGGCCGCCTCCATGCGCTACCAACAGTTGATCAACCTGACCGCCGGCACCGAGCCGGATGAGGCCAGCATCGGTCAGGCCCGCGAGCTGGTGGTCGAGATCATCGACAACCACGGCAAGACGCTCTATGCCGACCTGGCCAGGCTGATCGACGCTCGCCTGGCGGTGGCCCAGGGTGACCAGGTCGGAGCCCGTGACGCCCTCGAAGCGGTCCTCGATGCTTCCGATCGCGACTATGTACAGGGCGTGGCCAGATTGCGCCTGTCGAGATTGCTGATCGCCGACGGGGATCCCGAAGCGGCCATTTCCATGCTCGAGACGGGCATCCCCGATTCCCTCGCCGCCGAGCGTGCGAATGTGCGCGGCGATGCCCACCACGCCCTGGGCAACGACGATGATGCCAACGACGCCTGGCAAGAGGCTCTGAGCCTCTCCGAGGCGCGTGATCAGCCGCTGTACGGGGTACAGCTCAAGCTCGACAACCTGGGCTATGAAGAGGCCACACTATGAAACCGACCTTCCTGATCGCCGCCATCGCGAGTCTCGCCCTCCTGGCGGGCTGTGCCGGCAAGGTGGAACCGCAGAATCCGCCCAAGGAACTGCGCAGCTTCGATGCAAGGGTCGGCCTGGAGACCCTCTGGAGCCAGAATGCCGGCAGTGGACTGGGCCGGGCCAACTATCCCATTGCCCCGGCGAGGGAAGGTGGCCTGGTGTTCGCTGCCGACGAAGGTGGGCGACTGATGGCCTTCGACGCCGCCAATGGCAATCGCCGCTGGCAGCAGGACCTGGACGTGGCGGTTTCCAGTGGCCTCACGGCCGTTGCCGGAGAGGTGTACCTTGGCACCCGCAACGGTGAGGTCCTGGCGGTCGACCAGAACGACGGCGAGGTCCTCTGGCGTGCCCGGGTGCCCAGCGAGGTGCTCGCGGCCCCGCAGGCCAATCAGGCGCTGCTCGTGGTCCAGAGCGTGGACGGCAGCGTCACTGCGCTGGACCGGGCCAGCGGCGACGAGCGCTGGGTCTACACGTCCTCACAGCCTTCCCTGAGCCTGCGCAGCAACGCCACTCCCCGGGTCATCGACCCTGTCACCTTCGTCGGCCAGCCAAACGGCCGCCTGGTCACCCTGGACAACCGCAGCGGTCAACCGCTGATGGACATGGTCATCGCCGTTCCCCGCGGGCGCAGCGATATCGAGCGCCTGGTCGACCTGGCCGGCCAGCCGGTGTTGACCCCCGATGGCCGGCTCTTCGTGACCAGCTACAACGGTCGCCTGGTCGCCCTGGTATCCACCAGCGGCGAGGTGCTGTGGGAACGCGAGCATTCCAGCTACCTGACACCGATCATCGTTGGCGACGTGCTGCTCACCGTCGACGAGACCAGCCAGATCCTGGCCCTGAATGCCGACAACGGCAACGAGATCTGGCGCAACAGCGATCTGGAAGGCCGCCGCCTCACGGCGCCGGCCTTCGCAGGCGGCAACCTGGTAGTCGGGGATTTCGAAGGGTATCTGCACCTGATCGATGTCCGCAGCGGCGAGCTCACCGGGCGTACCCGCATCGACAGTTCGGGCATCAGTGTTCGTCCGCTGACCGAAGGCCGGCAAATCATCGTCCTGGCCAATGACGGCCGGCTCGAGGCCCTGGATATCCGATGACACCCGTGATCGCCCTGGTCGGTCGGCCCAATGTCGGCAAGTCGACCCTGTTCAACCGCCTGACCCGCTCCCGGGATGCCCTGGTGGCCGATTTTCCCGGCCTCACCCGCGACCGCAAGTACGGTAATGGCATGCTCGGCGACAAGGCCTACACGGTGATCGATACGGGCGGTATCAGCGGTGACGAGGACGGGATCGACGCGGCCATGGCCGAACAGTCCATGCAGGCCATCGACGAGGCCGACATCGTGCTCTTCATGGTCGATGCCCGGGCCGGTCTGCATGTGGCCGACGAGGCCATTGCCAACCACCTTCGCGTCAACCAGAAGAAGACCTGGCTGGTGGTCAACAAGGTCGATGGCCTGGAAGAGTACAGCGCCATGGCCGATTTCTGGCAACTCGGGCTCGGCGACCCGCATCCCATCGCCGCCGCTCATGGCCGCAATGTAACCAGCCTCATCGAGGTGGTGCTCGAGCCCTTCCCCGAACGCGACGAGAGTATTCCCGCCGACACCGGCACCAAGGGAATCCGGATCGGCGTCATCGGCCGCCCCAATGTGGGCAAATCGACCCTGGTCAACCGCCTGCTCGGGGAGGAGCGGGTGGTGGTGTTCGATGAAGCGGGTACGACCCGCGACGCCATCGAGATCCCCTTCGAGCGCCGCGGCAAGCCCTATGTGCTGGTGGACACGGCGGGGGTGCGCCGCCGCAAGAATGTCAGCGAGATCGCCGAGAAGTTCTCGATCATCAAGACACTCGAGGCCATCAAGGAATGCCACGTCGCCGTGGTGGTACTCGACGCCCGCACCGGACTGGTGGAACAGGACCTGCATCTGCTCGACTATGTGCTCACCAGCGGCCGTGCCCTGGTGCTGGCGGTGAACAAGTGGGATGGCCTGGAGCACGAGGCCAAGGAGAAGATGCGCAGCGAGATCAAGCGTCGCCTGGGCTTCGCCGACTACGCCGAGATGCACTTCATCTCGGCACTGCACGGCACCGGCGTCGGTGACCTCTATCCGTCCATCGAGCGGGCCTTCGCCTCGGCCAACAGCCACTGGTCGACCAACCGCCTGACGTCCATCCTCCAGGACGCCGTCGCCCAGCACCAGCCACCCTTGGTCCAGGGGCGGCGCATCAAGCTGCGCATGGCCCACCAGGGCGGCAGCAACCCGCCGATCATCGTGGTCCACGGCAACCAGACCGGCTCGCTTCCCGAGGCCTATCGCCGCTTTCTGACCAACACCTTCCGCAAGGTATTGAAGGTGCGCGGCACCCCGCTGCGTTTCGAGTTCCGCTCGGGCAAGAACCCCTTCGACAGCATGGCCGATGCCAGCGACCGGGAGAAGGCCAAGAAGCGTGAACTGGGACGCACCAAGGAGGCACGCAACAGCCGCCGCCGCTAAGGCGCGTGCAGGCGGCGCTTGCCTATCCAGTGGGAGGCGAACTGCCAGGCACCGCGGCCGCTTCGCCCACCCCGCAGGGTCGCGAAGCGGATGGCATCCGCGCGGGCCTCGGGGGTCCAGTCGCTGGCACGACCCAGTTGTGTCACCCAGTGGCAGCACGCCTCCAGATAGACGTCCTGGTTGAAGGGATGGAAGCCCAGCCAGAGGCCGAAGCGGTCGGAGAGCGAGATCTTCTCCTCCACGGCATCGCCATGATGCAACTCATCGCCCACCAGGCGCGAGCCCTCATTGTCACTCATCGCTTCCGGCAAGAGGTGCCGACGGTTGGACGTGGCATAGAGCAGCACATTGGGTGGCGGCCCGGTCAGGGCGCCATCCAGCACACTCTTCAACGCCTTGTAGGCATCGTCATGCCCCTCGAAGGAGAGGTCATCGCAATAGACCACGAAGCGATGGGGCTGGTGGCGAAGCTGCTCCACCAGCATGGGCAGGCCAGAGAGGTCGTGGCGATCGACCTGCACCAGCCGTAACCCCTCGGAGGATAGGCTGTTCAGCAGGGCACGGATCAGGGACGACTTGCCGCTCCCCCTGGACCCCCACAAGAGGGCATGGTTCGCCGGCAACCCCTGGAGGAAGGCCCGGGTATTGTCCATGAGCGCCAGCTTCTGTCGCTCGATGCCGAGCAGATCATCCAGGCACAAGGCGTCTCGCGGCGGGACCGGCAGGAGTCGCCCGCCCAGGGAGTGGCGTTGCCAGAGCGCCGCGATATCGCGATCCCAGTCGACCTCCTGGGGGGGCGGCGGCAACCAATGTTCGACATGATCCAGCAGGTTCAGCAGGCGACGCGTCAATTCGGCGTCCATGAGGTTATCTCCCTATCTCCCTGTTTCACGATTGATCTTGCAGACGGCGTATCTTGTGACGAACCTTGGAGCCCCGTCCAGAGTCAAAGGATTCCTGACCAAGGAGGAAGACCCCATGCACTGGATGCAATGCCTCATCGCAGGCGCCCTGACCCTCGCCCTGACCGCCTGTACCACCTCTCCCACAGGCCGGCAGCAGTTCACCCTGTACTCGGACGAGCAACTCAACCAGATGGGCCAGCAGGCCTTCGCCCAGTACAACCGTGATCTGAGCGTCGTGGGTGGCGCCCATCAGCGCTATGCCGAGTGTGTTGCCGGCGCCATGATCAACACCCTCTCGGGACGCGATCGCAACAAAAACTGGCAGATCCGGGTCTTCAATGACGACTCGGCCAATGCCTTCGCCCTGCCCGGCGGCTACATGGGCATCCATACCGGTCTGCTGGATGTTGCCACCAACCAGGATCAGCTGGCTGCGGTGATCGGCCACGAGATTGCCCATGTGCTGGCCAGGCACGCCAACGAGCGCGCCTCTACTCAGTCGGCGACCCAGATAGGGATGAGCGTCCTCGCGTCGTCAGCGGGCCTCCAGGGGGCCCAGGGCCAACAGATGATGGGGCTGCTCGGGGCCGGCGCCCAATATGGCATCCTGCTGCCCTTCTCGCGGCGCCACGAGAGCGAGGCCGACGTCATCGGCCTGACCCTGATGGCTGATGCCGGTTTCGACCCGAGGGCCAGCATCGCCCTCTGGGAAAACATGCAGGCCGCTGGCGGCGCCCGACCACCGGTCTGGATGTCGAGTCACCCCAGCCAGGGACAGCGCATGGGCATCCTGCAGGGGAACATGGACAACGCCCTGGCTCGCTATCAGCAGGCGGGGCGTAGGCCGAATTGCCCGAGGCCCTGAACGCCACCATCCACTGACACGGACGACGAATGCTCAAGCTCGGACTACTGCTGTTGATCCTGCCCATTCTGGTGTTGATGGGCGTCTACTTCTGGGAACTGGGAGACGTGCGCGAATGCACCCTGGCGGGAGGCCACTGGGACTATCTGGCAGGCATATGCCGTGACACGCCCCAACCCTTCGCTTCCTGGCTCGACCGGCATCCCTGGCTGGTCAACGGCGGCATGCTGCTGTCGGTGGCCGGCGTGGTGCTGTGCTTGCTGGCGCTGTACACGAAACGGCGTTGATCATGGGCCGTCGGCGTGACCGGCCCACTGCAGGCCAACGCCCGATGCGCTGTTGCTTGCCGGGCCTACCGCTGCTGTCCAGCTGATCATAGCGAGCGCCTGAGCATGTCAAGCACAGGCCCAGTCGCCGGGCGCTTGCTGCGCCACTGGAAGAACGACTCGGCGGCCTGCTCGACCAGCATCCCCAGACCATCCAGGCAGTGAGCACCACGCTCGGCCGACCAGCGCAGGAACACCGTGGGCTCGGCCCCATACATCATGTCATAGGCCGTCGCGCCTTCGGCAAAGATAGCCTCCGGCAGGGGCGGCAGGTCGCCGGCCAGGCTGGCGCTGGTGCCATTGATCACCAGGTCGTAGGGGCCATCCACGGCGCTGAAGCCACCGCCGTGGATGGATCCCAGATCAGCGAAATCCCCGGCCAGACCCTGAGCCTTGCCGGCGGTGCGGTTGGCGATCAGCAGGCTTGCCGGCGACGCCTTGAGCAAGGGGTCGAGCACTCCACGCACGGCGCCACCGGCACCCAGCACCAGCACACGAGCCCCGGCCAGGGTGATGCCGTTGCGCTGGAGATCCCTGACCAGACCCACGCCATCGGTCGTGTCACCATAGACCTTGAAATCCTTGCTCTTGCCGTTGCCGCCAAGGATCAGGGTATTCACCGCCCCGGCACGTCGGGCGCGCGGGCTGAGCACCTCACAGAGCCGAAAGGCCACTTCCTTGAAGGGGACCGTCACATTCGCGCCCCGGCCGCCATCGGCAACGAAGCGCTGCCAGGCCCCAGCGAAGTCCTCCAGTGGCGCCTCGATGGCGGTGTACTCGATCGCCTCACCCGTCTGGCGGGCAAAGGCGGCATGGATGGCCGGTGACTTCGAGTGGGCCACCGGATTTCCGAAGACACAATAGCGGTCCGTCATGGGCGCTCCTCGGCAATGTCCCCCAGCCAATCGCGGGGGCGCAAGTAATCTCGATACAAGACGGCTTCGGGGCTGCCCGGCTCGGGATGCCAGTCATAGGCCCAGTTGGCCTGGGGCGGCATCGACATCAGAATCGACTCGGTGCGCCCACCGCTCTGCAGACCGAAGAGGGTCCCCCGGTCCCAGACCAGGTTGAACTCCACGTAGCGGCCACGTCGATAGCGCTGGAAGTCGCGTTCGCGGTCGTTCCAGGCATCATGGCGGCGGCGACGCACGATGGGCAGGTAGGCGTCGAGGAAGGCATCGCCCACGGCCCGCTGGAAGGCAAAGCACTGCTCGAAGTTCCAGTCGTTGAGATCATCGAAGAAGAGGCCGCCGACACCACGCGTCTCGTCGCGGTGCTTCAGGTAAAAGTAGTCGTCACACCAGGCCTTGTAGCGAGGATAGACGTCGTCGCCGAAGGGACGACAGGCCTCCCGGGCCACTCGGTGCCAGTGCAGAACATCCTCGTGCACCGGATAAAAGGGCGTCAGGTCGAAGCCGCCGCCGAACCACCATACCGGTGCCGTCCCCGGCTTCTCGGCGATGAGAAAACGCACGTTGCCATGGCTGGTGGGCACATGGGGATTGGTCGGGTGCAGAACCCAGGAAACGCCGACCGCATGGAAGCTCCGCCCGGCCAGTTCCGGCCGCGCGGCGGTAGCCGAGGGCGGCAGGCGTTCACCGAAGACATGGGAAAAGTTCGCGCCACCCTTCTCGAAGACGCCGCCATTCTCGATTACCCGGGAGCGACCACCGCCGCCTTCCTCACGCTCCCAGGCATCCTCCCGGAAGCGACCGCCATCCTCGGCGGCGAGGCCAGCGCAGAGACGATCCTGGAGATCGAGCAGATAGGTCTTGACGTCTTCGAGATGGGGGTTGGACAAGGGTGCCTCCGGGTGCGTCATGGAGAACCGGGCAGGGGGTCAGGACCGCAGTACCTGACCCGTGACCAGGTCGCGGATCGTGCTGGGCCGTGGGCGGCCGCCGAGCTCACCCTCGACCACGGCATCCAGTTGGTCGGCGAAGGTGTCATGTATCGCCTCGGCGGTCATGGCCGGCGGCTCGTCGGCACGATTGGCCGAGGTGGACACCAGCGGCTTGCCGAAGGCGCGGCACAGGGACGCCACCAGGGGATGGTCACTGACTCGCAGGGCGACGCAATCATGGGCGCCACGCACCAGGGCATGGGCGCGTCCGTTGTCCGGTACCAGCCAGGTATGGGGACCGGGCCAGCTCGCCGCCAGGGGAGCATGCAGCCCCAGGGGCAGTCCCTCCAGCCAGGGAGCGAACTGATCGATGCTTGCGGCCACCAGAATCATTCCCTTGACCGGGTCACGACGCTTGAGACGCAATAGCCGCGTCAAGGCGGCGTCGTTATCCGGATCACAGCCGAGCCCCCAGACCGCTTCGGTCGGGTAGGCGATCACCCCCCCGGCATGCAGGGCGGCAACGGCGACATCGAGTGAACTGGACTGGGTCATGGTAGTTCGCTGGGCCTTGCGTGGGCTGGATTTCGTAGAGATCAGGGGCATCGTACCCGAAGTGGCGCCATATCCTACCATGGGCATCAGGGTGTCGGCAGGCGGATCCAGCCGCCCATGGCCTGGGTGACGCGACCCTCGAGCTCGAGCTCGATGAGGCGCCGCTGGCACTCGATGACGCCCAGGCCGCTGAGCCCCACCAGGCTGTCCACCGGGGTCGGGGAGCTGCTCAGCCAGCGCAGCAGCGCATCGGACTCGACGGCATCCTCGGGCGCCTCATCCGAGCGTGATAGCGCCGTTGTGGCGGAGGGTACGGCGGCCCACTGGACCAGCTCAAGCAGGATGTCGTCCACCTCGCGAACCAGCACCGCGCCCTGGCGGATCAACTGCAGACAGCCTCGAGACTGGGGATTGTGCAGCGACCCCGGCAGGGCAAAGACCTCGCGGTTCTGCTCCGTCGCCAGGCGGGCACTGATGAGGGAACCGCTCCTCTCGGCGGCTTCGACCACCAGTACACCCAGGGACAGGCCCGTCACGATCCGATTGCGGCGGGGAAAGAAGCCCGCCCGTGCCCGGGTGCCGGGCGGGTGTTCGGAAACCAGCAGGCCACCGGGTGCCTGCAAGCGCTCATGGAGACGATGGTGGCGCGGGGGATACACCACATCAACGCCACAGGCCAGCACCCCCACACTCTTGCCGCCGGCCTCCAGCGCAGCCTCCTGGGCGGCACCATCGATGCCCAGCGCCATGCCACTGACGATGCTCCAGCCACGGGCCGCCAGCTCCCGCGAGAAGGCCGCGGCGTTGCCAAGGCCTTCGCGGGTCGGGCGACGCGAGCCGACCATGGCCAGCTTCGGGGGGACCAGAGCCTCGAGGTCACCCAGCGCCCAGAGCAGCAGGGGCGGATCGGGTATCTCGTCGAGCAGCCAAGGCCAGGCGGGATGGCCGGGGTGCAGCAGATGACGGTCAGGCCCGTCGTCCAGCCAGGCCAGGTCGGCCTCCACTCGGGAAGTGATGGGGCTACGGGCCGGATGGTCGAGCCAGAGGCGCAGGGCAGTGGCCGCCTCGCCGGGCAAGGCCGACAACCAGCCCTGGGGCCAGGCCGGCGACTGCTCGGCAAGGGTCGACAGCTGTCGACTTCCCATGCCGGGCAAGTGGAACAGGGCCAGCCACTCTCTGGCCTGGAGGGTTGCCCCAGGGGCCCCCTGCCGGGAATCGTCATCCAGAAACACGCGACACCTCAGCGCAGGGCGGCGCCGAGGCCACGCTGCGGATTATGCACGCGGTCACCCACGGAAAGCGTCCGGCTGGCTCTCATCACCAGGCCGTAACTCATCTTCTCGTAGGGCTTGAAGATCATCACCAGGCCGGCCTCCTCACCGGGCAGGCGCAGGGACTGGCTGGTTCGCGGATCGCTGACCATCTCGCCCTGCTGTTCGACCATCAACACATGACCCGCCTCGAGGCCATCACGCCGCCCACGGTCCAGAGCGACGACCTGCAGGCGGCCGATGAAGCGGATCCCTCCCGGCACTGCCAGGATGTGGCCATCTATCTCCCGCTCCGGCGGATGCGGATAGAACTCGGTATTCAGCTCGCGGCTTTCCAGGGGGAGGACGATATCGTTGTTGCGCACCTCCTGGGTCGAGGAAATGACCTCGAGCACCACGATATCCTCTTCAGTGCGCTCGGGCCTGGCCTGACCGACACTTTCCAGTTCCAGCCCCAGGAACTCACCGGAAGCCGAGTCGATGTATCGCTCTCCGATGCGATAGAACCCGACCCGACCATTTCCCGGCACGCTACCGCGGGCATAGAGGCGATCGCCCGCACCACTGAGGATGCGACGATCATCGGCGCCGACCACATAGGCCAGCTCGTCGAGATTGTCGGGATCGTCGACGACGCGATGGTCCCGCAGGAACTGGCGGATCGCCTCCAGCGGTATCGGTTCGATCGCCTCACGGTGAGAGATGGTGCGAATCTCCGGGGACAACCGCACCTGGCCCTGGCCACGCTCCAGCCCCAGGCAGGGACGACCATTGCAATCGTAGAGGTAGATCACATCACCCGGGTAGATCAGGTGCGGGTTGCGGATCTGCGGATTGACCTGCCAGACCTCGGGCCATTGCCAGGGATGGCGAAGGAAACGCCCGGAGATGTCCCAGAGGGTATCGCCCCTTACAACGGTATAACGGTCCGGCGCATCGTCTTGCAGCCCATCATCCCAACTCAATCCCTGGGCCTGGACCAGTCCTGCACCCAGCAGCATCGCCAGACCCACCCATGCCGACCTCATCAGGCGTCTCATCGGCGTCGACAGCCAACGGCGCAGCATCCCCCCCGGTATCACCTGCTTCATCCCTGCTCCTCCCACGTTTCCCCTCTCATGTCCGGCTCCATGGCGCCGCATCGGCATGATATAGTCGGGAATTATCGATATAATGAATGTCAAACGGAGTCTCTTCGAATTCCGCTCTTCTCGGATGCACTGCATAGCATAGCGTCATTCTGTAAATGACAGCATAACGGTGATCACAACGCCATGGCCAAATTACCCATCCTCGAATTTCCCGATCCGCGGCTGCGGACCCGTGCAGCCGCCGTCGAGACAGTCGACGACGAGGTACGTCAACTGGTCGACGACATGATCGAGACCATGTACGACGCCAACGGCATCGGGCTGGCGGCCACCCAGGTGGATATCCATCGCCGTGTGGTCGTAATGGACGTCAGCGACTACAAGTCCAGCCCCCTGGTACTGATCAATCCCGAGGTCACCCCCATCGGGGACGAACGTGAACCGATGCTGGAAGGCTGCCTGTCGATCCCCGAATACTACGCCGATATTCCCCGGGCCCTGAAGGTCCACCTCAAGGCGCTGGATCGTGATGGCAGGCCCTACAAGCTCGAGGCCGAGGGCCTGCTGGCCCACTGCATACAACACGAACACGATCACCTCGAGGGCATCCTCTTCGTGGACTATCTCTCGGCGCTCAAGCGAGATCGGATACAGAAGAAGATGCAGAAGCGCCAAAAGCAGATGCAGGAGGCCTGACCACCAGGCCCATGTGTCCCGAAGGCCGATGTGACCCTGCATCGGCCTTCGTCGTTTTCGCCGGCTCCGTTATCATGAACGAGCCCTCAACAAGGCCAGGCCCCGAGACCATGCCCCGACCCCTTCGCGTCATCTTCGCCGGCACGCCCGCGTTCGCTGCCGAAAGCCTGGCGGCGCTATTGAAGAGCGCGCACCAAGTCGTCGGCGTCTACACCCAGCCTGACCGCCCGGCGGGGCGCGGCCGCAAGCTGACACCCGGCCCGGTCAAGACCCTGGCAGTCGAACACGGACTACCGGTCCTACAACCGGCAACTCTCAGGGAGGCGGATGTTCACGCCGAACTCGCCGCCCTGGAGGCCGATGTCATGGTGGTCGCGGCCTATGGTCTGATCCTGCCGCGGACCGTGCTGGCGATTCCTGCACTGGGCTGTCTCAACATCCATGCCTCGCTGCTACCGCGCTGGCGCGGTGCGGCGCCCATTCAGCGTGCCATCGAGGCCGGCGACACCGAGAGCGGCGTGACCATCATGCAGATGGACGAGGGGCTGGACACCGGTGACATCCTCCTGACCAGGCGCACCCCGATCACCACGACCACCACCGGCGGCGAACTCCATGACACCCTGGCCGCCCTCGGTGGCCAGGCGATCATCGAGGCACTCGACGATCTCGCGGCCGGGACCCTGACGGCTACCCCTCAGCCACCGGAAGGGGTGACCTATGCCGCCAAGCTCTCCAAGATCGAGGCGGAGATGGACTTTTCCCGTCCCGCCGCCGAACTGGCCGCCCGAGTCAGGGCCTTCAATCCCTGGCCGGTGGCCTGGTGCTGGCTCGGTGATGATCGCCTGCGGCTGCTGATGGCCGAGGCCACGCACCCCGGGAAGGGAGACACTGAGGTCTCCCCCGGCACCCTGCTGGCCCATGATGGCAAGGCCCTGCGTATCGCCTGCGGCCCAGCCGGTGACCAGGTACTGCGCGTCACCCAGGCCCAATGGCCCGGCGGCAAGGCTCTGCCGGTTCGCGACTTGCTGAATTCACGTGGGGATCGACTGCCGGTCGGATTACGCCTCGGCCGGGCGGGTGAGGAGACATCGACATGAGCAAGCCAGACGCACACACCGACAAGTCGCCATCCCGGGGCATCCGCAACGACGGTGGCCTCGCGCTTCGGGCGGCTGCCGCCCGTGCATTGGTGCCGGTGATCACCGGCAAGGGATCCCTGACCCAGCTGGATGACCACCAGGTAGTATCCCGCGACCGAGCCCTGTTCAAGGCTCTCTGCTACGGCACGTGCCGCACCCTGCCGCGCCTCCAGGCCCTGGCGGAGAAGCTGCTGGTCAAACCCTTCAAGGCCCGCGATGCCGATATCCAGGCCCTGCTGCTCATCGGTATCCACCAGTTGCTCTACCTGCGTATACCCGCTCATGCCGCCGTTGGTGAGACCGCCGGCGCAGCGCGGTTACTAGGCAAGGACTGGGCCACCCGGGTGCTCAACGGTTGCCTGCGCCGACTGCAGCGCGAGGCCAGTGACCTGGAGGCCGAGGTGGACAAGGACCCGGCGGTCGCATGGCTCCATCCCCCCTGGCTGCTCAAGACCCTGCGCCAGGCCTGGCCGGATGACTGGCGCGCCATCTGTGACGCCAACAACCAGCCCGGCCCCATGACACTCAGGGTCAATCGCCGTCATGGCGACCGCGATGCCTACCTGGATCGCCTGGATGCTGCCGGCCTGTCGGCGCGGCTCTGCCTGCATGCCCCGGATGGCCTGACCCTCGATACACCCTGCGATGTCCACGCACTGCCCGGCTTCGAGGACGGCAACGTCAGTGTCCAGGACGAGGCCGCCCAGCTCACCGCCGTTCTGCTCGGCCCGATACTCGCTCCCCGCCCCGGGTCCCGGGTGCTGGACGCCTGCTGCGCTCCCGGCGGCAAGACCGCCCATCTGCTCGAGCTCTTCGATATTGACCTGCACGCCGTCGACAGCGATGCCGTCCGCCTGGCCCGGGTAGAGGATGCGCTGACACGGCTCGGGCTGACTGCCACCCTCGCCCATGGGGATGCCTCCGAACAGGACTGGTGGGACGGCACGCCCTTCGACAGCATCCTGCTGGATGCGCCCTGTTCCGGCACCGGCGTCATCCGCCGCCATCCGGACATCAAGCGGCTGCGACGGCCATCGGACATCCCCGCCCTGGCCGCGCTGCAAGGCCGTCTGCTGGATAATCTCTGGTCACTGCTGCGCCCCGGTGGCACCCTGCTCTATGCCACCTGCTCGGTACTCCCCGAGGAGAACGCCGACCAGATCCAGGCCTTCCTGGTCCGTACCCCGGATGCCAGGGCCACCACGCCGACCGATGTGGCCTGGGGGCGACCCAGCGGGGCCGGTCGCCAATTGTTACCCGTCATCGACAGTCAGGATGGCTTTTTCTATGCCAGACTGATCAAGCAGTGAGTGCTACCATCAACCACGCGTTTTCACGGCGGCCGACAGGAGTGATGCATGAGCCAGCATACCTACAAGCACATCGAACTGACCGGAACCTCCGAGAAGGGTATCGAGGATGCCGTCAACACCGCCCTCGCCAAGGCCTCGCAGAGCCTGCACGCCATGCGCTGGTTCGAGGTCACCGATACCCGCGGCCATATCGAG
>NZ_JBDNGD010000133.1:0-3655 GCF_041689495.1 Halomonas sp. | reverse complement strand
GGCCCCATCAAGGATTGGACGACGCGACACCCGATGAGGTGTATTACCATCAACCACTGACCCAGGCGGCCTGACGCCAATGAACAACCGATCAGAGCTTAGATGACCTGTCAGGTGGTCCAGAGGATAGGGACCACTTCACCCTCGTGTCCGATTTTATCGAATTTTTCCAAATTTATCGTCACGTTCCCTATATGAACAGCCACGATCAACGGATATTACAACCTCATTGTTGATTCATGCGTTAACTTCCTGCTAGACGGTTGGCGGCCGAGCATTGATCAGCTTCCATAATTGATCAGCTGCAGAAGCGCCATTTCCTGATTGGCGATAGCAGGCCACCACCAGCATCGGCCCTCCCAACCGCTCTAAGAGTGAGGCGAGTTTCCCCGCCTCCAGGTCCGACTCGATCAGGCCATGTGGCAGCCAGCCAATCCCCAGGCCCGCCATCAACAGCTCGCGGATGCCTATCGTGAAGGCTGTTTCACAGACCAGTTCGACATCGTAATGACGTTGCAGGTCCAGCAGGTAAGGGGAAGACAGCACGCCACCCAGAAAACTGCTGGGTTCATAGCTAATCAAGGGCAGCCGGGTCTGATTTTCGAGGTCGAATATCGGTTGGCCGAAGCGATCAGTTGCGCACACCGGCACGAGCTGTTCGGTCCCCAACTGCACCCGATGGACTTCAGCGCAATCCACCAGCAGGGGCGAACCTTGGAGCTCGCTGCACAGCAGGAGGTCCGCGTCCCCCCGTTGGAAGTCGCGGATGCAGTCGCTGCGATCCGACGATCTCACCTGCAACCTGGCTTGCGGGGCGTGCTGGCGAAAGTGTCGCAGAAGTCGAGGCAAGTAGCTGACAGTCAAGGTGTGCTGGGTAGTGAGGATCGCACGCGGCCCATGCGCGGCATCAGCGCGTATGCGGCCGCGCAGCGCGTACAGGTGTGCCAGCCAGTCGCGAAGCGATGCTTCGTAGGCTTGCGCATGGGGCAATAGCGTCAGCCGTGGCGAGTGGCGATCGATCAACTCGACGCCCAGCCAATCTTCCAATTGACGAATACGCCGCGAGAACGCGGGCTGGGTGACATGACGCCATTCTGCCGCCTGCGAGAAAGTGCCTGCTTCGGTGAGCGCAAGAAAGTCCTCGATCCACTCGATTTTCATGATTAATTCCTGGAATTCTGTCTATCAGCAGAAATAAATTCTTATTATGCAAAAATGTAATCGACTGACAGTATCTTGGCATTAGTCGGGAAAGTCCGAAAGGCACTAGTTTTAAGGCAGACCAAGCAATGGCTGACGGTTGTTCGTCGACTCTCTGGTCATTGGTCATGAAAGAGAGCACGCTCATGCAAAAAATTACTCGCTTGGAGGCACGCATGCACCTGTCCCGTTTCCCCCGCATCCGTCTTGGACACTTGCCGACACCGCTCGAGCCAATGGATAACCTGAGCCGTCTGCTGGGAGGGCCGCGCCTGTGGGTCAAGCGCGATGATTGCACTGGCCTTTCCACCGGTGGCAACAAGACCCGCAAGCTGGAGTTCCTGATGGCCGATGCCCTGGAGAAAGGGGCCGATACCATCATCACCCAGGGGGCCACCCAGTCGAACCATGCGCGCCAGACCGTTGCGGCGGCCTGCAAGCTGGGGCTCGAGTGCCACATCCTGCTCGAGGACCGCACCGGCAGTCACGATCCCGCCTACAACTACAACGGCAACGTGTTCCTCGATCTGTTGCATGGCGCAACGGTCAGCAAGCGTCCTGGTGGCACCGACATGGCCGCCGAGATGGAGCGCTTGGCCGAGCGGCTCAAGGAAGACGGCAAGACGCCGTACATCATTCCCGGCGGTGGCTCCAACGAGATCGGGGCACTGGGTTACGTCAATGCCGGCCTCGAACTGCTGGCCCAGGCCAATGACATGGGTCTACAGGTCGACCACCTGGTGCACGCAACCGGCAGCGCAGGCACCCAGGCGGGGCTGGTCACGGGGCTTGCCGCATGCAACGCGGGCATTCCGGTACTCGGAATCGGCGTGCGTGCCCCCAAGGACAAGCAGGAAGCCAACGTGTTCGCGCTGGCCCAGAAGACGGAAGCCAAGCTGGGGCTTTCGGGTGTGGTGACCCGACAGGACGTTGTAGCCAACTGTGACTATGTCGGCGAGGGCTACGGGATTCCCACCCAGAGCATGGTCGAGGCCGTCACGCTGCTGGCGCGTCATGAAGGCATCCTGCTCGATCCGGTCTATTCCGGAAAAGGCATGGCAGGCCTGATCGACCTGATTCGCAATGGCCACTTCAAGGAAGGCGAAAACGTCGTCTTTCTGCACACCGGCGGCAGTGTCGCGCTGTTCGGGTATCCCGAGGCCTTCCATTTCCCTGACTACATGGCGTGACAGCGCCCGCTCAGGCCTGGGCGTGACTGCCTGACCCCAGCGCGAGAGGAATCAGCAGCTTTGCGGAGAACACAATGACAATTCGACACCTCAAGTCGGCGCAAGCGGGCGAAACGGTTGCCGCCGAAGATCAGCGCGTCACTACGTCGGTACGCGACATGCTCGACGATATCCGCGCGCGTGGTGAGGTCGCGGTTCGTGAATATGCCGAAAAGTTCGATGGCTGGACGGGGGATTTCGTGCTCAGCGATGAGAAGCGCCAGCGACTCATTGCCTCGGTGCCCCAATCCACCAAGGATGATATCGACTTCGCTCACCGTCAGATCAAGCGCTTCGCCGAGGCGCAACGCGACAGCCTCGTTTCCTTCGAGATCGAGACCGAGCCAGGTGTCGTGCTGGGGCAGCGGGGGCTGCCCGTGGGGTGTGCCGGCTGCTATATCCCGGGTGGCCGCTACGCGCATGTCGCCTCGGCGTTGATGAGTGTCGCCACCGCCAAGGCGGCGGGCGTTGCGCGTGGTGGCCTGTTCGCCGCCGCGAAGTGACAGCATCAATCCGGCGGTGGCCTATGCCCTGGACGTGGCCGGCGCGGACATGATCCTGGAGATGGGCGGCGTGCATGCCATGGCGAGCATGGCCTTTGGGCTGTTCGGTGGTCGTGAGGCCGACATCCTGGTGGGGCCGGGCAATGCCTATGTGGCCGAGGCCAAGCGGTTGCTGTTCGGTCAGGTCGGCATCGATGTGTTCGCCGGGCCAACCGAGTCCGCGATCATTGCCGATGATAGCGCCGATCCCATGACCATCGCCGTTGACCTGGCCTCCCAGGCCGAGCATGGCCCCAACTCTCCCGTTTGGCTTTTCACCACCAGCGAACCCTTGGCGCGCAAGGTCATCGAGCTGATGCCCAAGGTCGCCGATGACATGCCCAACGCCGAGGTAGTGCATGCCGCATGGCGTGATTTCGGCGAAGTGATCGTGGGAGACAGTCGAGAAGAGATCGTCGAGGTCAGCGATCGCTATGCCTGCGAGCACTGAAGTGGACCCCACTGTCAAGACAGAAAGTGCATGAGTTTAAGCAATGGCCTGTGCCTCACTCGCAGCTGAACAGCGCTGCCCTGGTCCCGCTGGTTCACCGGCCTCCAGCAGGGTGTGATCGACGGTCAGGATAACCCCTACATTGTCAATTACACGATGAAGTTTCATGAAGTACAGGACTATCTCACCGAGGTGCATTACCAGTATTCGCTTCAGCCGATTGTTATGGGTGT
>NZ_JBDNGD010000132.1:0-4309 GCF_041689495.1 Halomonas sp. | reverse complement strand
CACCACCGACACTGCCCAGGCCCAGCGCCTGGAGAATGACCTGCAATTCTTCGCCCGGCTTCCGGTGATGCCCTTTCCCGACTGGGAGACGCTGCCCTACGACAGCTTCTCACCGCACCAGGACATCGTATCGTCGCGATTAAGGACCCTGCGCCGACTCCAGGACGGTGAACACGGTATCGTGCTGGTGGCCATCAACACCCTGATGCAGCGCCTGCCGCCGGTCGACTACATCGCCGGCCGGGTCATGACACTCGAGGTCGGCACACGGCTCGACCGCGAGGGATTCCGCGATTCGCTTTCCCGCGCCGGCTACCGCGCCGTCGAGACAGTATACGAACCCGGCGAATATGCCCTGCGGGGTGCCCTGATAGACCTCTTCCCCATGGGCAACGAAACCCCGTTGCGCATCGACCTCTTCGACGACGAGATCGATACCCTTCGCCATTTCGATCCGGACACCCAGCGCAGCGGCGACAAGGTCAAGCGAGTCGAACTGCTGCCGGCCCACGAATACTCCCTGTCACGCCGCGCGATCGCTCGCTTTCGCGAGGGGTTCGAGACACTCTTCGATGTCAACCCTCGCCAGTCGCCTCTCTATGTGGATGCCTTGAAAGGCATTCCTTCCCCGGGACTGGAACACTATCTACCGCTGTTCTTCGAGCATACGGCCACCCTGTTCGAACACCTCGCCGAGGGCACCCGGATCGCCTTGATGCCGGATGTCTTCAACGCCGCCGAGCAACACTGGACGGCCATCGAGAGCCGCTTCGACAACCTGCGAGTCGACCCGACCCGCCCCCTGCTGCCGCCGCACCGGGCCTTCGTTCCCGTGGCCGAAGTCTTCGGCGCCATCAAGCGCCATCCCCGCGTCGAAATGACCGATGATACCGACCACCGTCACGCCTATACCCCCGCTTCCAGGCCGCCGGCCCAGGTGACAGTGAACGCTCGCGCCAAACACCCGCTTGCCTCACTGGAGACCTTCCTGGCCGAGCATGAGTCGACCCGGATTCTCTTCGTGGCAGAATCCCGGGGACGGCGCGAGGCGCTGGAGGAAACCCTGGCGCCACTGCGCCTGGGACTGTCGCATGTCGAGGATTTCTCTGCGTTCCTCGATGACAGCATCCGGGTCGGCATCACCCAGGGTGAGATCGATGCAGGCCTGTGGCTGACAGAACCCGATCTGGCCATCATCAGCGAGACGGAGCTTTTCGGCGACGTGGTGCGCCAGAGTCGACGTCGCGAAAAAGCCACCGATGACAACGAACTGGCGATTCGCCACCTGTCGGAACTGCGTACTGGTGCCCCGGTAGTCCACCAGGCACACGGGGTAGGACGCTACCTCGGCCTGGAAACCCTGGAGGCCGGTGGTCAGGCCGCCGAGTTCGTCGCTCTGGAATACGCCGATGGTGCTCGCCTCTATGTCCCGGTGGACAGCCTGCACCTGATCTCCCGCTATGCCGGTGCCGAGGATGACCTGGCACCCATGCATCGCCTGGGCTCCGATCAGTGGGACAAGGCAAGGCGCAAGGCGGCCGAAAAGATTCGCGACACCGCCGCGGAACTCCTCGACATCTATGCCCGACGCGAGGCCCAGGCGGGTTTCGCCTACGCACCGCCCGAAGAGGATTATGTCCGCTTTGCGGCCAACTTCCCCTTCGAGGAGACACCGGACCAGCGTGCGGCCATCGCCGCCGTGATCGGTGACATGGTCGCCCCGACCCCCATGGATCGCGTGATCTGTGGTGATGTGGGTTTCGGCAAGACCGAGGTCGCCATGCGGGCTGCCTTTCTGGCGGTCCAGTCCGGACGCCAGGTGATCGTGCTGGTGCCTACCACCCTGCTCGCTCGCCAGCACTACGAGAACTTTCGTGACCGCTTCGCCGATACGGCGGTCAACATCGAGTTGATCTCACGCTTCACCTCCGGCAAGGGCCAGGCCGCCTCCCTGGAACGAATCGAAGGCGGGCAGGCGGATATCGTCATCGGCACCCACAAGTTGCTGTCGAAATCCGTGAAAATGCCCGCGATGGGGCTGCTGATCATCGACGAAGAGCATCGCTTCGGGGTAGCGCAGAAGGAGAAGCTCAAGCGTTTGCGGTCCGAAGTCGACATCCTGACCATGACGGCCACCCCCATCCCGCGCACCCTGAACATGGCCATGAGCGGTATCCGCGACCTCTCGATCATCGCCACTCCCCCCGCTCGACGCCTCTCGGTGAAGACCTTTGTCCAGCAACGTGACGAATCCGTGATCAAGGAAGCGGTTCTCCGCGAGATCCTGCGGGGCGGCCAGGTCTACTTCCTGCACAACGAGGTCAAGACCATCGAGACCGCCGCGGAGAAGGTCCGGGCGCTGGTCCCCGAGGCTCGGGTCGGGGTCGCCCACGGTCAGTTGCCGGAGCGTTCCCTGGAGCGCGTCATGTCCGATTTTTACCACAAGCGCTTCAATGTCCTAGTATGCTCCACCATCATCGAAACCGGCATCGATGTCCCCAGCGCCAATACCATCATCATCGAGCGGGCCGACCGATTCGGACTCGCCCAGCTTCACCAGCTGCGTGGGCGTGTCGGGCGCAGCCACCACCAGGCGTATGCCTACCTGCTCGCGCCCATTCCCCAGGCCATGACCCGGGGCGCGGTCAAGCGCCTGGAGGCCATCGGCGCCGCCGAGGAACTGGGCGCGGGCTTCACCCTGGCCAGTCACGACATGGAAATCCGTGGGGCGGGTGAGCTACTGGGTGACGAACAGAGTGGCCAGATGGAAACCATCGGCTACGGCCTCTACATGGAGATGCTCGATCGGGCCGTCAAGGCCATACGCGCCGGCAAGACCCCCAATATCGAGGTGCCATTGCATGAGGGCGTGGAAGTGAGCCTCGGCCTGCCGGCACTGATCCCTGACGACTATATCCATGACGTGCAGCAACGCCTGGTCATGTACAAGCGTATCGCCGGCACCCAGGACGAAGCAGGCCTGCGGGAGCTCCAGGTGGAATTGATCGACCGCTTCGGCCTGCTGCCTGAACCCGTCAAGACACTCCTGCGGCAAACGCAACTGCGCCAACGAGCCGAGCGCCTGGGGATCATTCGGCTGGAAGCCGGAGAAGAGAAAGGACGGCTGATCTTCGGCCAGCAGACCCACGTCGACCCTTTGACTCTGGTAACACTGATACAGCAAGCCCCGGAACGGTATCGCCTGGATGGTGCTGACACCCTTCGCTTCGACGCCAGCATGGCCAGCGAGGAAACCCGCTTCCAGGCCATGGAGCAACTGCTCGATACGCTCAACCGGGAGGCCGCCTGAGACATTTATTCGCGATCTGTCACTGGCGAACTGTTGCCACTCGGGGCAGTCTATAGAGCTATTCACGCGTCTCATCGCCGCCACCGAACTCATTGCCTCGGCAAGGAGGCAGACGCGACCCAACCCCGAGTCATGACAGGACATGGGCTTCAGTGCGCCTTTCCGCATGACGACACCAAGAGATGAAGAGATGTAGACGATGAACGATCTACTCACGAGGCGTGCGGCCGGAGGGCTGGTAAGAATCGGCCTTGCCGCCATACTGGCCTCGACCCTGTCCGGCATCGCCCTTGGCGAGGAGGGAGACATGCCACTGGGGCATTTTCCCTTGCCTGAATCAGGCAAGGTGATCGGCGACAACTACAGCGTCACGGTCGAGGAAGGGGACACTCTGATCGATATCGGTCGTCGCCACAATGTCGGCTATGATGCCATTCGCATGGCCAATCCGGATGTCAGCATCTGGGCTCCCTACGCCGGTACCGAAGTGGTGATCCCGAATCGACACATCCTCCCTGACGCCCCGCGCGAGGGCATCGTGATCAACCTCTCGGAGTTGAGGCTTTACTATTACTCTCGCGAGGGGGTGGTCGAGTCCTATCCGATCAGCGTGGGGCGCGGCGGCTTTTCCACCCCGGTAGGGTTGACCAAGACCACTGTCAAGGTGAAGGATCCCGCCTGGTCACCGCCACGCTCGATGCGCGAGGAAGCCGCCGCACGCGGCGAGCCGGCACCGAGCATCGTGCCACCCGGGCCCGACAACCCCCTCGGCCGCCACGCCATTCTGCTCGGCCTGCAAAGCTATCTGATCCACGGGACCAACAAGCCTGAAGGCGTTGGCATGCGAGCAAGCCGCGGCTGCATCCGCATGTTCCCCGAGGACATCGAGTCACTCTATAACCGGGTCCCCAGTGGTACCACCGTCAACATCATCGATCAGCCGTTCAAGGCCGGCTGGTCCGACGATGGGGTGCTCTATGCCCAGTCGTTCCCGCAACT
>NZ_JBDNGD010000131.1:0-6551 GCF_041689495.1 Halomonas sp. | reverse complement strand
CCCCAGGGCTCGCCCTCCACATGCAGGCTGATGCCCATGCAGTCGTGGACGTGCAGCGGCTGGCCGGGCTGCTGTTCCACAAGGCCATCGTAGGGGTCCGGCAGGCTGGCATCCGGCGGGAAGAGGGTGCTGCGTCGGCTGGCAAGGATGGTGGTGAGGCGCGGATGCTGGGCCACCTCGAAGCGCCGCCCCAGCGCTTCGCGCACCAGGCCGTCCACGGCCACCGGCACCAGGGCACTCTCCTCCAGGCGCAGCAGGCAGACGGCCCCGCAGCGAAAGCCCTCGCGCAGGGTGCGCACCAGGCGCTGCAGGCGCACCGCGCTGGGCAGATCGGCGACCAGGTCCGCCAGCAGGGTCTCGTCGAGCATGGTGATATTCACCTTGAAGGATTTTATCTACCCTATTCTATCCGGGTATTTTTCACCATCAAACCGCCAAGGCCGCTGAAGTCGTGCTCTCGAGAACTGGCACGCCGCTTGCTACATGAGAGTACCACTCATCTCAGCCACTCATCCCACTATGAAGGAATTCCTGCCATGAGCCTGATCGAACAGACCGTCGGCCGCACCGCTCTGACCCTGCCCGGCGCCACCCGGGTGTTCCGCGACCACAACATCAACTTCTGCTGTGGCGGGCGAATCAGCCTGCGCGAGGCCGCCGAGCGCGTCGGCCTGTCACCCCAGGCGCTGGCCGCCGAGCTCGAGGCGCTGCCGGCCGGCGAGCGCGACACCTGCCCCAATGGCCTGGCCGACCTGCTCACCCTGCTCTACCAGGAGATGGAGAGCCACATGCAGAAGGAGGAGCAGATCCTCTTCCCGATGCTGCGCCGGAGCATGGGCGCCCAGGCCCAAGGCCCCATTGCGGTGATGCGCCACGAGCACGACGATCACGGCGAGCACCTCGAGCAGCTGGTGGCGCTGACCGACGACATCACCCCGCCCAAGGGCGCCTGCACCACCTGGCGCGCCCTCTATACCGGGCTGCGTGAGTTCCGCGACGACCTTATGCAGCATATTCACCTGGAGAACAACCTGCTCTTCGAACGCGCCGGCTGAGCCATAGGCGCATCCAACCGCATCGCGTCGCCATGCCGGCGGCGCGTCAGGGAGGCCACCATGAAAGCCATCGTTCTGGAACGCCTGCATGCCGACCACCATCGCTATGCGGCGCTGCTCTGCATCCTCGACCGCCAGCTGCATATCGCGGCCTGCGATGAGCTCCCCGACTACCGACTGCTGGCCAGACTGTGCCACTACCTGACCCACCAGCCCGAGGAGTGGCACCACCCGGTGGAGGACGTCCTCTTCGCCCACCTGGCCGGCTGCCATGCGCAGAGCGCAGAGCTGCTGGCGGTGCTCACCGAGGAGCACCGGCGGATCACCCGCTATGGAAACGAGCTCGAGGAAGCGATCCGCCGCCAGGCCGAAGAAGCGCCACAGACCGAGCTCGACTCCAACCGACTCAACCTGGCTCGAGCCTTCAGCGAGCTCTACCACCATCACCTGCATAGCGAGAACCACCACGTCTATCCGCTCATCGAGCGCTGTATCCCTGCCGCCGAGCTGGATGAGATGTCGCCCCGCATCCCACTCTCGTGCCCTCCCGAAGGTAGCCCCGGCTTCCAGTGGCTCTACCGACAGGTCGCCGACCACCACACCGGGCTGCGCCTGGGCCACGGCGAACAGGCCGACTTCTGCCCACTTTGCAACACCAGGCCCGCCCACTCTTTGATCCGGCAATCAAATGGATCCACAGCATCAGCCCCCATGGGCATCACCCATGGGGGCCACGCCCGTGCCCGGCTGGCACGACGCTAACCAGGGCTCCCTGGGTGGGCTGATCCTAAACGCCTCGGGGCTCAGCCGTGGCGACCTCCGGCGAGGCTGCAGGGAAGCGGTCGTAGAACGCCGAAAAGAAGCCCTGTCCACCGACTTCACGGCTCAGAATGCGTCCATAGCTCTCATCGAAGAGTCGCTCGATATCCACGGCTACCCCCGTATGGTGCTCTTACGCCAAGACTAGGTGAGGCTCTGCCATCAGTCGTCATCCGGCGATCCGGGCGTGCGGATTACCTGACGTGAGTCATGGAATCCCTTGCCGCGAACTATTCTGCCTTGTCATGACTCTGGTCAAACGCTGCGCCCCGAGTCTCGACTAGAATGGTCGGGTTTTCATCGAGAGGAGTCTCGCCATGGAGCTCGTCTGCCCCGCCGGCAACCTGCCCGCCCTGAAGCGTGCCGTGGACAAAGGCGCCGATGCCGTCTACTTCGGCTTCCAGAACACCACCAACGCTCGCCAGTTCGCCGGTCTCAACTTCACCGACAGGCGCGCTCGGGAGGGCATCGACTACGCCCACGCCCGCGGCAAGCGGGTGTTCTGCGCCATCAACACCTACCCGCAGCCGGACGGCTGGGACATGTGGACCCGCGCCGTGGATCAGGCCGCCGATCTCGGCGTCGACGCCCTGATCATGGCCGACATGGGGCTGCTCGACTACGCCGCCCGCCGCCATCCGGACCTCGCCCGCCACCTCTCGGTGCAGGGCTCGGCCACCAGCCATGAGGCACTACGCTTCTATCACGAGCAGTTCGGCATCAGGCGGGCCGTGCTGCCCCGTGTGCTCTCCATCACCCAGGTGCGCGACCTGGCCAGGCAGACCCCGGTGGAGCTCGAGGTGTTCGCCTTCGGCAGCCTGTGCATCATGGCCGAGGGGCGATGCTATCTCTCGTCGTATCTCACCGGCGAGTCGCCCAATACCCGCGGGGTCTGCTCGCCGGCGGCCCATGTGCGCTGGGAGGAGACCCCCGAGGGGCTCGAGTCACGCCTCAACGGCGTGCTGATCGACCGCTACGCCGAGGGCGAGCGCGCCGGTTACCCGACCCTGTGCAAGGGACGCTTCGAGGTGGACGGCGAGACCTACCACGCCATCGAGGAGCCCACTAGCCTCAATACCCTGGAGCTGTTGCCCGAGCTTAAGGAACTGGGCATCAGCGCAGTGAAGATCGAGGGCCGCCAGCGCAGCCCCGCCTACGTGTCGAAGGTGGCCGGCATCTGGCGCCAGGCACTGGATCGTGTCGACCGGGCCCCCGGGCACTTCCACCCGGACCCCGCCTGGATGGCCGGCCTCGACGAGCTCTCCGAGGGCGCCACCACCACTCTGGGCGCCTACGAGCGCCGCTGGAAATAGGAGATCCCATGTCGACTTCCACCCCTCTGCAGCTCTCCCTGGGCCCGGTGCTTTTCTACTGGACCCGCGAGCGCTACGCCGACTTCTACCGCGAGGCCGCCGACTGGCCCGTCGAGATCGTTACTCTGGGCGAGTCGGTCTGCTCGCGGCGCCGCGACATGAAGCTCGACGACTGGCTGGGCATCGGCCGCGAGCTGACCCAGAGCGGTAAGCAGGTGGTGCTGGCGAGCCAGACGCTGATCGAATCCGAGGCCGACCTGCGTGACCTGCGCAAGCTGTGCGACAACGGCGAATTCACCGTCGAGGCCAATGACCAGAGTGCGGTGCAACGGCTCGCCGCCGCCGGCCTGCCCTTCATCGCCGGTGCGACACTCAACCTCTATAACCCGGCCACACTGGCCGTGCTGGCCCGCAACGGCATGCAGCGCTGGCAGGCGCCGGTAGAGATGTCCCGGGACGATCTCACCCGGCTGCTCGACGACTGCGCCGCCCAGGGCCTCGATCAGCCCTGCGAGGTGTTCGCCTACGGCCACCTGCCGCTGGCCTGGTCATCGCGCTGCTTCACCGCACGCCGCCACCATAAGCCCAAGGACCACTGCCGATTCGTCTGTCAGCAGTATCCGCAGGGCCTGGCGCTGCGCACTCAAGATACGTCTCGCGAGGTGTTTACCCTCAACGGCATCCAGACCCTCTCGGGTGCCTGCCAGGACCTGCGCCACGAGATCCCGGGCATGGCCGAGATAGGCGTCGGGATCGCCCGGCTGAGCCCGCGGCCCGAGGGCATGACCGAGGTGGTCACCGCCTTCGATGCGGCCCGGAGCGGTGCGCTTCCCGCCCCCGACCCGCTGGCGCTGGTGGAAGCCGAGATCTGCGACGGCTATTGGCATGGACGGCCCGGCATGGACAACAGTCGGATCAACTGGCGGGCCTGACACTCTCCAGCCATACGGCCGTCCCCCTCGCCTCATCCCTTACCAGGGCCTCGATGGCACCGGAGATGAACGGCATGGCAACCACGGCGGGATAAACCCTCAGGGATGACGCTCGACGAAGCGCTCGAAATGCGACAACCACTCGCCCAGACGGCCCTGGGCCAGTCCTTCCTCGCGGCCATCGAGCAGGTTCTTGACCATCAGGCCCAGCTCGGTGTCACCTTCTATCGACAGGCGACGCTGGAAGAAGAGGCTATCCGGGTCCTCGTGACGAGTCGCAAGGCACAGGAATTCCCGCCAACCTCCCCGAATGCTTGCCTCTCCCGGTGCATTGCTGAGCATGACCTGCCTGTCCACGAGGCCGAGGGTCAGGGTCATGCCCAGGTCCTCGACCACCAGAGTGATGCGGCGTCCCTGCAGGGCATCGAACTCGCCCTCCTCGAGGGGCACGGCGAAGGTTCGGTTGAGCAACGGCTCGACCAAAAGACGCTTGATCGAGAGCGGGACCCGGGCGTCGAGGAGACGCAACAGACGTGTCGGAGCGGGAGGACGAGTCATCGAGGTCATGGCCGAAGACAAGGGAAGAGGAGGTAAGGACATGGCAAACACTCTTGGCAAGCACGAGACGGAATCTACGAACAGTGCATTCTGGCACGGTGGCGGATGACGGCATTGACCTGCATCAAACCGATGCCACTTCCATGACGGCCGATGTCCGCTGCCACTGCGATGTCCTCCGATGAGGCAGCCAGATTCGCCACGGGGCCGCGCGATGCGACCCCGTGACGTAACGGTCACTCACACTCGACTCAACCGCACTTCGACCGCGCCGAGCCACGCGACTGATTTGGCCCCAAGGCTAATGCGACCCTTTTCGGCTCACGCGCAGACGACAGCGCGTGAGGTGTGCGTATTCCGGCGAACGTGACCGTTCATTCCGGCGATCGCCAAGAAAGCGCCACGCTTCGGGCAGATTGGGTCGGGTGCCGGTGGCGATGATCACGGCCTCGGCCTGAATACGCTCACCATTGACCTCCAGGGTGGTGGGATCGAGCAAGCGCGGCCGTCCATGGAGGCTACGCTCGCCCAGGGAGTCGACGGTGCCGATCGGCCCGGCAACGAAGCGATCGCGCAGGGTGCGCACGTGCGCCATGACCGCCGGCAGATCCATCCGCAGCGTTTCGACGTTACGAAGCCAGATGACATGAGTATAAGGCTTCGCCTTCACAATCCAACTTGCACCACCTGAATCTCGTGCTACATTTTAAACATGCAAAAAGAATACTTCTAATAATTCACCACCGTTGCATAACGCTACCGGTGCGCTCGGCGAGTGTATCGACGTCGCGGGCGTCGGCACCACCCAGCCGGACGTCGACGTGCGCAAGGTGTTACGCGGCGCCTACGCCCACGACCCAGATAGCCTGATCGCCGCGACTCAGGTGATCGTCATCCACTTCCAGACCGTGGCCGCGGCCAACGATTACTGGCAGGAGGACTAGCGAGGAGCGCCAGGGACGGCGGCCTCCGCGATATAGCGCCTTTTGCATCTGAATCGGTCCACGGCTTGACGCATACGGGCTTCAGCATAGGAAGCTCAAGAAGCATTTGAAAACCCTCTTACCATCGGTTTAACGAGGTGTCAGATGGCCAATCCCGCCTCCCTGTTACCGGCGAGCCGCTCAGCGATCGTCACCAAGACGGCGGTTGACGTCGCTGCAGACCGCGATACGGAAGCAACACGCCTCATCTACGTCTATCTTGGTTGCGCGACCTTCTGGCTGTTAGTGGGGACGCTGGTCGGCGCCTACCTGGGCCTCAAGTTCGCCATGCCGGACGTCGATCATGTCTCTTGGCTGTCCTATGGCCGCTTGCGCCCGGTGCACACCAATACCGTGTTCTGGGGCTGGGCCTCACTGGCGATGATCGCTTTGGCCCTGTATGTGGTGCCCAAGACCAGCCGCCGGCGCCTGCATAGTCTACCGCTGGCCTGGGTGAGCCTGGGTCTGATCAATGCCGCCGTGCTGGTGGGCGATCTGCTCCTCATGTCCGGCATCAACAACGGCGGCCAGGAATATCGCGAGTATATCTGGCCGGTGCAGGGCACCTTCGCCCTGGGCGTGATACTGGTGACCTACAACATGATCCGCACCATCGCGGGACGTGCCATCGAAGAGATCTACATCTCCAACTGGTACATCATGGGGGGCTTCCTGTGGACGGTGGCCTTGATGGTGATCGCCTACGTGCCTTTCTACCAGCAGACCGGGATCAGCGAGACCGTGATTCAGGGCTTCTACATGCACATGGGCGTGGGCATGTGGTTCACACCCATGGTGCTGGGGCTGACCTACTATTTCCTGCCTAAGCTGCTCAACAAGCCGATCTACTCCTATTCCCTCGGGGTGCTGGCGTTCTGGACCCAGATGCTG
>NZ_JBDNGD010000130.1:0-2838 GCF_041689495.1 Halomonas sp. | reverse complement strand
TAGCCTGCTTCGATACCGCCTTTCACACCACCCAGCCGGCAGTGGCCAGGCACTTCGCCCTGCCTCGCGAACTGACCGCCCGGGGCCTGATTCGCTACGGCTTTCACGGGCTCTCCTACGACTACATCAATCGCCTGCTGCCGCGCCACTTAAACGGCAAACCCGCCGGGCGTGTGGTAGTCGCCCACCTGGGCAACGGCGCCAGCCTCTGCGCCATCCAGGACGGCCAGAGCGTGGGCTCGACCATGGGCTTCACCGCGCTCGACGGCCTGCCCATGGGCACCCGCTGCGGCAGCCTGGATGCCGGCCTGGTTCTGCACCTGCTCGGCGAGGAGGGCAGATCGCCTGGCACGCCGGCCGACTGAAATGGGGTCTGTCCCCGATTAGCCGCGATTAGCCACACCAAAAGGCCGCCGATCATTGATCGGCGGCCTTCTGGATACTTTCGTCATCCCGGTCCGCAGGCCGGGTGCAAGGCTTACTTGGCTGCCTTGGGCGCGGCTTCCTTGACGGCCTTGCTGGCGGTCTCGGTGGCCTGCTCGGCGCTTTCCTGGGCCTGCTTGACGGTGCTCTCGGTCAGCTTCTGGCTTTCCTGAGCGAACTCCTGCTGGAGGGCCACCACTTTTTCGGCATCGCCCTTCATGCGCTCGGTCAGCTCCTTGGCGACCTCCTGCTGGCCTTCCAGGTAGCTCTTGAGGCCTTCGGCGTCCTTGACCTCTGCCAGGCTGCGCAGCTGCGCCAGATTGGTGTCGGCATAGACCTTGGTGGCGTCGAGCTGGGCATTGACCAGCTTCTCGGTGAAGTCGACGGACAGGGCGGCGAAGGCACGCGCCGGGGCGAGGAACACGGACTCGAGCTGAGCGGTATCGAATTGCTTGGCGTCGAAAGCGAATGCGTTGGTCATGATAGGAACCTCCAAGGTTCTGGGTGCTATGGAACGGGAGATCCCCGTTCTGATGCCCTGCATGATAGCAGGCACTTTTGTGCAGTGCAACATGATTCCTTCGCGTCGCCGAGTGCCGGTGTAGCAGATCATGCCGTGTATGCCTGCCGAGTGGCAGACATATACACTGGATTATCGCTACGGCGATACCGTCTATCACATCGACATCAGCCAGACCCTGATTGCGTCTGGCACATCCACACAGCGGCTGTCGCTGGATGGTGTAGCGCAGGATAAAGGAGAGCTTGCGCTGGTCGATGATGGTAGAACGCACAGCGTCGAAGTGTCCCTGTTTACGGTTGCGCCGGTGGGGAGCGACATGAGTGACGGGCGTCCGAGCCAAAAGCTCCTCGGTCACGACCGGGTTTCCATGGCGGTGATCGCCGTTGATGAACACAATCCTAAAGAACCGGGGGAATGACAGCGATGGCGACGACGGTATTGGTCTATTACGACTTCCGCATGCTCGGTCACAATCCACACGGCTGGGACCCTGACCGTCCCGAATGGACTGACGCCGTCAAGGCGATGATTGAGCTACAGTATCCCAATGCCAATCTGGGCACCTATAGCCATCCCGAACGTCCGGATCGGCTGACGGCGATCGTCGATCGGCTGCTTAACGGGCCTATCGACGGCGTGCGCTGGATGCTGCCGGCCCCGGCCAGCACCACCCAGCTCCAGCGGGCACATGATGCGGCCTATGTGGCCCATATCGAATCGCTGGACGGTCAATCCGGCTGGCTCGCCAAGGACACGACGGCCGTATCGCCGGGCAGCGTGATAGCGGCCCGCCTGGCGGCCGGTTCCGGAATCGGTGCGGTCGAAGCGATCGCCGCCGGTGAAGCCCGGCGGGCGTTCTGTATCGTGCGCCCGCCGGGCCACCATGCGCCGGCCGACCGCGCCCGGGGCTTTTGCCTGTATAACAACCTGGCGGTTACCGCCGCGCATGCACGCAAAGCGCTCGGCTATGACCGGGTCATGATCTGGGACCTGGATATGCATCACGGCAACGGCACCCAGTCCATTTTTTATGCCGATCCCAATGTGCTGGTGGTTGATAGCCACTGCGCGGCACCGTTCTACCCGGGCAGCGGCCTGTTGGCCGAAACCGGCGCCGGAGCAGGCGTTGGCTACAACCTCAACGTACCGATACCCATGGGTAGTGGCAACGCCACGCTACAGGCGGTGTTCGAGCAGGTGGTACGCCCGGCGGCGCGCGCATTCCAGCCCGAACTTCTGCTGATATCCACCGGCTTCGACTGTCATTACCTCGACAGAGTCTGCGCCATGGACGAAACCGGCTATGCCGCCATCGCTCAGCGTATTAGCGCCCTGGCCGATGAGCTCTGTGATGGCCGCCTGGTGATGATGCTGGAAGGCGGCTACAACGCCAAGGCTTTGGCTGACAGCGCCTATGCGGTGATCGAGGCGCTGGCGGGGAATCCGGTGAGTACGCTCAATGTTTTGCCGGACGACCCCGGCAGTGCAGCCGTGGCCGACGCAGCGGCCTTCCATGCCAAATCCATCGCCGCACTGGCCCACGGACAGGCCGGCGGCGCCAACACAGAGAATTGACAGAAGTGGGCGTCGTCACCGTGCGGAGCCCCCATAACCCGGCAGACTGCTAGGCGACTGGTGAGTCTATGGACTTCGTCAGCCATATTGCCGAACATATATGAGTCGGCGCCGACCGTCACTCTAACGCACGGATAGACGGCGCTAATTGTCTCCTTCGTCCGGAGCCTGCCCATGAAAGATTTTACTCCTAGCCGTTCTCGCCGACGCCAGGCCTCAAGACCATCCTATTTGCAAGCTGCTGTACTGACCCTCGTCATGCAGGTTCCATTGCTCAGTTTTGCAGGAGGTGCTGACACCGAAGTGCCGTGGGAGTC
>NZ_JBDNGD010000129.1:0-10958 GCF_041689495.1 Halomonas sp. | reverse complement strand
TCGCGATCGAAAGGGTTGATCGACAACCCCATGTAGAGGAAGGCGCCGAGACTCAGGAAGCCGACCAGCGGCAGCAACAGCAGAAGGCGACGCTTCATGTAGTGGCCTCCCGAGGCCTGCCGGCGATGGCGCGTTCCGGGTCGCGGGCCGTCACGGTGCGCCGATAGCGGCGGTCCACCACGGCCAGCACGCCCCCGGCGGCCATCAGCAGTGCGCCCAGCCACAGCCAGCGCACGAAGGGCTTGTACTGGAGGCGCATCGCCCAGCTGCCGTCCCCCAGGTCCTCGCCCATGGCCACGTAGAGGTCACGGAACAGACCAGGGCTCAGCGCGACCTGGGTCATCGGCATGCCCCGAGCGATGTAGAGCCGCTTCTCGGGAGTCATGGTGAAGGTACGCCGACTGTCGCCGCGGCGTACCTCTATCTCGGCGGCATCCGCCAGGTAGTTGGGGCCGCGGCGACTGACGAGCTCGGTCATGGTGAAGGTGTAACCGGCCACCTCGGCAGTGTCGCCCACGCCCATGCGCACGTTACGCTCGATGGCATAGTTGGAGACCACGGTCACGCCGATGATGGTCACCGCGATGCCCAGGTGCCCGAGGGTCATGCCCCAGTAGGCCAGCGAGAGGCGCTTGATACCGGCCAGGCGGCCAGCGGAGTGGCGCGTCTTGACCCAGAGATTGCGCGCCATGGGTAATACTATCCACAGCGCCGCTACGACACCCAGGCTCACCTTGAGGTTCCATTCACCCCGATAGAGCAGCGGCGCGACCGCACCGATGGCCAGGGCGACCAGACCGGCGAGCCAGCAGCGACGCAACAGATCTCGGCCGTCGGTCTGTTTCCAGTTCGCCTGCGGACCCACACCCATGAAGAGGCAGAGCACCACGGTCAGCGGAACGAAGAG
Source organism: Halomonas sp. (assembly GCF_041689495.1). Taxonomy (GTDB): domain Bacteria; phylum Pseudomonadota; class Gammaproteobacteria; order Pseudomonadales; family Halomonadaceae; genus Halomonas. The sequence continues at coordinate 10,051 of NZ_JBDNGD010000129.1, read as the reverse complement.
CGCATTGAAGTAGGGTGGACCCACGCTGATCTTGCCCAGGTTCAGGGCATCCAGCAGCAGCGGATAGACCGTGCCCAGCAGCACCGTGACCGTGATGATCACCAGCAGGATGTTGTTGATCAGCAAGAGGGCATCACGGGACAGCCAGCTGAACCCCACCTGGTGGCTGACCCGTGGCGCGCGCAGGGCGAACAGCAGCAGCGACAGCCCCACGGTGATGCCGAGCAACGCCAGGATGAAGAGTCCGCGAGAGGGGTCATTGGCGAAGGCGTGAACCGAGGTGAGCACACCAGAGCGAACCAGAAAGGTGCCCATCAGCGACAGCGAGAAGGTGGTGATCGCCAGCAGCACCGTCCAGCTCTTGAAGGCGCCGCGTTTCTCGGTCACCGCCAGGGAGTGGATCAAGGCGGTACCGGCCAGCCAGGGCAGCAAGGAGGCATTCTCGACCGGGTCCCAGAACCACCAGCCGCCCCAGCCCAGTTCGTAGTAGGCCCACCAGCTACCCAGGGCGACGCCCACGGTGAGAAAGGCCCAGGCGATATTGGTCCAGGGCCTCGCCCAGCGGGTCCAGGCGGCGTCCAGACGACCACCCAGCAGGGCGGCGATGGCGAAGGCGAAGACCACCGAGAAGCCCACATAGCCCATGTAGAGCATCGGCGGATGCACGATCAGGCCGAAGTCCTGCAGCAGCGGGTTGAGATCGGCACCATCCTGGGGAACATTGGGCAGCAGTCGCTCGAAGGGGTTGGAGGTGATCAGCACGAAGGCCAGGAAGCCGACGCTGACCAGTCCCATCACGCCCAGGACCCTGGCAAGCATGTCCTGGGGCAGCTCCCGAGAGAATCGGCTCACGGCCAGGGTCCAGAGTGCCAGGATCAGGCTCCACAGCAGCACCGAACCCTCATGATTGCCCCAGACGGCGCTGGCCTTGTAATACCAGGGCAGCATGGAGTTGGAGTTGTTGGCCACATTGGCCACGCTGAAGTCGTCGAGCAGGTAGCTGGCGGTCAAACAGGCATAGGCGATTGCCAGGAAGAGGAACTGACCGGTGGCCATGGGTCTCGCATAGGCCATCCATAGCGGGCGGCGGGTCGCCGCACCGGCCAGCGGCACCACGGCCTGCACCGATGCCATCAGCAGGGCAATGATCAGGGCATAATGGCCGATTTCGGGAATCATCAGGGTCTGCATGGGCACTCCGCTCAATTGGTCCGGCCGTCGCCGCTGCCTTCCAGCCGGGCTCCGATCTTATTGCCCACCTCCTCGGCCTTGGCCTGGAAGTCGGCGGGAGAATAACCGGCCTCCTCCAGGGCCTGGGCCACTTCGGGGGGCATGTAGTTCTCGTCGTGGCGCGCCATTACCTGATCGGCACTCAACCAACCATCCGGCTGAAGCTCCCCGACCACCACCACACCCTGTCCCTCGCGGAAGAGATCCGGAAGGATGCCGCTGTAGCGAACCTCGAGATCGTCGACATAGTCGGTGACGGTGAACGTGACCTCGAGGCTCTCCTTGTCACGCGATACCGAACCCTCCCTGACCATGCCGCCGGCACGGATCTGGCGCTCGTAGGGAGCATCCCCGGCGGCGATCTGTACCGGGCTGAAGAAGAGATTGATGTTGCTGCGCAGGGCGAAGAGGGTCAGGCCCACGGCGATGGCCGCCAGTGACACCAGCCCCAGTACAACGAAAAGTTTCTGTCGACGCTTAGGTGTCATCGTGACGGGCAACTCCGTGTTGGGAAACCATGGAACACGACCTCTGTGACGGCTCAGGGTGTCCGCCGGTTCTCTGCTCACGACGAGATCGGCGCCGAAGGTGTCGCAACAGCAGCCGACGCTCGGTGCGCGCATGCAATACGCTCCCACCCAGCAGCAGGGCCGAGACGGCCCAGGCCGCCCAGACATAGGGGGCATGCCCTCCCATGGCAATGAAATCAGCGAAGGAAGCGAACGCCATTATCCGGCCTCCCCGATCAGTTCGCGGACCCAGCGCTTGTTGGCTTCACGCCGCAGTATCTCGCTACGCGTGCGCATCAGGGTCAGAGCGATGAAGAAACTGTAAAACCCCAGCACCATGATCAACAACGGCAGCCACATTTCCATGGGCATCGCCGGTCGCGAAGTGACACTAAAGGTGGCGGGCTGGTGAAGGGTATACCACCAGTCCACCGAATACTTGATGATGGGAATGTTGATCACGCCCACCATGGCGAGCACGGACGCCGCCCGGGAAGCGCTGTGACGGCTGGAGAAGGCCCCGCGCAGGGCGATGACGCCGAAATAGAGGAACAGCAGGATCAGCATTGAGGTCAGCCGCGCGTCCCACATCCACCAGGTGCCCCAGGTGGGCACGCCCCAGACCGCCCCGGAGAACAGAGCAATGAAGGTCATGGCCGCTCCCAGGGGGGCCATCACGGCGGCCGCCATGTCGGCGATCTTGATCTTCCAGACCATGAACACCAGACCGGCCGCTGCCATGGCAACGAAGATCGACTGGGCCAGAAAGGCCGCCGGCACATGCACATAGATGATGCGAAAGCTGTTGCCCTGCTGGTAGTCCGCAGGGGCGAAGGCCAGCCCCCAGACTGTGCCCACCCCGATCAACAGGGCCGCCGCCGTCCAGAACCAAGGCTGCAGGCGAGCACTGATGGCGTAGAACCACTGGGGGGATCCAAGCTTGTGTATGAAGGCCCACATGCCGTATCGATACCTCAACCGTTGATACTGATTCGTAGGGACGCCGCGATGGCCCAGGGGGCCAGCATCAGGGCCACGGCCAGCAGGGCGCCGAGGATGGCCAGATGCGCCGAGACGCCATCACCGAGAATCGCCGACTGAACGGCACCGGCGCCGAAGATGAGCACCGGGATATAGAGTGGCAGCACCAGCAGCGACAACAGAACGCCACCCCGGGAGAGCCCCACGGTCAGGGCGGCCCCGATGGCCCCGATCAGGCTGAGGCTGGCTGTCCCCAGAGCCAGCGACAGCGCCAGAACACCATGACTCCCGGCCGGTAACGACAGCATGAGCCCAAGTACAGGGGCCATCAGCGAGAGCGGCAGGCCCGTCATGAGCCAGTGTACCGCCACCTTGGCGAGCACCAGCGCCGGCAACGGCTGGGGCGAGAGCAGCAGTTGCCCCAGGGAGCCATCCTCGAAATCACTACGGAACAGGCTGTCCAGGGAAAGCAGGGCCGCCAGCAGCGCCGCCACCCACAGCAAGCCCGGCGCGATGGTCGCCAGCAGGTCCGGGTCCGGCGAAATGCCGATCGGGAAGAGGGTGATCACCAGGGCAAAGAACACCAGGGGATTCATCACCTCGCTTCGCCGACGCAGCAGCAAGATCAGGTCACGCTTCAGGGTCGCACGCAATGCGACCACCAGGCCACGACGAGGTTCCCCTGAGACCCGGGCCCCTTCTTCTTCGACCATCGGGGCTTCAGTGCCGGGCATCATCACCTCCCTGCCCCAGATGGATGCGGCGAAGCTCGAGTGACCTGAGTTCGTGGTGAGTCGTCACCAGCACACAGCCTCCCGCACGGGCATGTGATTGCAGCTGTGCTTCCAGGGCCAGGACACCCTGGTGGTCGATGGCGGTAAAGGGCTCATCCAGCACCCATAACGGCCGCGGGGTCAGAACGAGCCGGGACAAGGCGATGCGACGCTGCTGGCCCGCAGACAACTGCCCTGCCGGGATATCCTCGAAACCGAAAAGGCCTACGCTCTCCAGTGCATCCAGGCGAGCGGCTTCATCATCAGTGTCCCCCGCCATCGCCTGGTACCAGGCAAGGTTCTCCAGGGCCGTAAGCGCGGATTTCACTCCAGGGGCATGCCCCAGGTAGAGCAGACTGGACAGGAAATCGGTCCGGGCACGGTCCATGGGGAGGGCGTTCCAGAAGAGCTCACCCTGGTAGTCCGCCAGTTGGCCGGAAAGGATCTTCAACAGGGTCGTCTTGCCGCTGCCGTTGGGCCCTTCTATCCTCACGATCTCGCCGGCATGGATATCCAGATCGAGCCCTTCGAAGAGCCAACGATCATCCCGTTCACAGGCAAGGTTTCGTGCTTGGAGACGCAGGGTCAAGGCACTCTCCGGGGATGGGTCATGACGCCGGGAACTCTACACGGAAAGGGCATTTGCCGCCAGTCCCGACGCTGCGTCAGTCAGTCGCGGTTGACCTCGATCAACTCCCGGGGGTTGCGGGATACCTTGCGTCTTACGGGGGTCCTGCTATGCTCAACTGGTACTGTATGAATCGACAGGGTATATTTTCTTCCGCCGCCAGGAGAGACGCACCATGCCAAGGGGCACACCGGAATTCCTGAATCGCCGTCCCAATCTGCCCATCGCCGAGTCCTGGGAAACCATTCCCGGGGATAACCTGATCGAGATCCCCTTCCTGGGACAGGTTTCCGCAGGACTGCCCATCGAGGCCTGCCTGGATGGCGACAGCCTGCATGTCCCGTCGCGCATGGTACGTCGCAATACCTATGCCTTGAGGGTCCGGGGTGACTCCATGATCGATTGCAACATCTTCGACGGAGATGTGATCATCATCGAACGTCAGGAGAGCGCCGAGAACGGGGAAACCGCCGTAGTGATGATCAACAATCAGGAGGTCACCCTGAAAAAGCTCTATATCGAGCGCTCAGGGGTACGCCTGCAACCCGCCAATGCCAGCATGGCGCCGATCTACCTGAAGAACAGTGACATCCAGGTGCTGGGGCTGGTCATGGGCGTCGTGCGCCAGACGGAGATGGCCGCCTGACAAGTGTTGCGGCACCGACTAGCTGCCAGGAAGACTGGCGACAGAGCGAGTGGGAACCCGGAAGCACCTGCCTAAACGCGATTACCGAAGCCACCCAGGGCCACTTCGTAGGAACGTCGGATGTGATCGTCCATCAATTCCCTGGCGCCCCGGGCATCACGCTGCAGGGCCAGTTCCACCAGTTCTTCATGCTGTGCGTCCAGCACTCGTCTGATCTCGGGTACCTCCGGGGCCATGCGCCGGTAACGATCGAATTGATCGTGCAACTGTTCGATGAAACGCAGTAACCACACCGAGCCGCAGGGTGCCAGCAGGGTCCGGTGAAAGCGACCGTGAAGCAGTTCCCATTCGTCTACCTTCTCCGGCGCCATATCGGCACGCTTCAGGCGATGCGCCGCGGCCAGCACTTCGGATTCCCACTCGTCATCTCCATGGCGAATCGCTCTCTCCAGAGCCATGCATTCGAGTTCGCGGCGCATCTCCGAGACGTCATCGAGCTCTTCGCGATCCAGGCAGGGCACCCGGAAACCTCGCTGATTCTCCTGGATCAGCAACCCATAGGCCGCCAGCCGATTGAGCGCCTCCCTGAGCGGGCTGAGCCCCACCTCGTACTGCTGCTTGAGTGCACTGATGGCCACCTTCTCGCCCGCCTCGAACCGACCGTTGACCAGGTCCTGGCGCAGGATATCGTAGATGCGACTCGAGGTCGTGGGACTGCCCCTACGTGGATGGGTATCCATGGTGACTCCTTTTCTCAATGAGAGAAAAATAAAAAAACCACCTTGACGCAACTTGCCAGAGCAGTCTATCTTTCAGAATAATCGATTTAACCACAATAAATATATATATGAACACCAAATCTATTAGCAATCACAGCAAGCGTAGCGTCTTCCAAGGGGTTGCTCCATGACGACATCGAGCGGCCAACGCCTGGCCGATCTGTTCTGGGCCTTCACTCGCATCGGCCTGTTGGGGTTCGGTGGCGGCCCCGCCATGATCCCGCTGATTCGCCAGGAAGTGGTCAAGCGTCACAACTGGCTCGATGACGATGAATTCGCCGACATCCTCGCCATCGGCAACACCCTGCCAGGCCCCATCGCCACCAAGATGCCCGGCTATATCGGGTATCGCGTCGCCGGTATCGGCGGTTGCATCATCGCCGTGGCCGCCGTGATCCTGCCGATGATCGCGGCCATGATCGCCCTGCTGGGCATCTTCAGTCGCTATCGCGACGTTGCCTGGATACGCGGCATGGGGCAAGCGGTGGTGCCCGTCGTCATGGTGATGATGGCCCAGTTGACCCTGGACTTCTGGAACAAGTCTCAACTGGCCCTGGGCTGGCTGGTCAGCCTGGTGATGATTGTGGTGGCAGGGGGGTTGATCTATGTCCTGGGCGTCCACCCGGGCTGGGTGATCGGAGCACTGTTGATCACCGCCCTGCTTCGCCCTGTCACGCCCGGTAAGGAGACCAGCTGATGAACTACTGGGAATTGTTCCTCGCCTTCTTCATTCCCAACATCATCGGCTATGGCGGTGGTCCGGCCATCATTCCGCTGATCGAGACGGAAGTCGTTGGCCGATACGGCTGGATGAATGCCCAGGAATTCGCCGAGACCCTCGCCCTGGGCAATGCTCTGCCCAGCCCGATCGCCACCAAGATGGCCGGTTACGTGGGTTACGACGTAGCGGGCATGGGCGGGGCCACAGTGGCGGTATTCGCCACCGTCGTGCCCACCCTGCTGCTGATGCTCGGCGCCCTGGGCCTGCTCTACCGCCACCGGGAGTCACCGCGGGTGAAGCGCATGAGCCAGTGGGTGCGGCCGGTAATCGCCCTGATGATGGCCTGGCTGACCCTGGGCTTCCTGATCGAAGGCATCGAAGGCGCCGGAATCGTCCACACCCTCCTGATAGCCATCGCCTCGGCCATCGCTCTGCTGAGATTCAAGACCCACCCGGCCTTCGTGGTCATGGCCGCTTTGATTTATGGAGGACTCTTCCTCGGATGATCGAGTCTCTCACCCCAGGTACTTGATCATCACCCCGGCGGCTACCGCCGAGCCGATGACGCCGGCCACATTGGGCCCCATGGCGTGCATCAAGAGGAAGTTGTGGGGGTTGGACTCCAGCCCTACCTTGTTGGCCACCCGCGCTGCCATAGGCACCGCCGAGACACCGGCAGCCCCGATCAAGGGGTTGATCGGCATCTTGCTCATGACGTTCATCAGCTTTGCCATGAGAACACCCGCGGCGGTGCCGATGCCGAAGGCGATGATGCCGAGCCCCAGGATTCCGAGTGTTTCAAGGGAGAGGAAGCTGTCCGCCATCAGCTTGGAACCCACCGAAAGGCCCAGGAAGATCGTCACGGTATTGATCAACGCATGCTGGGCGGTGTCGGAGAGCCGTTCGACCACGCCGCACTCACGCATCAGGTTGCCGAAGCAGAACATCCCGAGCAGGGGCGCGGCATCCGGTAGAAACAGCACTACCAGCATGAGCAACAACAACGGGAAGACGATCTTTTCCAGCCGAGACACCGGCCGCAGCTGGCTCATGGTGATCTCGCGCTCGCGCCGCGTGGTCAACAGCTTCATGATCGGCGGCTGGATCAACGGAACCAGCGCCATGTAGGCATAGGCCGCCACGGCGATGGCACCCAGGAGTTCCGGCGCCAACACGCTCGAAACATAGATCGAGGTGGGGCCATCGGCACCACCGATGATGCCGATCGCCGCGGCCTGGTTGAGCGAGAAATCCATCCAGCCCATCGCCGACATGCCGACCGCCCCGAGCAGGGTCGCGAAGATACCGAACTGCGCCGCCGCGCCCAGGAAGAGGGTGCGGGGATTGGCCAGCAGTGGACCGAAGTCGGTCATGGCACCCACACCCATGAAGATGACCAGGGGAGCGATCCCCGAGGCAATGGCCACGCTGTAGAACTGGTAGAGCATGCCATGGGCATAGCCTGAATCCATGGCGATATCGTTGGCGGCCCGGATCAGCGTCGAAGAGGTGTCACCATGCAGCACCTCGGCGAGCTCATGACGCCAGGCCTCGATCCCCGCTGCCGGGTCGAGGGCGAGCTGCAGGGCCGATGCCATCTGTTCCAGCACACCGGGGCGAGCCAGGTGTAATGCCTGCTCGGCGGCGGAAAGAGCCAGACCCGCCTCGGGAATGTTGGCGAGGATGCCGCCGAAGCCGATCGGAACCAGCAACAGCGGCTCGAACTTCTTGTAGATGGCCAGGTAAAGCAGCCCCAATCCGACAAGGATCATCACCGCCTGGCCCGGGCTCAGGTTGTAGAGTCCCGAGCCGTGCCAAAGTACCAGTAGTTTCTCCATGGGATACCCTTAAAGCGCGATCAGGATGTCACCGACGGCAACGCTGTCGCCCTCGCTGACCTTGATGGCGGATACCTTTCCGGCACAGGAGGCCCGCACTTCGGTCTCCATCTTCATCGCCTCGAGGATGATCACCACGTCACCTTCCTTGACGCTATCCCCTTCACGCACATTGACCTTGAAGATATTGCCGGCCAGCGGGGCGGTGATCGATTCACCCGAGGGTGCCTCGGCAGTCGTCTCGTCGGACTTGGCGCTGTGCTGCTCGGCGACCTGACTGATATCGCCGCCTTCGGCGACCTCGACCACATAGGCCTTGCCGTTGACCTTGATGGTATAGGTCTCGGGGCCCTCGGAAGGCCTCGGGGTCGCGGGTACCTTGGCGCTGCTGGTTGCCGGAAGCGTGTCGCTGGCAGCTTCCTTCAGGGCAGCCTGGGGGGCCGGCTCGAAGGCCTCCGGATTGTCTCGGTTCTTGAGAAATTTCAACCCAATCTGCGGAAAGAGCGCATAGGTCAGCACATCATCGATCTCGCGATCGCCTTCGGCCAGGCGAATGCCCTCCTTCCCGGCCCGGGCCTTGAGCTCCGCGGAAAGGCTGTCCATCTCGGGCTCGAGCCTGTCAGCCGGGCGACAGGTGATCGGTTCACCCCCTTCCAGCACGCGTGCCTGCAGTTCCTTGTTGAACGGTGCCGGGGCGGCGCCGTATTCCCCCTTGAGCAGCGCCTGAACCTCCTTGGAGATCGAGCCATAGCGTTCGCCCATCATCACGTTCATCACTGCCTGGGTGCCGACGATCTGGGAGGTCGGGGTAACCAGCGGGATAAAGCCAAGATCTTCCCGCACCTTGGGAATTTCCCGGAGCACGTCGTCGAGCTTGTCGCCGGCGCCCTGCTCCTTGAGCTGTCCTTCCATGTTGGTCAGCATGCCACCCGGCACCTGGGCGATCAGGATGCGCGAGTCGATGCCTCGCAGCGAGCCCTCGAAGGCCGCATACTTCTTGCGCACCTCGCGGAAATAGGCAGCAATGTCCTCGAGCAGCTCCAGGTCGAGACCCGTATCGCGTTCGGTGCCCTGAAGAATGGCGACCACCGATTCCGTGGGGCTATGGCCATAGGTCATCGACATGGAGGAAATCGCCGTATCGACATTGTCGATACCGGCCTCGGCGGCCTTGAGGATGGTCGAAGTGGAGAGGCCGGTCGTCGCGTGACAATGTAACTGGATGGGAATATCCAGGACTGCCTTGAGCTTGGTGACCAGTTCGAAGGCGTCATAGGGCTTGAGCAGGCCGGCCATGTCCTTGATCGCCAGCGAATCGGCGCCCATGTCGGCGATGGTCCTGCCAAGTTCGACCCAGCCGTCCAGCGTATGAACAGGACTCACCGTATAAGAGAGCGTGCCCTGGGCATGCCCGTCGACCTGGCGGACGGCATGGATGGCGCGCTCGAGGTTGCGCGGGTCGTTCATGGCGTCGAAGACGCGGAAGACATCGATGCCATTGAGCTTGGCGCGCTCGACAAAACGCTCGACCACGTCGTCGGCGTAGTGGCGATAGCCGAGCAGGTTCTGCCCACGAAGCAGCATTTGTTGCGGGGTGTTGGGCATGACTTCCTTCAAGGCACGAATGCGTTCCCAGGGATCTTCCCCGAGATAGCGAATACACGCATCGAAGGTCGCACCGCCCCATGACTCCAGTGACCAGAAGCCGACCTTGTCGAGCTTCTCGGCGATAGGCAACATGTCATCCAGCCGCATTCGGGTAGCAAAGAGCGACTGGTGGGCGTCTCGCAATACTACATCGGTGATCCCCAGGGGAATTTGGCTCTGGCTCATGGTCATGACCCTGTCGTTGTCAGAAGTTAATCAATGGGCGAGTTGCCTCAATGGCGCCGTCGAAAGCGATGCAGTGCCGCACCGATGACCACCATCAGGTGATCGTCTTCATC
>NZ_JBDNGD010000128.1:0-32969 GCF_041689495.1 Halomonas sp. | reverse complement strand
TCGATGCCGGTCACCCCGCCCTCGCGGCCGAGGCCAGAGTGCTTGACGCCGCCGAAGGGCACCGGGGGACCTGTCATCTTCACCGAGTTGACCGAGACCATACCGAATTCCAGCGCCCGCATGATCTTCCAGATGCGGCGGATGTCGTGGGTGTAGAGGTAGGCCGCGAGGCCGTACTCGGTGTCGTTGGCCATCTCGATGACCTGATCATCGTTGGCGTAGGCGGTGATGCCGGCCACCGGGGCGAAGCTCTCCTCATGCCAGATCTTCATGTCGTGGGTCACGTTGGTGAGCAGCACCGGCATGAAGAAGTTCTCGCCCGGTGCCTGGCTCTGGTCGCCAGCCACCAGGGTGGCACCCTTGGAGATGGCGTCGTCGACGATGGCCGCGGCCTTCTCGACCGCCTGGCGATGGATCAGCGGGCCCAGGTCGATCTCGCTTTCCAGGCCGTTGCCCACGGTCAGTGCCGCCATGCGCTCGGCGAAGTGTTCGACGAAGTCGTCATGAATCGACTCGTGAACCAGGATACGGTCCGCGGCGAGACAGTCCTGGCCGGCGGTCTGGAACTTGGCGGCCACGGCGGCCAGGGCCGCTTCCCTGGGGTCCATGTCCGGCCCGACGATAAAGGGGGCATTGCCGCCCAGTTCAAGAGACACCCGCTTCACCGTATTGGCGCACTGCTCCAGGAGCAGCCGGCCGACCCGGGTGGATCCGGTGAAGGACAGTGCCTTGACCCGATCCTCCGCACACAGGACCCGGGAGATCTCGGGAGGATCACCGAGCACCACATTGAAGACACCGGCGGGAATGCCGGCGCGCTCGGCGAGTTCGGCCAGGGCCAGGGCGGAGAAGGGTGTCTCGTTGGCCGGCTTGACGATCACCGTGCAACCGGCGGCCATGGCCGCCGCCGCCTTGCGGGTGATCATCGCCAGCGGGAAGTTCCACGGGGTGATCAGGGCGGCGATGCCCACCGGTTCCTTGATGGTGCCAAGGGCGGCATTGGGGATGTGGCTGGGGATGGTCTCACCGAAGGTACGCTTGCCTTCCTCGGCGAACCAGCGCACGAAGCTGGCACCATACTCGACCTCGCCACGGGCATCCGGCAGCGGCTTGCCCTGCTCGAGGGTCATGATCGTCGCAAGATCCTCGCGGTTGGCCTGGAGCAGGTCGTACCAGGCCAGCAGTCGCTCACAACGCTCATCGGCTCGCAAGGCACGCCAGTACACGAAGGCCGCCTCTGCCGCATCCACCGCAGCGACGACCTGGGCGGGTTCGAGCCAGGGGATATGGCCGATGGCCTCGCCGGTGGACGGATCGGTGACGGCCTCCTCGCGTCCCTCGTCGCCATGGGTCCACTTGCCGTCCACATAGGCATATTGACGAAACAGGCGTGGATCATCCAGCGCATCGACCAGTGTCTTGGATAGTTTCATGAGCACCTCCCCTGAACACCGGTGACGCCTCGGGACTGCACCGGTGGTAGCAAAAACGAACGGCGGCCGGACGGCTGCGCGATACCGTCATGATAAGGGAGAGTGTCGAAAGGAACTTTTTGTTGATGCGCCCCGCCGAGACGGGTTTTTTTGTCCTGGGCAGGGAAGATGGCGTTTTTTCTGCGCTCCCTTCCTTTCGGGGAGAGAGCGCCGCATGGGCAACAGGCGCCGGTCTCAGCCTGCCTCTGGATTGATCAGGGCTTCCTCGGTGAAGACCAGCAGGCCCAGCTCCGGGCGATAGCCATGGATCTCGGTGACGTCCAGGGCCTGCAGGAAGTAGAGGATCTCCTCGCTGACCACCTGGCCCGGCACCAGCACCGGAAAGCCGGGCGGATAGGGAATCACGAAGCTCGCCGAGACGACGTCACGCCCGCCACGCATCTGCGCCTGGAGCTCGCCGTTGTCGAAGCGCAGGTACTCGGTGTTTTCGTCGTCGTAGCTGAGGAAGAAGGCCTGCCGGATGTCGCCTTCGGGGGTCTCTCCTCCCGGCCGGAAGGCATCGTGGAAACGGCTGAAGTCCGGCAAGGGCGGCAGTTCCTGGGTCAGCGAACGCACCCGATTCTCGATGATCTTGCGCTCGGGACGGCTGCTCTCCTCCCAGCGATACTCGAACTCCTTGGCCAGCTTGATGAGCACATCCAGCAGGTAGGCGATGGACCCCCGGGAGGTGCCGATATTGGTCATGAACAACACGGTATTGCGCGAGGTCTTGTTGATCTGAATGCCGTACTTGTTCATCAGGTAGTCGTTCTTGAAGGTATCGCCGTCCACGCCGGTGGTGCCGATGGCGATGGTGACCCGGCAGGGGTCGACCACGAACTGGTCCTTCGCCCAGGCCTCCTCCATCTGGTTCCAGCCGGTCACCGGGTCATAGTAGGACTCGACGCCGGATTCGCGGTATTGCTCGGGCACCATGTCGCTGTTCTTGAGTACCCGAAAATACTTCTGCAACAGCGGGTGGCTATAGAGCTGTTCGCGCAGCGACAGCGCCGCCTCGACCTGGGCATGGACCAGCTCGAAGCCCTCCATCTCGGCCTGCATGCGTCCCACGTCCAGGGAGGCGATGATCTGGTAGTTGGGCGAGGTCGAGGTATGGGTCATGTAGGCCTCGTGGAACGGTGCCTCGACCTTCTGACGGTAATCCTGGTCCCAGACGTGGATCATCGAGCCCTGGCGCAGCGAGGTCAGGGTCTTGTGGGTGGAATGAGTGGCATAGGCCCGGATACGCACCAGGTCCGGGTCCGGCATCAGACGTTGCTCGAGCCAGGTGGCGTCATCGTCGGGGTCGAGTGCATCGAACTCGGCCTTCCAGGCCTCGTATTCTTCACGATAACTCTCGCTGCGGTAGCGGTCGCGCAGGGTGCGGGCGGCATGCATGGCGGTACGCGGCCGATAGGTCGGGTTGAAGCCGGCGAAGGCGAACCAGGCTTCGTCCCACAGGAAGACCAGGTCCGGCTTGATGGCCAGGCATTCCTGCATGACGCGGCGAACATTGTAGACCACGCCGTCGAAGGTGCAGTTGGTCAACAGCAGCATCTTGACCTTGTGGAGCTGGCCGGAACGCTTGTAGCCCAGCAGCGTCTTCTTGATCTCGTGCAGTGGCACGGCCCCGTACATGGAGTAATCATTGAGGGGGTAGGAATCCAGGTAGCTGGCATGAGCCCCGGCCAGCACTATGCCGTAATGGTGCGACTTGTGACAGTCGCGGTCGATCAGGACGATATCGCGCGGCTTGACCAGCGCCTGGACCACGATCTTGTTGGCGGTGGAGGTGCCATTGGTGACGAAGAAGCTCTGGCGCGCGCCGAAGGCACGGGCGGCATACTCCTGAGCCTTCTTGATCGGCCCATAGGGCTGCAGCAGTGAATCCAGCCCGCCGGATGTCGCCGAGGTCTCGGCCAGGAAGATGTTGATGCCATAGAAATCGATCATCTGCCCGGCCCAGTGGGAGCGGGTGATCGACTTGCCCCGGGAGATGGGCATGGCGTGGAAGACACCGGTGGGCTTCTTGCTGTACTCGCGCAGGGCATCGAAGAAGGGCGTGCGATAGCGGTTGTCGATGGCCCGCAGGATGGTGTGATGCTGCTCGATGTAGTCCGTCTCGCGGTAGAAGATGCGGTTGAAGTAACGGATATCGCGGCTCGCCGTGGCCTCCACGTCGCCGCTGGTGACCAGGAACTGATCGATTTCCGGGCGCAGCTCATTGATCATCGAGCTGAGCAGGATGCTGCGCTCCGACTCGGTCTGGTGCTCGAGCGACTTCTCGGAGATGCCCTCCAGATAGTTGCGCAGGGCGCTGAGGTTGTACTTGGACTTGTAGGGAAACTCGTAGCGGATCAGGCAGGCCTGGATATTGGGATTGATCAGCACTGCGATCAGCGCATCCTCGAAACTGCGCACCGTGACCACGTCATAGACGAACTTGTCCTCGGGGCGTCGCATGTTGTGGAAAGCCTCACGTACTACCTCCTCCTCCTGGACAGAGAGGTTATCGACGATCAGCAGTTCGAAATACGGCTGTGCCGAGCTGTTCGACGCCGGATGCCCGCGCCGCAACTGGGCCAGGGCGTCCAGGTTCTCCATGTCCTCGGCATCGGCATCGGTCTCGGAGAGGTCGACATTTCGGCGACGATAGGACTCGCTGATCAGCGCGCGAACCAGTCGCTTGACCACCTTCTCCAGCAGGGCATATTCCCTACGGTTGAACAGGGCCCAGAGGTGACGGAAATCTTCCTTGGAGGGAAAGGCGTGGTAGTCCTCGATGATCTCCAGCCGGGTCATCTTGATATCGATGGCCTTGATCAGGGTCTTTGACCGGGCGTCGTCATCCAGGCGGATCAGCTGGCCGAGATCCCGCTTCAGCGCGTTCCAGGTATCGGCGCGCAGTTGGGAGATCTTGTGGTAGAAGCCCAATGCCGTGTAGGACGTTTCGGTATGGCTACTCTCTTGCATGGCGACACCCATCCGTAGTCGTAGTGGTCAAAAGCTAACTCGGCCGATAATGGCCTCAGCCCATCTGCAGGTTACGTGCGCCATAGCGCACCGTGAGGCTCTCCTCGGGAAATTCGTCGAAAGAAAGATTCAACCACTTGCCCGGCCAGTGGAACTGGGCACGACCTTCCCTCGGGCGATACACCGCGGTATAGACGGTGCCCAGGCCACGCCGGTAGTCATGGCGAAAGAGTGGCGGTGAGGAGAAGGCGGAGATCAGCCGTTCCTCGGTGGTGGCGTCGTCATCCACCAGAATCGACAACTGACGCTCGCGAATCAGCGTCTCGGATGCCAGGGCGTGGGCATACCACTCGATCTTCTTCTGGTGATTGGTGGCCACCGGGATGCGCCGAATGCTGGCCCGGCGATCCGGGGCGATCATCGCCGTGACATAGCGTCCCGCAGAATCCGCCACGGTGATGTTGTAAGCCATGTGGGTGGGCACCCGGGCAAGCACCTCGGCGGCCTCGGGCACGGTATCGCAGAACTCCAGCAGGTAGCGCAGGATTATCGGCGCCCCGAAGCCATCGCCCACCACCCGGCGTCCCCCGAAGGCCAGCGACACGGCCAGCCCGCTGTCGTTCATCCCGTCGAGCACGCCCCAGAGGCAGTCGGTCATGGCGATCACCCGCCGCTGGTTCCAGCGGGTATAGAGAATGGTGCCCTCGCAGAGTTCCGGCGGGTAGTCGTAGTTGCGGGCCAGCAGGGTGGAGTTGGGGCTCGTCAGGACAGCCTGGGAGCAACCGGTGATATAGGGAGGTGGCCGGTAGAGGCTGAGCAGCCGCGAGGCCAGATCCCCTCCCCCGGCCAGGTCGCAAAGCTCCCGGTAGGTTCCCAGCAGTTCGGGCATGTGGCGACGCAGTGCATTGTGGCAGGCCAGGTAGGCAGGTCGCTCGCGCTCCCCCTCGGCCAGGAACCACTGCTCGTAGGCCGTCCAATGGTAGTCGAACAGGGAGCGCCATTTCGACCCGGGCGCCTCCTCATGCACAGTGCGGAAAACCAGCGTCTTGTCCATGGTGCAGACGAGCCCGCCACCCGAAGGTGACGAGGCGACGTCTCTCCCCTCAGAGTATCTTGAAGTTGCCGCCACCGACAGCGTGGCTCACGGCTACCTGCTCCACCACCGGATCCTGCAGCGACTGGCCGGCATACTGGCCACGGATACCATCGATCCAGGCCTTGGCCCGCTCGTTGAGCTGGAAGTCATCATCCATCAAACGCCCGCGGGTGATCAGGATGCCGAGATCCGCCCCCTCGTAACGGAAGTCACCGGTACCGCTGATGCGCAGGAAGAAACCTTCCTTGTCACTTTCGGCGGCATGGGGGTGATAGCTGTAGTGATCATACGCGACGCTGCCATCGTCATTCATGCGCCAGACACCGGTGCGGGGTGCCTGGGTCAGCAGGTCGATACTCTCGTCGGTATGCTTGATGACCAGCTGGCTCCAGCTGTCGACGCTGTCGGGATGCGCCCAGCGCTCGTTGATCTCGTCGATGTCGAGATCGAAGTCGACGTCGGAGAACTCCAGCAGGTGGAAGAGGAACAGCGGGATATCGGAATGGGCGAAGGCGGCCACATTGGTCAGGGAACTGGCCCCGGTGACACGGGGATTGAGTTCACCCAGGTAGACCTCACCATTGTCCATGTCGATCAGGAAGTCGAGTTCGAAGTAACCGCGGTATCCCTCTTCCCTCAGTGCCTCGCCAAACTGGAAGGTGAAGGACCGGGCCTTTTCACAGACTTCTTGGCTGAAAGCGCCGGCGAACATCTCGTTGCCGCACCAGCCGCCCTTGTAGGGTGTCAGGGACTTGAAGCCGACCAGTTCGGTCATCAGCGGGCCGACGACCGTGCCGCTGCGCGTAGCACAGGCCTCGATGGCCGAGCCGCGGCAGTTGATGCGCTTCATGATCTTGACTTCGGGTTCGGCCTCTATCTCCTCGGCATGCTTGTAGTAGTCGTCCTCGCTGGAGATGAAGAAGGTGGTATGGCCGGAATCCCCGAAGGCGGTCTGGATGACCAGGTCATTACCCAGCTCCTTGCTCACCTCGCCCAGTTCCTTGTAGCTGCCCACCTTGGCCAGGACATTGGGCACGCTGGGCACCCCGGCCTTGTTGCCGATGCGTACCGTCTCGATCTTGTTGTCCATGCGGCTGCGCAGATTCGCCGGCGGGAAGGCAACCTTGAGGCCCAGTTGCTTGCAGACGTCCTCGGTATGCTCATCGAACATCAGGAAGGCGGCTGTGCCCGCGTTGTCGCCGTCGGCACGGGACTGGATGAAGTCAATGACCTCCTTGTGCTCGAGCAGGTAGTTATTGATGTCCTCGATGCTTTCGAAGTCACGAGGAAACTTCTCCTTGGGCACGAAGACATTGCGCTGTTGGCCATCGAAGCAATTGATGTAGTTGATGTGACGAAAGTTACCCACCCAGTCATCAATCCCCAACAGATTGAAGTTGGTCGCCGAGATGAAGTAGGTCGGCTCCTTCTTGTTGCGGAAGTAACGGCGAACATCGGCGATAGTTGTAATTTTTTCCATCGTTGTCGCTCCATCGGTCGTGGAAGGTGCCCGGCTGGCCGTCACATTTTTGGCTCGGGGGTTGGGGTTATCGAACAAACCTCGCAAGAATCGAATCAGGCGTTCCATCATGATCGGGCTTCCAACGTCGTTGCCGTCATAACGGCGAGTGATCAGTATTCCTCGACATTGGCCCGCAGCGGCTTGGCCAGCGGACCCAGGGTGTCGAGAAAGGGCGACGAGCGGTCCGGGTTCTGATACAATGTAAAGTCCACCTGTCGATCGCGGAAGCTCTTCAACGGCTGACCCAGACCTCTAAGGCCAGTCTCGCGCTCGCGGCGCACCCGGTTGATGTCGACCTCGATGGGCATGATTTCCTCGCCCGTACCCGCCTGGTGAATGACGTCACCCGAGGGCCCGACGACGATAGAGCGGCCGTTACCGAGGGCCCCGGCACCGTTGATGTCGAAGAAGTAGCACTGGTTCACCGCGGCATTGGTGCGAGCGATGGACAGTTCGATATCCCGGTCGATGGTATCGGTCATGGTGGGATGCAGGATCACCTCGGCACCCATGGCAACGAGGGTGCGAGTGGTCTCGGGGAACCACATGTCATAGCAGATCGACACCCCGAAGCGCCCGACATTGGGCACATCGAAGGTGACGAATTCGCTGCCGCTCTCCACACCCGCCTCGTAGGGCAGGAAGGGAAACATCTTGCGGTATCGCGCCATCACCTGGCCATGGGGATTGATCACCGAGAGGGTGTTGTAGACGTCTCCCTCGACCTCCTCGAACATCGAACCGGGAATCAACCAGATACGATGCTGTTCGGCCAGCTGGCAGAACATCGCCTCGGCGTTGCTGGGCATCGGCTGGGCATGGTGCGGCGAGGCACCCATGGGCATCAGCTCACTGAAGAGGACCATCTGCACCTGGGGGAAACGGCTCATCAGTACGTTGACCCGGTGGCGCATGGCTTCGGTATTGTCGCCGTGGTGCAAGGCAACCATCTGCACCCCGGCAATCGTGAAATAGGACATCGTTATCTCTCTGTGTCAGGCGATCTAGAAAACTTCCAGGGCGCTAGCAAACTCGAACCGGCACCATAGAGGTGATGTGCCAGCATGATCGCCCGGCATGGATGGACCCTTGCCCACCCCTCACCGACAAGCTTAAAACAGTTCCTTCTTCGATACATCAACGCTGTAAATTCGTTGGCCCGATACCAGGAAAATCCTCCAGGCTGAGCCCCGGCCGAGGTCGCTTTACCGCCTTGGTGACGATATAGGTGAAATAGCGCTCGATACCAGCCTCACCCGTGAGCCAGGTATCGATCAACCGCTGGTAGGCGTCGATGCTCAGGGCCTCGACCTTGATCAGGTAGTCCACCCCACCACCCACGGCCACGCACTCGGTCACTTCAGGCGTCTCCTGGACCAGCGCCTCGAAGCGCTGGAAGCTCTCGGCATTGTGGGCCTTGAGTTCGATCTGCACCCAGACCGGCGTGCGTTTTACCAGGGCATGGGTATTGATCCAGGCGCTATACCCTTCGATGATGCCGGCCTTCTCCAGGCGCCGAACCCGCTCCCAGCAGGGGCTGACGGAAAGGTTGATCGCCTCGGCCAGCTTCGACTTGGTGATGCGTCCGTCCCGGGAAAGGATCTCGAGGATCTTCAGATCATAACGATCAAGCTTCATGGGCGTCTCGGCGGCATGTCTCAACCCAGGGAGTCGACGACTTCGGCGATCACGGCAATGGTATCGCCCATGTGGACCAGGGCGGGGAAGCGCCTGGCGGCAAGGATGCCGCTGCGCTCGGCATGGTACTCCACCGGTGGCTTGCCGCTGCGCGTCATGTCATAGATGCGCGCGATCACCTGGCCCTTCTCGACGGGATCACCCAAGGCCAATGTCAGTTCCAGCAAGCCGGCATGCTCGCTCTGCACGTAACAGCTGGCATCGGGCATGTCCAGGTAGACCTGGGGCTCGGCCGGCATCTCCACCTCGCCCACCATCAGGCCGAACTGGATGAGAAAGTTGCGGATGCCGCGTTCGGTAATGGCCAGACTCTGAGGTGTAGATGTACCGCCACCACCGAGTTCGGTGGCCACGAACACCTTGCCCTGGCTCTCCACCACGGTATCGAAGAGCGCCGCGGCATCGAGCTCGAACATCATCATGGCATAGGGGGCACCGAAGGCCTTGGCCCCTTCCAGCGCCTGGCGCTGCTGATCGGCATTCTCCAGCACATGAGAGGCGCCGAAGGGGATGATATCCAGGGTTCGACCCCCCGAGTGCAGATCGAGAACCACATCGCTCATCGGCACCATGACTCGGGTGAAGTAATCGGCGATCTTCTCGGTCACCGTCCCGTCGGGATCACCGGGGAAACTGCGGTTGAGGTTACCGCCGTCCATCGACGAGGTCCGCTTGCCGGCCATCGCCGCGGGAATGTTCATCATGGGCACGATGATTACCCGCCCCGTGATCTCCTCGGCACGGAGTTCATTGGACAGCTTCATCAGCGCAATGATGCCCTCGTACTCG
Source organism: Halomonas sp. (assembly GCF_041689495.1). Classification (GTDB taxonomy): domain Bacteria; phylum Pseudomonadota; class Gammaproteobacteria; order Pseudomonadales; family Halomonadaceae; genus Halomonas. Next base: position 23,419 of record NZ_JBDNGD010000128.1, on the reverse strand, counting down.
TCGCCGTGGTTACCGCCGGTTAGCAGGGCCGTCGGCCCGGGGCCATTTCGAACCACGGTGACCGGAATCATCACCGCGCCCCAGGCCGACTCATCGACCGAGATCGGCAACTTGAGAAAGCCGTGCTGAACACCGTCCGCGTCGAAGTCGACGGTGGCGGACATCGGGCTGGGCCGCATTCGGCTGGGACGCTTGGTCATTATCTAGGACTCCTTATTCTAAACAGGCCAGGGGCTGATGCGGCAACCCTCGCTGTGGACAATTGTCGCTTCAGCTCAGCGCACGAACAGCTGACGGGGGAAGTCGGCCAGCGTCTCGCAGCCGGTCTCGGTGATCAGGATACTCTCGGTGATCTCCAGGCCCCAGTCGTCCTCCCAAAGCCCCGGCATGAAGTGGAAGGTCATCCCCGGCTGCAGGATCGTCTCGTCGGAGGGACGCAAACTCATGGTGCGCTCGCCCCAATCCGGGGGGTAGGAAATGCCGATGGGGTAGCCGCAACGGGCGCCGCCACGGTCGAAGCCATACTTGTCCATGGCCGAGCCCAGCGCCATGGCGATATCCGCGGTGCGGTTGCCCGGCTTGGCCACCGCCAGGCCGTTCTCGATGCCTTCGAGCAGGGCCGACTCGGCACGCAGGAACTCCTGTGGCGGCCTGCCGAGGAAGACGGTGCGCGACATCGGGGCGTGATAACGCTTATAGCAACCGGCAATCTCGAAGAAGGTGCCTTCGCCTTCGCGAAAGGGAGTGTCATCCCAGGTCAGGTGGGGGGCGGACGCAGCCGCGCCGGTAGGCAATAACGGTACGATGGCCGGGTAGTCGCCGCCGAACACCTTGCCGTCTTCATTGGTCCACCCCTCGATCCCCACCCGGTAGATCTCCGAGACCAGCTTGCTCTTCGGCAGACCAGGCTCGATCACCTCGAGGATCCGTGAGTGCATGCCCTCGACGATCCTGGCCGCCACGCGCATGTAGGCCACCTCCTGGGGCGACTTGATGGCACGACACCAGTTCACCAGGGCATTGGCGTCCAGAAAGCGGGCATGGGGCAGCTCACGCAACAGACACTGGTAGGCCTTGGCCGAGAAGTAGTAGTTGTCCATCTCCATCCCCACGACCCCCTGATGCCAGCCGCGATCCGGCAGAACGGTCTGGGCCAGGTAGTCCATGGGGTGCATGTCCGGGTTCTGGACATAATAATCGGGGTAATAGGTGATATTGTCCGGATGAATCCAGCAGGTCCGCAGCGCCCCGTTGGCATCCATGCGTCGACCGTACCAGACCGGCTCCCCCTCGAGGCCCACCAGCACGCACTGGTGCACATAGAAGGACCAGCCGTCATAACCGGTGAGCCAGGCCATGTTGGAAGGATCGCTGACGATCAACACATCGATGCCACGACTGGCCATCTCGGCGCGCACCTTCCAGAGGCGACTGGCATATTCCTCTCGAGTGAAGGGCAGGGAAACCTGATTCATGTGGCCACTCGCCATTGTGTGATCAACAAAAACCGGCCATCTCTTGTTCCTTGAAAGAGGGCCGGACCAAGGGGCGCATCGGCTGGCCGGCTGACGCAGATCAACCCCTTGGCCCGAGGTTACTGCCAACCCATGGTCTGTGGTCAAGCATTTCCTTGACCCGCTCGACGCCTGTCACCGACGCTAGCCTTTTCGAGACCGAATCCCCTCCAGCGAGAGGTACCCGAATGAGAGTCCTGGTTCATATCGAGGATGGCGACGCCTGGCGCCATGCCCTGGCCGAGCGTCTCCCAGAGGCCGACGTCATCACCAGCGAGGCACCCGCCGCCAGGCGTCGTGAGGCCGACTATCTCGCGGCCTGGAAACCCAGCGCCGAGTTATTGAGGGAGCCCATTCGACTCAAGGGGATCGTCAACCTGGGTGCCGGCGTCGACGCCCTGCTGAACAACCCGGGGCTGCCGGCGGGTGTGCCCATCATCAAGCTGCGCGATGCCGGCATGGCCGAGTTGATCGGCGACTATGTCCGCTATGGGGTTCTGCACTTCCAGCGCGATTTCGACCGCTACCGTCGCCAGCAGGCTCGTCGCGACTGGCATGAGCATGCGGTGGTCGACAAGGACGACTGGCCGGTGGGGGTGCTCGGCCTGGGAGCCATCGGAGCGAAGGTCGCCGCCATGGTCGCCGCCGACGGCTTTGCGGTGCATGGTTGGAGCCGGTCGCCCAAGCAGCTCCCCGATATCATCTGCCACCACGGCGACGAGGGCCTGCGGGAACTGCTCGGCCAGGTACGCAGCCTGGTCCTGCTGCTCCCGGACACGCGAGCGACCCGTCATGTCATCAACGCCGAGACGCTGGCCCGGCTACCGGCGGGCGCCAGCCTGATCAACCCGGGCCGCGGGACCCTGGTCGATGAAGCCGCCCTTCTCGACGCACTAGGCCCGGGCGAGCAAGAGGGTCGGCTGCGCGGCGCCATCCTGGATGCCTTCCCCGAGGAGCCGTTACCCGAGAAAAATCCGCTCTGGGGCCATCCACGAGTCTGGGTCACACCGCACATGGCCGGCCCCACGCCGATGAAGGAAGCCCTGGACCAGGTAGCCCAGGCCCTGCGCGCCTTCGAGGCAGGCGAGGCGCTCGACACCGTGGATCCGGACGCCGGCTATTGAGAATCGCGCCACCGGCACCGCGGCTGATCATGGCGACGTGATGACGACCGTTGGGGTTGCGCTTTTGCTACACGGGCCTCACATCTGTGAGTAGGCTGATAGGTAGCCATTCAGCGGCCCCATAGGAGGTTAACCATGACAATGCACGTCGACTATGGACCCAGGGATGCCCTGCTGGTCGTGGACATGCAGAACGATTTCTGTGAGGGCGGCGCCCTGGCGGTTCAGGGCGGCAGCGCCCTGGTCCCGGGCATCAATGCCGAGATCGAGACCGCCAGAAAGGCCGGGAGTCTGGTCGTGGCCTCCCGGGACTGGCACCCGATCGACCATGTCAGCTTCGAACACCGGGGTGGACCCTGGCCCGTGCACTGCGTTCAGGATACCCGGGGGGCGGCCTATCACCCCGACCTGGCTCTGGACGACGCCACCATCCGTATCAGCAAGGCCACCGCCTTCGACGTCGACGCCTATTCGGCCTTCGACGGTACCGGCCTCGGCGGCTATCTGCGCGAGAAGGGAGTCGAGCGCGTGATCGTCTGCGGCCTGGCTCTGGATGTTTGCGTCCATGCCACGGTACTGGCGGCTGGCCGGGAAGGCTTCACCACCCTGCTGCTGGAGGGCCTCTCCGCTGCGGTGGACCCCGATGCGGTCGAGGCGTGCCGCCGTGACTTCGCCGATGCCGGTGTCGAGGTGCGTGCATGAGGGAGTCGACCCCGCTGGAGATCAGGGAGGGCGAGCTGGCCCTGCTCACCGACCTCTACCAGCTGACCATGACCCAGGCCTACTGGAAGGAGGGGATACACGAACGCGCCACCTTCAGCCTCTTCTTTCGCCAGATGCCGCCCACCCGGCGCTTCATGCTGGCCTGCGGTCAGCAGCACGCGGCGGAGCTGCTCAGCCGGCTGCGCTTCGGCGACGAGGCCCTGTCACTCCTGGCCGACACCGGAAAGTTCGACCAGGGCTTCCTCGACTGGCTCGGCAACTGGCGCTTCACGGGCGATATCTGGACATTGCCCGAGGGCACACCGGTGTTCGCCAATGAGCCATTCCTGGAAGTGGATGCGCCCATCGCCCAGGCCCAACTGCTGGAAAGCCTGGTGATGAACCTGGTACAGCTGGAGACGGTGCTCGCCTCCAAGGCGGTGCGCCTCGTGATGGCGGCGCAAGGCCGGCCGGTGGTGGACTTCGGCATGCGCCGTATGCATGGCGTGGACGCTGCCGTGCGCGGGGTGCGTGCCTACCGTACCGCGGGGCTTGCCGGCACCAGCAACGTGCTCGGTGGCCTGCGCCACGACCTGGCGATCAACGGCACCATGGCGCATAGCTACATCCTCGCCCATGACAACGAAACCGAGGCCTTTCGTGCCTTCGCCCGCCACTATCCCGGTGCCACCCAGCTGGTCGATACACACGACACCCTGGAAGGGGTACGCAAGGTGATCCAGGTGATGCGCGAGGAACCCGAGGTGGGCATCAAGGCCATCCGGCTCGACTCCGGCGACCTGGGTGAACTGGCCAAGCAGGCTCGCGCCCTGCTCGACGAGGCCGGACACTCTGACATCTCGATCGTCGCCAGCAGTGGCCTGGATGAACACAGGATCGCCGACCTGCTGGAGGACGGCGCCCCCATCGACGCCTTCGGCGTGGGCACCCAGATGGGTGTTGCCGCCGATGCGCCGGTGATCGACCTCTCCTACAAGCTGGTGGAGTACGCCGGCACGCCACGGGTCAAGCACTCCCCGGGCAAGATCAACCTGCCCTGCCGCAAGCAATTCTACCGCCGCCAGGACGCCCAGGGTCGCTACGTGGGGGATATCATCGCACTGCGCGATGAGGCCATCGACGCCGGCGAGCCGGCGCTGCGCCCGCTGGTGCGGGCGGGTCGTCTCGACGAGGCCGAGATGGCCGGCGCCGAGGACGCGCGCGAGCGAGTCGCGGATGCCCTGGCCCGTTTCCCCGAGGACGTCAGGCGCCTAGAGGAGGGTGAGAGCGGCTACCCGATCACGCTCAGCCCGGAGCTCGAGCGCCTGCAGTCGAAGACCTGAAGGCCGGGGTCACCCGGGCCTGGCGCCATCACATCTTGTCCTGGGTCCGGGTCTCGAAGTCGCTGGCGTCGTGGCGCTCATGCAACTGCTCCGATGGCTCACCCCAGGTGCGGTTGACAATGCGACCACGCCTGACCGCCGGACGCGCGGCGATGTTCCTTGCCCAGCGCTGGACGTGCGGATACTCGTCCACGGCCAGGAACTCATCGGCGGCATACAGGCGTCCCTCGACCAGAGCGCCATACCAGGAGTAGATGGCGATATCCGCGATGGTGTAGTCATCGCCGGCGATGTACTCGCGTTCGGCCAGGGTGCGATCCAGCACGTCGAGCTGGCGCTTGGTCTCCATGGTGAAGCGATTGATTGGGTATTCGAGATTCTCCGGCGCATAGGCGTAGAAGTGGCCGAAACCTCCACCGACATAGGGCGCCGATCCCATCTGCCAGAACAGCCAGTTAAGGGTCTCGGTACGCGCACCGAGGTCCTGTGGCAGGAAGGCGCCGAACTTCTCGGCCAGGTAGAGCAGGATGGCCCCGGACTCGAAAACACGGACCGGCGTTTTACTGGAGTGATCGACCATCGCCGGGATCTTGGAGTTGGGATTGATCGAGACGAAGCCGCTGGAGAACTGGTCGCCGTCGCCGATTTGGATCAGCCAGGCATCATAGTCGGCATCCTTGTGGCCCAGCGCCAGAAGCTCCTCGAGCATGACGGTCACCTTCACGCCATTGGGCGTCGCCAGGGAGTAGAGCTGCAGCGGGTGCTGCCCCACCGGCAGGGTCTTGTCGTGGGTCGGACCGGCCACGGGACGATTGATGCTCGCGAACTGGCCACCGCTCTCGCTTCCCCACTCCCAGACCCGGGGCGGTTGATAGTCGGACTTGTCGGTCATGATCTTCCCTCTCTCTGAGACGAAGGCCGTGGGCCTGCAAAGGCCACGGCCGAAAAGGGGAGCCGGGCGTCAACGCCCGGCCGTGCTCGGCGGACTAGGCGCTTACAGCGGCTGCTTGGTCGGCCGGATGATCAGCTCGTTGACATCCACATCCGCCGGTTGCTCGATGGCGTAGGCGATCGCCCGGGCGATGGCATCGGCATCGATGGCCATCTCGTAGAGCTTGTTCACCCCCTGGGCGGTCTCGGGATCGCTGATGGTGGACGTCAGCTCGGTGGCCACGGCGCCGGGGGAGATGTTGGTGGAGCGGATCTCCTCGCCTCCTTCCTGACGGATGCCCTCGGATAGCGCCTTGACGGCGTATTTGGTGGCGCAGTAGACCGCCGCCGAGGGGAAGACCACATGGCCGGCCACGGAGGAGAGGTTGATGATGTGGCCGGCATGCTGCTCGCGCATGGTAGGCAGTACCGCGGCGACGCCGTAGAGCACGCCCTTGATGTTGACGTCGACCATCTGTTCCCACTCGTCGACCTTGAGCTGATCGAGCGGTGACAGTGGCATCAGGCCGGCATTGTTGACCAGCACGTCGATGCGGCCGTAGGTCCCTTTGGCCGCGGCGGCCAGCGCCTCGACCTGATCGCGGTCGGTCACGTCGGTGACGCGGTAGATGGCCTCGCCGCCCTCGTCGACGATGGCATCGACCAGTGACTTCAGACGATCCTCACGGCGAGCGCCGAGGACGAGCTTGGCCCCGCCCCTGGCCAGGCGATGGGCGGTGGCTTCGCCAAGGCCGCTGCTGGCGCCGGTAATGATGACAACCTTGCCGTTGATCTCGGACATTTAGCTGGCTCCTGTTGATATGGGTTGATGCTGTTGGTTGATGAGTGAAGGTTGATGAGTGAACCGGGTTGAATATAGACCGGTCTACTAAAAAACTATCGGGCGACTGTCATGACGGTGACCTGGATGAATCAGCTCGGGATGAGGCCGTCCGGGGTCAGAACGCGAGTGAAGAGTATCTCCTCGAAGCACTCCATGGGCGCCGGTGACTTCACGGTCTTGGCACGCAGGATCGCGCCTTCCCAACCGGCCATGATAAAAGCCGCCAGGGCGGAAGGATCGAGATCCGCGGGCACCTGCCCGTCGGCCTGGGCCTGCTCGAGACAGTCCACCAGGCGGCGCTCCCAGGCGCTGAGAACCCCATCGAGGCGGGCCCGGAACACCTCGTTGCGGGCCGAGAGTTCCTGGCCGAGGTTACCGATCAGACAGCCCCGGGAATGATCGCAGGACGCCATGTCGGCCTTGCCCAGAGCCAGGAAACGACGCAGGCGTTCCAGGGGCGAAATACCGACATCTTCGAAGACATCGGCCAGCCTGCGGTCATGGGCCTCGGCGAAGGCGTCGATCACGGCCAGGCCGAAATCTTCCTTGCTCGAGAAGTAATGGTAGAAGGATCCCTTGGGGACCCCGGCCCGGCTCAGCACCGCGTTGATGCCGGTGGCATTGAAGCCCTGCTCGGCAATGATATCGGTGCCGATGTCGATCAGCATGTCACGGGTGGCTCGCGTCTTCATACCGGAAAGAATAGACCGGTCGTCTAGTTATGTCAAGCACGCAAGACATGGACTGGAACCTTCCGTCATCCACGGCCTCTCAGCCTTGCCGTACTCGCACCCATCATCCGGAGTATGATCATGTCCCGATGGCTATTGCTGCTGATGCTGAGCGTCCCGCCGGGACTCCTCGAGGCGTCCGTGCTGACGGAACCCCGGCCGTTCAATGCCGAATACCGACTCGAGATCCGTGGCTGGCCCAATGCCACCATCGACCACCGCCTGAGTCGCGAGAACGGCCAGTGGCAGAGCCGGATGCAGGCCGCCATCGTCGTGGCCAGTGGCAACGAACAAAGCCGCTTCTATCTTTCTCCCAAGGGGGCGCAAGCCGTGTCCTATGCCAGTGGCTACTCGCTACTGGGGATCGGCGCCGGCAATTACCGGCTGGACAAGGATGACCTTGCCACCCTGCCCGACCGCCAGACGGCCCTGTTCGAGCTGTCACGCCAGGCGCGGGTCGCCGACTGCACCGCCGGCCGTGCCCCTTGCGAGCTTCGCTATCTGGATCACAAGGGCGAGCCGGAACACCTGGAATACCGCGTCCACGAAGAGGAAGCACTCAGCCTGCCTGCCGGTGTCTTCCAGGCCGTGACCATCGAGACATGGGAGTCCGATTCCCCGGAAAATCGGCTGGTGTTCCACTTCCATCCCGACCTTCCCGGCCTGATGCTGGCGGTGGAATATCATCGCGAGGGGGAAACACGCAGCCGGTTGACCCTTACCGCCCTGGAACTCTGAGCCGAGGCAGGACGGGACCCCACCCCGGCAGGCTGCTAGAATGCCGCCCTTTCGGTCGCTACCGGCGACCCCCGACCAGGGAAGGACGTGGCGATGCTATCCGGGCTCTTGATCGTGCTGATTCCCTTGGTGCTGGGTTATCTGGTGCCCGTGCGTCATGCCAACACCCTGACCCTCATCCATCGCGGGGTGAATGCCTCCGTCTATGTCATCCTGCTGTTGATGGGCATCAGCCTGGCCGGCCTCGATGATCTGGCAGGCCAGCTCTCGCGCATGGGTGGCCAGGCGCTGACGCTCTTCGCCATCATCAGCACCCTCAATCTGGCCGGCCTCTGGTGGCTGTCACGGCGACTCGGCCTGCGTGCCGACCCGACCCGGATAGCCCCCGGCGCCCCCACCAGCAAAGTGGCCGCCATGAACGGCTCGCTGGCCCTGGTCGGCGTGGTGGTGCTGGGCGTGCTGCTCGGACTGGGAGCCGATCGCCTGCTGGGCCTGGAGGTCTTCGCCCAGGCCGAGACGCTCGCCGCCTGGGCGCTCCATCTCCTGCTGGCATTGATCGGTTGCCAACTGCGCAACTCCGGCATGCCGCTCAAGCAGATCCTGCTCAACCGCTTCGGGCTGGCCATCGCCCTGACCCTGGCGGCGACCTCCCTGGCCGGCGGCCTGTTGTCGGCACCCCTGCTTGGCCTGGCCTGGAACGAGGGACTGGCCATGGCCGCCGGCTTCGGCTGGTACTCGCTCTCGGCCATCCTGATCGGTGACCAGCTCGGCCCCCTGCTCGGCGGCGTGGCCTTCTTGAACGATCTGACCCGGGAGCTGCTCGCCTTCGTGCTGATTCCCCTGACCATCCGGCGGCATACCGCCCTGGCCATCGGTTATGGCGGCGCCACTTCCATGGACTTCACCCTGCCGGTCATCCAGCAGCATGGCGGCATCGTCTGCGTCCCGATCGCCGTGGTCAGCGGCTTCCTGCTCTCGCTGCTCTCGCCGCCTCTGATCCTCTTTATGCTGTCATTGTGACACCCTATTGAGAATGCCTGAGGTGCTGGAGATACGGGAAATACGTCGAGGACGTATCTCGAGGAAGACAGAGCAACCCTCAGCTTGCACACTGCTTGCATACTCTCTGACCAATGACTGCATGGCGGCCACGGATACTGCATGCAGGATTGTCCCGTCAGGAGTCGCCAATGAGCCCTCGTTACCCGCGTCTTCCGGCCATCTCCCGCCTGGGCGTCAAGCTGTTCGCGATGATCCTGGTGGTCAACGTGACCATCTCCGCCATGGTCTTCCTGGCCGTGTCACGCAGCCTGGACAGCGGCTTCATCAACTACCTGGACACGACCCAGACCAATCGCGCCCAGACCCTTGCCGAGGGCCTGGGAGACGAATGGGCACGACGCGGCGACTGGCAGTGGCTCAGGGAATCTCCCGACGCCTGGCAACGGCTGGTGCGTCGCCAGCTCTGGCCGGGAGATGGCCCGCCGCCCCAGGGGATCGAGCGGCGACTGGGCAATCCCGATGATTTCGTGCTCCATGATGCCCAGGGCCGGCCGGTCATAGGCCTGACGCCCGAGATCCCCGACGAGGACAGCCCCCCCACGCGACTACGCTGGCTGCCCATCGAGCATGCGGAGCAGCAGGTGGGAACCCTGGGCTACCGGCCCCCCGAGCAGTTGATGGCCCGCATGGACCGTATCTTCCTGGCCCGACAGCAACGTAACCTGGGGATCATCATCAGTGCCCTGGCGTTCGCTTCCCTGTTGCTGGCCGGCAGCCTGTCCTGGTGGCTGGGTCGTCGCACCCGGAGCATGGCCCTGGCCACACGCCGCCTCACCGGAGGCGACTACAGCATCCGCCTTCCGGAACGCGGGCGTGACGAGCTTTCGCGACTCGCCCAGGACTTCAACGTCCTGGCCGGCACCCTGGAGGCCAGCCGAGAGGCCCGCAATCGCTGGGTCTCCGATATCGCCCACGAGTTGCGCACACCCCTCGCCGTGTTGCGTGGCGAGATCGAGGCCATGCAGGACGGCATCCGCCGGCTCGACCAGGATAACCTTCACTCCCTGGCCCAGGAGGTGGGGCAACTCGAACGCCTGGTCGCCGATCTGCGGCTGCTGTCACAGAGCGATGCCGGTGCGCTCGAAGTCCAGCTGGCACCGCTCAACCTGGCCGAGGAACTCGCGGAACGGCTGGATGAGGCAAGGGGGTGGCTGGATGACAATGCCATCCGGCTGGAAACGCGAATCCAGGGTGAGGCCTGGATTCGCGGGGACAACCAGCGACTGCGTCAGCTCTGGAACAACCTGCTGGACAACACCTGTGCCTATACGCAGTCATCCGGGCGGCTGAGTGTCAGCCTCGCCGTCGAGGGGGGCCGTGTCCGGGTCTGCTGGGAGGACAGTGCACCGGGCGTCCCCGAGACGGAACTCCCTCGGCTCACCGAGCGTCTCTACCGGGTCGAGGGGTCACGCAACCGCGCCAGTGGCGGCAGCGGCCTGGGCCTGTCCATCGCCATCGCTCTGGTCAAGGCTCATGGGGGGCAGATGACGCCCTCGTCTTCCGCCCTGGGTGGGTTATGCTGGAAACTGGACTTTCCCCTGCTCGATGAGAACCCGCCTTCAAGGAGGAGCCCGCATGAGCCAACACGTGGCTGACGACCCCCGCATTCTGATCATCGAGGACGAGCCCAAGATCGCCCGCCTGGTGGCGGATTATCTGGAGGGAAGCGGCTTCGTCACACGACACCTTGACCATGGCGATGCGGTGCTGGCCTGGCTCGAACAGGCAGGCCAGGACGGCTTTCCCGACCTGGTCCTGCTCGACCTCATGCTGCCCGGTACCGATGGCCTCACCCTGTGCCGGGAGATCGGCCAGCGCTGGCCGCGCCTGCCGGTGATCATGCTCACCGCCCGGGTCGAGGAAGTGGATCGCCTGCTCGGCCTGGAATTGGGTGCCGACGACTACATCTGCAAGCCCTTCAGCCCGCGGGAGGTCGTGGCCCGCGTCAAGGCGGTGCTGCGACGCAGTCGGGCGACCCTGGACCCTGACACCACCAACTCCAGTGACCTGATCCTCGACGACGATGGCTGGCGTGCCCTGGCAGGAGGGCAGGACCTGGGATTGACCGCCGTGGAATTCCAGTTGCTGCGGGTGATGATGCATGCTCCCGGCCGGATCTTTTCCCGTGACCAGCTGATGGACCATATGTACCGGGACCACCGGATCGTCTCCGAACGCACCGTGGACAGCCATGTAAAGAAGCTGCGCAAGAAGATCGCCGATGTCTGGCCGGAAAGGGAGATCGTGCGTTCCGTCTATGGCGTGGGGTACAAGTACCAGCCGGAGGAATAGCGGGACTGGCCGGATGCACGACCCTTGCTTAGTCCCTCCATACCGCTTGCATTCCCGGGAGAGACACTCCTGGTACACCGGACCCTGAAGTGGACTGCGCTTTACGCTCCATGAGTCAGCGTTGGTACTCGGGCTCGTCTGAAGCCGGGACGCGGCCCGCTTCCCGCTAGCCCGTTCAGGCAGGACTTGCCGCATCTCGCAGGGAAAAGGTCGCCACCTGGGTGGGCTGACCGAGGTAGTCGTGCATCTCGCCGACGCCGGAGAAACGTACCCGGTAACCGTTACGGCGGGCCACGCCGGCCGCCCAGTCGCGGAAGCGGGCACGATCCCACTCGAACTTGTGGTCGGGGTCACGAAACTCGCCGGGGGCCATGTCGTAGAGGGGATTGTATTCGTGATTGGGCGTGGTCATCACCAGCATGGCCGGGCGCAACCCGGCGAAGATGGCACGCTCGACCCTGGACAGCGACTCGGGCGGGACATGCTCGATGGTCTCGACCATGGCGGCGGCCTCGAAGCCCAGCAGATCGGGATGAGACTCGGCATAGGACCCGCATACAAGATCGAGACGCCCTTCCCGGGCCGCCGGCAGGTCTTGCAGGCGCAGCTTGGCCTGGGCCAGCAGCTCGCCGGAGAGTTCCAGCCCGACCACCCGCGTGAACTGCGTATCGCGCAGGAGGTACTGGAGCAAGCCGCCTGACCCGCAACCCAGGTCCAGCACCCGCTGCGCGCCGCTTGCCTTGATCAGCGACACCACGCGGCGCAGTCGTTCCTGATGAAGGTCGGGGGCCTCGAGATGCATGAATCTGTTCTCTCCACAGGCCTCAGGGGGCGTCCAGCATCACCAGATGGTTGGGCAATTCGTTGCGCTCGTGGGTGGCCGGCACCTGTTCCTTGAGCTGCTCGCCGCAGGCCTCGATGCACTCCAGAAATCCCTGCAGGGTCTCGCCTGCCTTCACCCGGCGGGTGAAGGCCGCCACGATGGATTGCCAGGTCTCGTCACTCACGCGCTGGGAAATGCCTTGGTCGACCAGGATTTCCACATAGCGCTCAGCTTCGGAGACGAAGATCAGCATTCCCGTTCCCCCCTCGGTATGGTGCAGGTCCTGCTCCAGGAACTGCCGCCGGGCGAGGTTGGCCGCCCGCCAATGGCGAACCGATCTCGGGATCAGCCGGGTGGTGATCGCGGGGATGCGGAACACCAGTCCCAGCACGATGAAGGTCGCCCACTGCACCAGCGTCAGCTCATAAGCCGTCAACCAGCCGGGGAAATAATTGATCGCACCGGGCACCACCAGGGCCAGGAGGCCGGCCCACAGCAGCGGGATATAGGCATAGTTGTCCGCTCGCGGAGCCAGCACGGTGACCAGCTCGGCATCGGTATCGCATTCGACCCGATTAATCGCCTCGGCTACCTGGCGTTGCTCGTTTTCACTCAATAATGCCATGGGGGTCGTGATCTCCGAATCCTGATTGTCGTGCCGGTGTCGCCACCGGCCGGAATGCTGGATTACCAGCCGCCGGAAGCGCCGCCGCCACCGAAGCCGCCGCCACCACCGCCGAAACCACCCCCGCCGCCGAAGCCGCCGCCACCGCCACCGCGCGACCTGCCGCCAAGCGCACCGCCCAGCAACATGCCGGCCAGCAGGCCACCGCGACCGCCCCGTACCAAGGCCATGACGATGACGAACATCACGAAGAAGAGAATCGAGGCCGGTCCTTCGGGATCCTGCTCCCGAGCCTGGGCGTTGGAAGTGGCGCTGGTGTCCATGGGCTCGCCGCCCAGCACCTGGATCATCGCCTCCACGCCCTCGGTGATACCGCGGGCGTAGTCGCCCTCGCGGAAGGCCGGCGTCAGGGTCTGGTTGATGATCACCGAGGACTGGGCGTCGGTCAGTCGACCCTCGAGGCCATAGCCGACCTCGATGCGCACCTTGCGCTCATTCGGCGCGACGATCAGCAGGGCGCCGTTGTCCTCCTCTGCCTGGCCGATGCCCCAGTGGCGCCCCAACTGATAGCCATACTCCTCGATGGTGACGCCCTGCAGGTCCGGCAGGGTTGCCACCACCAGCTGCTCGGTGGTGGCGTCTTCGTGGGCCGCGAGCCGCTCGCTCAGTCGTGATTCGGTGGCCTGATCCAGCAGTTCGGCCTGGTCCACCACACGACCGCTCAGTTCGGGAAAGTCGAGTTCCTGTGCCTGGAGGTCTTGTGCCTGAAGAACGAGGGCCGCCGTCAGCAGCAACGCCAATAGCGGAATACGCAGAAGATAGATCATTCAAACTCCACCTGAGGGGCCTGGTCCGCATTCTCGGTCGTGGCTTCGAAGGTCTCGCGAAGCGTCATTTCGCTGTAGAGGATGCTGTGCCAGAGGCGACCGGGGAAGGTGCGGATCTCGGTGTTGTAGAGCTCGACCGCGGTGATGAAGTCGCGCCGCGCCACGGCGATACGGTTTTCGGTGCCCTCCAGCTGCGACTGCAGGGTCAGGAAGTTCTGATTCGACTTCAGGTCGGGGTAGCGCTCGGATACCGCCATCAGTCGGCTCAGTGCTCCGGTAAGTTGCTGCTGGGCCTGCTCGAACTGACGCATCTTTTCCGGGTCGTCCAGCGACTCGGCGTCGATCTGGATGGACGTGGCCTTGGCCCGTGCCTCCACCACGGCGGTCAGGGTCTCCTGCTCCTGCCGGGCAAACCCCTTGACCGTTTCGACCAGGTTGGGCACCAGGTCCGCGCGCCGCTGGTACTGGTTCTCTACCTGTGCCCAGGCCGCCTTCACCTGCTCGTCATAGGTGGGAATGTTGTTGACGCCGCAGCCCGTCAACAACGTTACCACGAACAGTACAAAGGCCAACCGCCAGACGTGACGGTCGGAAAACAAGGTCTGTCTCGTCAGCATGGGGGCACTCATCCCTGTCATTGCGATTCGATGAGGTGCCAAGGTACAGCTCAGGATGACAGGAGGGAAGCGATGCCTCGGCGATAACGCGCACCACGACGAGAAGGGCGGCCGTGCAGGCCGCCCTGGAGGGAAGGGATCAACGCCGGGACTGACCCGCCTAGAAGAAGCCCATCGGATTGATGTCATAGCTGACCAGCAGGTTCTTGGTCTGCTGATAGTGCTCGAGGGCCATCTTGTGGTTCTCGCGGCCGATGCCGGATTTCTTGTAGCCACCGAAGGCGGCATGCGCCGGATACTGGTGAAAGCAGTTGGTCCAGACACGCCCGGCCTGAATGCCGCGGCCCATGCGGAAGGCCACGTTCATGTCGCGGGTCCAGACGCCTGCACCGAGGCCGAACTCGGTATCGTTGGCGATCGCCAGGGCTTCTTCCTGATCCTTGAAGGTGGTCACCGCGACCACCGGGCCGAAGATCTCCTCCTGGAAGACGCGCATCTTGTTGTTGCCCTTGAGCAGCGTCGGCTGGATATAGAAACCACGGTTGAGTGAATCGTCCATGGTTTCCTTGTTGCCACCGGTCAGGAACTCAGCGCCCTCCTCACGGGCGATATCCATGTAGGACATGATCTTGTCGAACTGTTCCTTGGATGCCTGAGCGCCGACCTGAACGTCGGTATCCAGCGGATTGCCGCGTTTTATCGACAGGGTGCGCTCCATGACCTTGGCCATGAAGGCGTCGTACATGCTTTCCTGGATCAACGCCCGCGACGGACAGGTACAGACCTCGCCCTGATTGAAGAACGCCAGCACCAGCCCTTCCGCGGCCTTGTCGATGAATTCCGGCTCGGCGTTCATGATGTCAGCGAAGAAGATGTTCGGCGACTTGCCGCCCAACTCCACGGTGGAGGGGATGATGTTCTCGGCTGCGCACTTGAGCACATGCCCACCCACCGGAGTCGAGCCAGTGAAGGCGATCTTGGCGATGCGCTTGCTGGTGGCCAGTGCCTGGCCGGCCTCGGCGCCGTAGCCGTTGACGATATTGACCACGCCCGGCGGCAGCAGGTCACCGACCAGTTCCATGAGTTCCAGAATCGAGGCCGGGGTCTGCTCGGCGGGCTTGAGCACCACGCAGTTGCCGGCCGCCAGCGCCGGGGCGAGTTTCCAGGTGGCCATCAAAATCGGGAAGTTCCAGGGAATGATCTGGCCTACCACCCCCAACGGCTCATGGAAATGGTAGGCCACGGTGTTGTTGTCGATAGCGCTGGAGGTGTCCTCCTGGGCACGGATGCAACCGGCGAAATAACGGAAATGATCCACCGCCAGTGGCAGGTCGGCATTGATGTTCTCGCGCACGGCCTTGCCGTTGTCCCAGGTCTCGGCGACGGCAAGCATCTCGATGTTCTGTTCGATGCGGTCGGCGATCTTCAGCAGGATGTTGGAGCGCTCGGTGGTCGAGGCCCGGCCCCAGGCCGGCGCGGCCTTGTGGGCGGCGTCCAGCGCCAGTTCGATGTCCTCGGCGGTGGAGCGGGGAATTTCGCAGAATACCTCGCCGTTGACCGGACTGATGTTATCGAAATACTGGCCCTTGACCGGATCGACGAACTCGCCGCCGATATAATTACCGTAGCGCTTCTGGTAGGACACGACGGAACCGGGTTGGCCGGGGTTGGCATAGATCATGGCGTGACTCCTGGAGCTTTATTGTGATGGGCTTGTCGATTGATAAGCTGCAACCACCAGTATTGGTCAGGCCGGCGTTGTGCGACATACTCCAGTGGCAGGAGATGGCCTCCTCCTTCGGTAGGAGGCTCGAGACGATCCCGTCAACTACCCCGCCCTGAAGGGCGGAGCTTGTGACAACAGGCTCGGTTGACCAGGGAAAGCGGGCATCAGCCCGCTACGTTAGTGATAGGTCGCCAAGTCTCACTCCGAGATGCTTCCTCAGTCTCGGACTCTGAAAGGTCTGGATCATGCTGGCGAAAGGTAAAGCGTCGAAGGTTCAGATCGCTGCGGCAACGCAGGAGCCGGTCACTGACATTCCCGAGGGGAGACGGGTCGCAAGACCCGCGACACTAGGCCCGTAAGGGCAGCAACAAGGAGGAAACCGATGTCGGTTTTCGTACTCGATAAACACAAGCGGCGCCTGATGCCGTGCACGGAGAAGCGCGCCCGCCTCCTGATGGAGCGGGGGCGTGCCGTGGTGTATAAGCGCTATCCGTTCACGATCCGCCTCAAGGAGCGGGTCGGTGGCGATACCCAGCCGATCCGACTGACGCTGGATCCAGGCAGCCAGGAAAGTGGCTTGGCCCTCACTCGCGAAGATGGCGATGATCGCCACGTGCTGTGCTTGTTCGAGCTGGTGCATCGCGGCTTCCAGATCGGTGATGGCCTGGGTGACACGCCTGCAACGCCTAGCGCCGATCACCTCGCTCAGTCAGGAGTTGGTGCGCTTCGACACCCAGCAGATGGTCAATCCCGAGATTTCCGGTGTCGAGTATCAGCAAGGCACGCTGCTCGGCTATGAGATCCGCGAATACCTGCTCGAAAAGTGGGGGCGTGAGTGCGCCTACTGCGGCGACCAGGACATCCCGCTGGAGATCGAACATATCGTCGCTCGCAGCCACCACGGCTCGGATCGCATCAGCAACCTGACGCTGGCCTGCCACCCCTGCAATCAGGCCAAGGGCAACGACAGTCTTGAAGCGTTCTTCGCCCGCGACAAGGGCCTCAAGACGCGCCTGAAGCAGCGCAAGCTGTCGGCGGAAACGCGTTATCAGCGCGTGATCCGTGAACAGAAGCGCCCGCTGCGTGACGCCAGCGCCGTCAATGCCACTCGCTGGGCGCTCTATGTCGCTCTCAAGGCAACAGACCTGCGGGTCTCCGTGGCCTCGGGCGGACAAACCAAGTTTAATCGCCAACGCCTCGCTATCCCCAAGACGCATGCCTTGGATGCCGCGTGTGTCGGCGAGGTCGAAGCGGTACACGACTGGCAGATCCCTACCCTGGTGATCAAGGCCATGGGACGCGGCAGCTATCAGCGCACGCGCCTCGATAAATACGGTTTTCCGCGAGGCTACCTGATGAGAGAAAAGCTCGCCAAAGGCTTCCAGACCGGCGACATGGTCAAGGCCCGCGTGCCGACCGGCAAGAAAGCGGGCACGCATACGGGGCGCGTAGCGATCCGTAAGACCGGGAGCTTCAATATCCAGACCCCTGACGGGGCGGTGCAGGGTATTTCATACCGACACTGCACCTTGATTCAACGAGGTGATGGCTATCGCTATCACCAGACACCCGCCATTCAACCCAAAGGAGAAGGGAAACGGGCCGCCTAGTCGCCCTTCGGGCGACGCGCTATCCCTCCCCGCTCTAAAAGTACGGGGTATCCCGCGCAAAATCTGATGAGAAGTTGCCCATGCATACCCTGCTGATCGCTGACGATCACCCGCTGTTTCGTGACGCCATCGCCGCCGTCATCGAGGCCGGCCTGCCCGGCAGTCGATTGCTGCAGGCGGGCAGCCTGGCCGGGGCGCTGCGCCAGGCAGAGGCCTGCGAGGCGCTCGACCTGCTGCTGCTGGACCTGGGCCTGCCCGATGCCGAAGGGCTCTCGGGGCTGCAGGCGCTGCGCGAGGCGCTGCCCTGGCTACCGGTGATCATCGTTTCGGCGGAGCAGGAACGCCACACCATCCTCGAGGCCATCGACCTGGGCGCCGTGGGTTACATACCCAAATCGACGCCTCGTGAGGCCTTGCTCGCCGCCCTGACACGCATCCTCGACGGTCAGGTCTACCTGCCCCCGGACATCATGCGCCGCCCCCCGGCCCGACCGGCGCCCGAGGCGGCCCCCGACGACGCCCTGGCCGCACGCCTCGGCAAGCTCACCGACAAGCAGCTCGAGGTGCTCGCGTGCCTGGCCCGCGGGGCCTCCAACAAGATCATCGCCCGCGAGCTCGAGATCGCCGAGACCACGGTGAAGACCCATGTCTCGGCGATTCTCAGAAAGCTGGGGGTGGCCAGCCGTATGCAGGCCATCGTGCTGGCCGGCCAGGCGGATCTGGCGACGCTACTGGCCCGGCGCCGAGACGCGGCCCACTGACTGCCGACCCGGTCAGTCTCCCCCCTGGGCCTTCTTAAGCAGCGACACCAGCTGCATCCGCAGCCGCAGTGGCTTGAGGGGTTTGAGCAGGCAACCATAGCCCCGCTCGCGGCTGCGCGCCTTGATCGCCGCCTCGTGATTGGCGGTGATCACCACCACCGCCAGCTCGGGATGGCGCTCGCGCAACCGCGCGGCCACGTCCAGGCCGTCGCCATCGGCCTCGCCGAGGTGATAGTCGACCAGCAGCACCTCGGCGGCTTCCAGATCCGAGGCCGCTTCCAGACGCGCCAGGGAAGTCGCCGTCTGTACCCGGCAACCCCAGCTCGAGAGCAGTGCCGCCATGCCCTCGCAGATACCCGCATCGTTGTCGATCACCCAGACCCGCGCTCCCGCGAGCCGATCACCGCCGCCGGAGGAAGTCGACGTCAGCGACGGCCCTGGGGGTGCGGACGCTAGCCGGCCATAGGGCACCAGCACCGAGAAACACGCCCCCTGACCAAGGCGGGAGACCAGTCGCAACGGATGGCCGAGCATGCCCGCGATACGATCGACGATGGCAAGCCCCAGGCCCAGGCCACGGTCCTGGATATCACGAGAGCCATTCAGGCGCTGGAACTCCTGGAAGATCGCCTCGCGCTGGGCCTCGGGAATGCCCGGCCCGGTATCGCCGACCACGATCTCCAGTCCCTCGGGGCGCCGCCGGCAGCCCAGCAGGATACGGCCACGCCCAGTATAGCGGATGGCATTGGTGAGGAAGTTACGCACCACCCTGGCCAACAGCGCCAGATCCGACTCGATCACCGCATCGCTCGGCACATAGTGCAGGGAGAGCCCCCGGGCGGCGGCCATCTGGCGATATTCCTCGGCCAGTACGTCGAGCAGCTGCCCTGCGGGAAAGGGCGCCACATCCGGTGCCAGCACCCCGGCATCCAGCCGCGAGATATCCACCAGGGTGCCGAGCAGCGACTCCACGTCCTTGAGCGAGCGGCCGATATGCCCCACCAGGCGGTGCGATGCCTCGGGCAGCTCATGTTCCTCCAGGGCACTGGCGAACAGTCGTGCGGCATTGAGCGGTTGCAGAAGATCGTGGCTGACGGCCGCCAGAAAGCGGGTCTTGGAGACATTGGCCGCCTCGGCCTCGGCCTTGGCGGCGTGCAGCTCGGCCAGGGTCTGTTGCAGGATCTCGGTGCGCTCGCGGACCTGCTCGGCAAGCAGCACCGCATGCTCGAAGGCGCTGTAGGGAGCACTGCCGGCCATGCCCGCCGATTCCACCCGTTCCATCAGTGCCGCGCAGATTCGCCTCAGCCTGGCGTTCTCATCAACCAGGTCGGCCGGCGACGCCTCGGTGGGCGAATGGCTAGCGCGAGCGAGATCCAATGGCGACCCCGGTGAAGGTCTGGTTGATGTGCATGCCATGATGCTGCTCCCCATAGGTATTGAAGCCGATCACCCGCGAGCGGCCCAGCAGGCCTGAAGCCGCGCCCACCTGTCCCAGCGCCTCCAGCTCCAGGCGACGCAGAAAGCAGTCGCAGCCGATGATCAAGGCTGGCTCCCCGAGACGCTCGGTCAGCCCGGCGAAGACAGCCTCGAGATCCTCGAGCAGCGGCGCCGGCTGCATGGCCGTAAGCACGATGCCATTCTCCACTGCGCAGTAGAAGCTCAGGCTGCCATCGTCGTTGACGCGCTGGATGGAGCGTACGTAGTGCGACTCGCCCAGGCGTACTGCCAAGGGGTGGCGAGCAAACACCGTCGCGTCGAGTGCGGCCACCGGCAACCCTGCCAGCCGGGCATACTCTTCAGCGGCGGGCAGCGCGTTGAGCTCCAGCACGCGCCGACGCGCCCGGTCCGCCCGGGTGACCACCAGCTTCTCCTGGCGGGGACGAAGATGATGCGTAGTGAAGACCTCGAAGGGCAGCAGGGTATTGATCATCACCACCACCGCAGCCTGGCCCGTAGCCTTGCGGGGTGATCTCGCCGGCGGTGGTGCAGCCCGCCACCGGCACCGCGGGAAGCGAGGCGTTGAGCGCGTCAGACAGCCTCGACAGCGGATACTCGGCGCTGCAGAAGAACAGCACGAAGCCGAGTGACTCGTGATGTAGAGCCGCGGCCAGCTCCTCGGCAGCCACCCAGGGATCGCGCTGCCGGCTCACCGCGGTGCGCAGCGGGGTTTCTTCAACGGTTTGCGCCGGGAAACCCACACCGGGGTCTAGGGAATCGAGCATGGCGGTCAACCTGTCATGAGCGCCCAGTCAGTGTAGGCCGCTTGCCAACGTGATCACAACGCCGCTGACGAACCGGCGGCGTGGCCTCCCCGCGCAGGCATGAGCTGGCCTGGTACTTTTGAATACACGTATCCGCACCGCGACGAAAACTTAATCTGCATCAACGCAATTCGAGAGGCGCATCTCCACGGCCGCCAGGAAGCCCTGCATGTCTACCACCGTCTCGGCGTCCGGGTCGGTGGTCTTGCCCTTGAGGTCGCCGGTGATGATACCGTCGCCGACGGTGTCGATCAGCGCCATCTTGAGTCGCTGCGAGTAGTCGACCAGGGGCGCATTGTTCTCGCGCTCGCCGAGGGTTTCCAGGGCATTCGCCACGGCATAGATCAGGGCCGACGAATTGAAGTGTGCCTCCTTGCCCTCGCTCTCCTGGTACTTCAGGTAAAGATCATGAGCAGTGCCGTGGGGCGCCTCGAAGAGCATGGTGCCGCTCTTGCTCTCGATGATCGAGCTGGCGGTGGCCAGCTGCCGCCGAGCGCCGCGGAGATGTCCGAGAAGATGTCGCCGTCGAGATTCTGCGCCGGGTAGAGGGCGTTGCGCGGCGGGTCGGTGATCATCTTGATGAGCTGGCTGGAGGGCCGCATGATCATGAACGACGGTGGCGGGGTGTCGGCCTCGATGTCGCGGCCGACCCACTCCGGCCTGTTGAACTGCAGGTTGCGAAACTGGATGTCCTCGCGAGTGATGTTGCCGCCGATGCCCTTGCGGATGGCCCCGTTGGGCGACTTGGTGGCCAGCGGATGCAGCGAGGCGCCGTCGAGCTCGGGGTGGGCGGCCAGCAGCTCCATGTCCAGCCGGGAGGTCACAAAGGTGTCGAGGATTCTCTTGAAGGCCACCTGCGCCATCTCGTCGCCATGCAGGATAACGAGTGGTGATTCCACCTTGATCTTGCGGTTCATCGATTTCCTCTCCTTATATATCGAGAAAGTGGCGTCTGCACCACATGAAGAACATCCCCCGGCAAGGTATGAGGCCTTCTGCTACCTTCAGACCTATGGGCATGAGTTTGACTTGCATCAAAGGCCAAGAAGGCCACCGTCGTTTATCCTGAGC
The DNA here is from genome assembly GCF_041689495.1 of Halomonas sp. Lineage (GTDB taxonomy): Bacteria > Pseudomonadota > Gammaproteobacteria > Pseudomonadales > Halomonadaceae > Halomonas. The sequence continues at coordinate 1,818 of NZ_JBDNGD010000128.1, read as the reverse complement.
CGACGCACCCATCCGAGGCCCGAATGACATAGACAAAGGAGATGCCCGTGCCAACACCCACAGCCGACGATCCTACCGTTGATCGTGCCACGGACGAACAGTTGATCTTCGCTCATAAACTCGAACGCCGCGAGATGCTGCGCTATCGAGGCCTTGCCTTGAGCTTCCTCCCCACCCGACCGCACATCAGCCGACTGATGGCCGCGCTGGGAGTGGAATGCGAACAGCGCAGCCTGGCGCTCGACAAACTGGCCAAACGCCTCGAGATCCGTGATTACCAGCCCGCCCCACTCCCCAGGCGCCTGTGGCTTCCCAAGGCCAATGTGCACCTGTTCATCGTCAACGACATCCTGGCCCATCAGGCACTGGACTATGCCCTGTCGGCTGCCCACCACTCTCATCAGATAAGCGCCCTGCTGGCACAGTTCAGCCGCATGGATAACCTCAATGCGCTGCTCCAGCACTTTGTCGAGCAGAAGCGCCACGAGTGTCGCTTGCTGGAGGAAGCCAAGGAGAACGCCAGCACCTTCTCCGAGTGGGCACTGTCCGGGTGAACCGCTCACACCCCGAAGAGCGTCTGCCTACGGGGTGTGGATCTGTCGATACGCGTCAATCTCGGGGTGCCTGGCCCAGAGATTGACGACGGCCTGGGCCGCGAGGCTTGGCCGCCATCACACCGCTAACGCTTCGCCTTCTTGCTACGGTCCGACTTGGCGCCACCGCTCTCCTCGCCTTGGCTCGAGGGCGGCGTGAAGTTCCCTCGCACCAGCGCCAGCAAACCTTGGGTTGAGGCATCGAAGTCCTGGCTGTACGCGTCGATCCGCTCGCTGATCTCGCCGGCGATGCGGTTGCCCGGGCAGCTGTAGGGGTCGAGCCGGCTGCCGGTCTGGCTGCCCTCCATGAAGGCGTTGGCCTGGGCCAGCATGTTGGTAAGCAGCGCGAAGTGATGGTCTTCCACTCCCGGTTCCGGCTTCAAGAAGGCGATAAAGTCGATGGGTACGTAGCGGGTGCCCTGGTGGAGCAGTTGGAAGAAGGCGTGCTGGCCGTTGGAGCCGGTCTGGCCCCAGATAATGGGCCCGGTCTTGTAGTCCACCGGGTGGCCGAAGATGTCCACCGACTTGCCGTTGGACTCCATGTCGAGCTGCTGCAGGAAGGCCGGCAGCTGATGCAGCGCCTGGTCGTAGGGCACGATGGCCTGGGTCTCGGCGCCCTGGAAGTTGATGTGCCAGATGCCGATCAGTGCCATCAGCACCGGCATGTTCTCGGCGAACGGCGCCGAAAGGAAATGCTGGTCCATCTCGTAGGCGCCCTCGAGCAGCCCCATGAAGCCGTCGAAGCCGATGGAGAGCGCGATGGGCAGGCTGATGGAGGACCACATCGAGTAGCGCCCGCCGACCCAGGCCCAGAACTCGAAGACGTTCTCCTCGCGGATGCCGAAGGCCATGGCCGCTGCCTTGTTGGTGGAGGCGGCGATGAAGTGCGCCCCGACGTCGGCCTCCGGACCGGCATTCTCCAGGAACCAGCGGCGCGCGGTATGGGCGTTGAGCAGCGTCTCCTGGGTGGAGAAGGTCTTGGTGGAGACGATGAACAGGGTGGTGGCCGGGTCGAGGCGGCTGAGCACCTTCTGGATATGCGCGCCGTCGACGTTGGAGACGAAGTGGAAGCCGAGTTCAGGGTGGCGGTGCTTGAGCAGCGCCCGGCAGGCCATGTTGGGGCCGAGGTCCGAACCGCCGATGCCGATGTTGACCACGTCGGTGATGCGTTGGCCGCTGTAGCCCGTCCACTCGCCGCTGCGCACCGCCTCGGAGAAGGCACGGA
>NZ_JBDNGD010000127.1:0-1325 GCF_041689495.1 Halomonas sp. | reverse complement strand
CGTCAGGGTGTTTCGCGCACGCGTGCCTCCATCCGGGTCAGGAAGACCGCCATGATGCGATCGAAGAGTCGCCGCCCGAGAACGGTATCCTCGACGCCTGCATCGATATTGGGATTGTCGTTGACCTCGATCACCACGACCCGCTCCCCGCTCTGCTTGAGGTCGACGCCATAGAGGCCATCGCCGATCAGACGGGTGGCCTTGAGTGCGGCCTTGATCACGGGGGCGGGCACCTCGGCGGGGTCATGGGTACTGAATCCGCCACTCTTGGTCCTGGCGCCCGAATGGTCATAGATCTGCCAGTGGCCGCGGGCCATGTAGTAGCGGCTGGCGAACAGCACCTGCCCATCGAGGATACCGATTCGCCAGTCGTATTCCGTGGGCATCCATTCCTGGAGCAACAGCAGGGCGGAATCCTCGAACAACTGCCGGGAGGCCTGCTTGAGCTGGGTCAACGATTCGATCTTGACCACGCCGCGGGAAAAGGAGCCATCGGGGATCTTGAGGACCAGGGGGAAGTCCAGGCCGGTGGTTTCGCGGATGAAGAGGCCATCGAATTCGGCGAGGCGCCCGGCATCGCGCTTGGTGATCAGCGATACATCGATGCCCAGTCGCCTTCCGGCCCTGATGAAGGCCTTGAGGGCACTGCGATTGCTGGGAGGCAGGGCTTCGCCCGGGTCGACCAGGATGGCCAGATCGAAGCGGTAGCGGCGGCGGGCCTTGGGTGCGCGCCAGACCTTTCGCGAGTGGTGGTTGAGTGCCGTGGCGAACAACTCCTGCTCTTCCGCGGCGAGTTCGCGCAGCCGAAGCGGTCTGAGTCTTGCCAGTCGCCAGAGATCATGGCGGCGTACCAGCCGAGCCTCGAGGAGCGGGGAGGGCAGACGCTCGAACAATTTCCGGGCGAGGCGGGCAAGGGCCGGTTCGCGGCATTCACCGAAGAGGACCCTCAGGGTCAGGTTGTTTCCGGTCAAGGAGCCCTGTCGCGAAAGTTCGCCGAGTAGTGGACCCAGAGTATCGAGTTGCAGGTCGATCAATGCCTTGCGTGACAATTCATTGAGGGTTTCCACCGTAGGCAGCACCCTCTGGCCACGGGCTTGCGCGAGCAGGGAGACGTAGTAGCCGGTGCCGAGGTAGTCGAGCTCGCCGCACAGGTTGATTACATGGGTGGCAGGGTCCTGGTCGCTATTGCCGCGCTGAAGCGCGTCTCGTGACAGGAAGTCGTCGGCACCGATGAGATCTTCGGAGGGGTAGTAGGGTTGCCAGTCATCCAGACGGTCGACGACTATGCGCAAGGGGCACATGGAAAATCCTGCAGAGCGGTGGGG
>NZ_JBDNGD010000126.1:0-15033 GCF_041689495.1 Halomonas sp. | reverse complement strand
GCACCACGGTGAGACGGGGAGGCTGGTACTCCTCGCCGCCGCGCTCGGGGTCATCGGTGAAGATGACATTGCCCTGGGCATCGGTGGTGCGGTAGACCGTCTGGGCCTGGGCGGTGAGACTCATCGAGACGCCCAGCACCAAGACAAGTAGTGTCTTGTTCATCGCGTTTCCTCTGTTCATACCCCTGTGGCCCATCACCGGTGCCAACGGGATCATGCCGCTGAATGATCTACCTATATCTGACTTTGATACTGAACGAAACAAAAGGGTTCCGCCATGGCGGAACCCTTTCGATAGACCATCAGATGAACCGATGCTAATCGTCCCCGGAGGGACGAGGACCACCAGGGTCGATCAGCAGCTGTAGTACATGTCGAACTCGATCGGGTGGGTCGACATGCGGATACGATCCACATCTTCCATCTTTAGTTCGATATAACCGTCGATCATGTCATCGGTGAAGACGCCACCCTCGGTGAGGAAGGCACGGTCGGCGTCCAGCGCTTCCAGCGCCTGGTCGAGGCTGTTGGCCACGGTCGGCACGGACTTGACCTCTTCCGGCGGCAGGTCATAGAGGTTCTTGTCCATGGCATCGCCCGGGTGGATCTTGTTCTTGATGCCATCGATACCCGCCATCAGCATCGCCGAAAAGGCCAGGTAGGGATTGGCGGTCGGGTCGGGGAAACGACACTCGATACGCTTGCCCTTGGGGCTTGCCGTGTAGGGGATACGGATGGAGGCACTGCGGTTGCGGGCGCTGTAGGCCAGCATGACCGGCGCCTCGAAGCCAGGCACCAGGCGCTTGTAGGAGTTGGTGGACGCATTGGTGAAGGCGTTCAGGGCACGGGCGTGCTTGATGATGCCGCCGATGTAGTAGAGCGCCATCTCGGAAAGCCCCGCGTACTCGTCACCCGCGAACTGGTTGTCGCCATCCTTCCAGAAGGACTGGTGGACGTGCATGCCGGAACCGTTGTCGCCGACGATGGGCTTGGGCATGAAGGTGGCGGTCTTGCCGTAGGCGTGGGCCACGTTGTGGATGACGTACTTCATTTCCTGAACTTCGTCAGCCTTCTTGACCAGGGTGTTGAACTTGACACCGATTTCGTTCTGACCGGCGTTGGACACCTCATGGTGGTGGACCTCGACGGTCTGGCCGATGGCCTCCAGGGTGTTGCACATGGCACCACGGATATCGTGGAAGCTGTCCACCGGGGGCACCGGGAAGTAACCGCCCTTGACGCGGGGACGGTGACCCATGTTGCCGCCTTCGACCTGACGATCGGTGGACCAGGCACCCTCCTCGGAGGTGATCTTGTACATGGCGCCTTCGATGTCGGCCTTCCAGTGTACCTCGTCGAAGATGAAGAACTCGGGCTCCGGACCGAAGAAGGCGGTATCGCCCAGTCCAGTGGACAGCAGGTACGCCTCGGCTCGCTTGGCGATGGAGCGCGGATCACGCTCATAGCCCTGCATGGTGGCCGGCTCGATGATGTCGCAGCGCAGCACCAGAGTGGCATCTTCGGTAAAGGGATCCAGGTAGGGCGTGGTGTCATCCGGGCGCAGGATCATGTCCGATTCGTTGATCCCCTTCCAACCGTCGATGGATGAACCATCAAACATCTGGCCGTTCTCGAAGAATTCCTCGTCGACATCGCGCGCGGGGATACTGACGTGCTGTTCCTTGCCACGCGTATCGGTAAAGCGCAGATCGATCCATTTGACGTCATGTTCTTCGATCAGGGCGAGGGTATTGGCAGACATGTGAGTCCTCCGCTGTGAGCTTGGCTTGATGCGTTTGTTGAGCAATCCACTGGGCCGGTGTTGCCAGCCGTCTGTTGTAACACGTCGTGGACAATCTGCCCACGAAGCCATGTACTTGCATGGCGCTGCCACCTGCAATGCAGACTCCGTGCCAGAAATACGCAAAATCCTCGGAAAAAAATCGCAACCAATTGATTAAAGAATGGTTTCTCCGTTTTTTATCGCCCGCCATCTGCACCAGAATGTTCTCTGATACCCGGGAGTCTCATCAAAAGAGATAAAAACGCACTATTAAAGTGCATATACGGCTCACTATTGCACCATAATGGAACAAAGAGTCGACAATCAGGAGGCCAATGCCCAATAACGCTGACCGTCGAGGCCGACTCGATCAGCAAGAAACAAATTGCTGCTTTCTATAACTAAAAGCTACGCTTCTTGACAACAAGCCGCTGGCCAGAAGACATTCGCTCCTGGCATCGGGGTCCCGAAATGCCGCCGGAGATCGCCACTCATGCTTGCCTGCAGCATCTGCGCGCCTGTCAGGCCAGGATCACCAACGGCAACACCTGAGCCGAAACCGCCGATTCGGCAACGCCCAAGTCACTGATATGGCGATATCGCGGCACATTCCGGACGACAGCGCTGGTAGCAGGCCGAGGCCAGGCTCTATAATGCGTCCCCACTTTTTCCCAGCAGGATCGCGTAGTGATCGAGAAACTTCGCAACATCGCCATCATCGCCCACGTCGACCACGGCAAGACCACTCTGGTCGACAAGCTCCTCAGCCAGTCCGGCACGCTGGACCGCAAGGCAGAGGGGCAGGAGCGCATCATGGACTCCAGCGACCAGGAAAAGGAACGCGGCATCACCATCCTGGCGAAGAACACCGCGATCCGCTGGCAGGACCCCGAGGGGCAGGACTACCACATCAACATCGTCGACACCCCGGGACACGCCGATTTCGGCGGTGAGGTCGAGCGCGTGATGTCGATGGTCGACTCGGTGCTGTTGCTGGTCGATGCCGTCGACGGCCCCATGCCGCAGACCCGCTTCGTGACCCAGAAGGCCTTCGATCAGGGCCTGCGCCCCATCGTGGTAGTCAACAAGATCGACCGCCCCGGCGCCCGTCCCGACTGGGTCATCGACCAGATCTTCGATCTCTTCGACAACCTCGGTGCCTCGGATGAGCAACTCGACTTCCCGATCATCTACTGCTCGGCACTGAACGGTGTCGCCGGCCCGGACCCGGAAGAGATGGCGGACGACATGACGCCCATGTTCCAGGCCATCGTCGATATCGTCGAGCCACCCAAGGTGGAACTGGACGGCCCACTCCAGATGCAGATCTCGGCCCTCGACTATTCCAGCTATGTGGGCGTCATCGGCCTGGGCCGCATAAAGCGTGGCTCGGTCAAGCCCAACCAGCAGGTGGTGATCGTCGGTATTGACGGCAAGACTCGCAAGGGCAAGGTCGGCCAGGTGATGACCCACATGGGCCTGGAGCGCATCCAGACCGAACAAGCCGATGCCGGCGACATCATCTGCATCACCGGCATCGACAGCCTGTCGCTCTCCGACACGCTCTGTGACCCGGTCACCATCGAGGCGCTGCCGCCGCTGTCGGTGGACGAACCCACCGTCTCCATGACCTTCCAGGTCAACGATTCGCCCTTCGCCGGCAAGGACGGCAAGTTCGTCACCAGCCGCAACATCAAGGAACGCCTCGAGCAGGAACTGATCCACAACGTCGCCCTGCGCGTCGAGCCGGGTGACTCTCCCGAGAAGTTCAAGGTCTCCGGGCGCGGTGAGCTGCACCTCTCGGTGCTGATCGAGACCATGCGTCGCGAGGGTTTCGAGCTGGGGGTGGGCCGCCCCGAGGTGATCATCCGCGAGATCGACGGCGAGAAACGCGAGCCCTACGAGGAAGTGCTCATCGACTGCGAGGAGCAGCACCAGGGCGCCATCATGGAGGAACTCGGCTACCGCAAGGGTGAGCTCCTCAACATGAACCCCGACGGCAAGGGGCGCGTGCGGCTGGACTTCATGATCCCCGCCCGCGGGCTGATCGGTTTCCGCGGCCAGTTCCTGACCCTGACCTCCGGCACCGGCATCCTCACCAGCCGCTTCGACCATTACGGCCCCTTCCGGCCCGAGGCCTCCATCGAGCGTCGCAATGGCGTGCTGGTCTCGATGGTCCCCGGCAAGGCCCTGGCCTATGCGCTCTACGCCCTTCAGGAGCGCGGCAAGCTGATCATCGACCATGGCACCGAGGTCTACGAGGGCATGCTGGTCGGCATCAACAACCGTGCCAACGACATGGTGGTCAACCCGACCAAGGGCAAGAAGCTCGACAACATGCGCTCCACGGGCAACGACGAGAACATCGTGCTGACCCCGCCGATCAGATTCTCCATGGAGCAGGCCGTCGAATTCGTCGACGACGACGAACTGGTGGAGATCACCCCCCACCACATCCGCCTGCGCAAGAAGCACCTCACGGAAAACGAGCGCAAGCGCGCCAGCAAGAAATAATACCCGGTGCCAGGAAAGAAAGCCCGCTATCGGCGGGCTTTCGCGTGTCGAGCGGGCCAGATGGTCAGCTATGCTGTAACGTCATGACCAGCAACCTCGGCCCAGTAGCGGATTGAACATAGTCGCGGGTTGGGCATAGTGAAAACCAGATCAACAGGAGCACAGGCCATGCACAAGCACATCGACTGGGACGATCCCGGTGCCGACAGTGTCATGCACTACTTCGCGCAGGACCCGACGGGGCACTCCGAGCCCAGGACAGGCGACATTCTCTCGGCACGCCATGAAGGCGCCATCGTTAGGGTAAGGGTCGAGGCCTGGGTGGACGGCACCAGCATCGGCGAGGTCGCCGTCATCATCTCGACCGACAACGGCCGGCGACTGAAATCCCACGGCAAGCTCGCCCTCGGCGACACCGTGCGCCTGCCGGATGCCAGCCGGGCCCTGGAGCCCCGCCACGGGACAGATGACGACGAGGACCCTGACGAAGAAGGCACCTGATCGCCGACAGCGGTACCACCGACTGCATTAACGCAATCTAAACGCACGGCCCCTGGCCAGTCCGCCAGGAATATCGCAAAGTAGCGACCGCCAAGACACCCCTTCGGGGGCATCGATGAGTTCGCACAACGTCCGGACCCACAAGGGCACTTTTCTGCTGGCGGCCGTCGGCTCGGCCGTCGGCCTGGGCAATCTGTGGCGCTTTCTGTGGCGCTTTCCCTACCTGGCCGGCGAGAACGGCGGCGGCGCCTTCGCCGTCGGACGTACCTTCCTGAAAGACCATCGAGAGCAAGGCTGATCCAGGATATCGCAGCAGACACCTCGACAGAGCAGAACACTAACGGAACCGCCCATGTCAGCCATCATCGATGTTCGACACGTCAACAAGGCCTTCGGTGGCCTCAAGGTCATCAATGACTGCTCGATCCAGGTCAAGGAAGGCTCGATCACAGGTCTGATCGGCCCCAATGGCGCCGGCAAGTCCACCCTGTTCAACATCATCGCCGGCGCCCTGCCGCTGGACAGCGGCCAGGTACTGCTCAGAGGGGAGGACATCACCAACCGCCCCGCCAACGAACTCTTCCGCAAGGGGCTGTTGCGTACCTTCCAGATCGCTCACGAATTCTCCCACATGTCGGCGCTGGAGAACCTGATGATGGTGCCACCCCACCAGGCTGGCGAGGACCTCTTCAACGCCTGGTTCAAGCCGACGATGGTGCGGCTTCAGGAAGGCGATGTAAGGCGGCGAGCGCTGGAGGTGATCGACTTCATCGGCCTCTATCATGTGCGCAATGAACTGGCCGGCAACCTCTCCGGGGGGCAGAAGAAGCTCCTCGAGCTCGGTCGCACCATGATGACCGATGCCAAGGTCGTGCTGCTCGACGAGATCGCCGCCGGCGTCAACCGCACCCTGCTCGGCGACCTGGTCAACAACATCGAGCGCCTGAATCGCGAGATGGGTTACAGCTTCCTGGTCATCGAGCACGACATGGACATGATCGCCCGGCTCTGTGACCCGGTGATCGTACTCGCCCAGGGCAGCGTGATGGTCGAGGGCAGTATCGAGGAGATCCAGAACAACCCCGAGGTCATCGAAGCGTATTTCGGTGCTGCCTGACGTTAAACGCCACCCGAGAACACCTTGCGACAACACCAAGCGAGCCACTCAGGAATCCATCGATGCCACTACTCGAAGCGAGCGACGTCCACGGCGGCTATGGCAGCATGAACATCCTCAACGGGGTGAACATGTCCATCGAGGCCGACGAGATCGGCGTGATCGTCGGTCCCAATGGCGCCGGAAAGTCGACGATGCTCAAGGCGGTATTCGGCCTGCTCAAGGTCAATCAGGGCGAGATCCTGCTGCGCGGCGAGCCCATTCACAACCTGCCCCCCAACAAGCTGGTGCAGAAAGGCATGGGCTTCATCCCCCAGGAGCATAATGTCTTCCCCAGCCTGACGGTGCAGGAAAACCTGGAAATGGGCGCCTTCCTCAAGCCCGACAACGTCAAGCGGATGCTCGACAACGTCTATGGCTTCTTCCCCCCTCTGTATGAAAAGCGCCGCCAGCCCGCCGGCGAGCTCTCCGGGGGCCAGCGCCAGATGGTCGCCATGGGTCGCGCCCTGATGGCCGAGCCCAGCCTGCTGCTGCTCGACGAGCCAACCGCCGGCCTTTCGCCGCTCTACATGAGCGAGATCTTCGAACGGGTAAAGCAGATCAACGATGCCGGCGTGGGCATCCTGATGGTCGAACAGAACGCCAAGCAGGCGCTGGCCATCGCCGACAAGGGGTTCGTGCTGGCCGCCGGCCAGAACCGTTTCACCGATACCGGGGCCGCCCTGCTGGCCGACCCGGAGGTCGCCAAGAGCTTCCTGGGCGGCTAGCCGGGAACGGGAGAGTACCGACGTGAATGAACTGGTCTTCTTTATCAACAACGTGGTGATCGCCGGCAGCGTGTCCGGCTCGATCTACGCCATCGGCGCGGTCGGGGTGACGCTGATCTTCAGTATCATGCGCTTCGCCCACTTCGCCCATGGCGACATGATGACCTTCGGCGCCTTCATGGTGCTGCTGCTGACCACCCTCTTCCCTGCGGCGGGAGACCTCATCGGAGTGCCCACCGCCATCCTGATGCTCCCCCTGGCCATGGCCCTCACCGCCTTGCTGGCCGTTGGCGTCGACCGCGCCTTCTACAAGCCACTCCGCGCCCATGGCGTCAAGCCCATCGTGCTGGTCATCGCCTCCCTGGGGGTGACCCTGATGCTCCAGGGGCTGATCCGGCTGTTCGCCGGCACCAGCGGCCAGACCCTCTATGTAGACGACCGCAAGGAGATCTTCCGTCTCGCCCTGCCCTTCGAGGGCGTGCGTGCCCCGGTCGTGATCACCGAGCCCCAGCTCTACCTCTTCGTGATCACCCTCGTCGCGGTCGTCGGCCTGCACCTCTTCCTCAGCCGCTCGCGGCTGGGCAAGGCAATGCGCGCCATGTCCGACAACCCCGACCTGGCCCAGGCCTCGGGCATCAATACCAATACCATTGTCGCCGTGACCTGGGTGATCGCCGGGGGGCTCGCCGCCATCGCTGGCACCCTGCTGTCGCTGGACGTGACCTTCAAGCCCGACCTGAGCTTCTTCCTGTTGCTGCCGATCTTCGCCGCGGCCATCGTCGGCGGCGTGGGCCACCCGTTCGGGGCCGTCGCCGGCGGCTTCGTGGTGGGCTTCGCCGAGACCCTGGCGGTGTTCAACTGGAGCGTGCTGCTGCGGCCCTTCCGCGACAGCCTGCCGGAGTGGATGACCCAGGCCGGCAACCTGGCTTTCGTCGGCACCGAATACAAGATCGTGGTGCCCTTCTTCATCCTGGTCGTCATCCTGGTGTGGCGTCCCACCGGCATCTTCAAGGGCAAGGTGATCTGATGAACACGACTCGAACCGACAGCGTCCCCGCCCCGCGCCGCTTCCCATTGAGGGAAGCCGTGCTATTCGCCGCCCTGCTGGTGGCCGTGCTGGGGGTCTACGCCCTCATGGGCAGCGCCTACAGCACCCGCATGCTGGTGGAGGCCTCCTGCTACGCCATCCTGGCCCTGGGCCTGACCATTCAGTGGGGCTATGCCGGCCAGTTCAACGCCGGCGTGATGGGCTTCGTGGCCCTGGGCGGCTTCTGCGCCATGTTCTTCAGCATTCCGGTGAACCCGAACTTCTGGGAGACCGAGCTGCCCGGCGAGCTCGGCCGGGCATTGCTCTACATGGTCGCCGCCGTCCTGGTGGTCTTCGGCGCCACCCGGCTCGACCGCCTGGGCATGCCGAAGAAGCTGCGTACCGTTATCGCCGTGATCCTCGCGGTGGTGCTCTACCTGGTGGTGATCAATGCCTTTCGCGGCGTGACCGACCAGATCGAGTCCCGGGCCGGCTTCATCGGCGGCCTGGGCCTGCCGGTCGGCGTGGGCTGGATCGCCGGCGGCGCGCTCGCCGGTGGCGTCGGTTACTTCATCGGCCGCGTCTGCCTGGGACTGCGCAGCGACTACCTGGCCATTGCCACCCTGGGCATCGCCGAGATCATCAAGGCCTTCCTCAAGAACTCCGACTGGCTGACCCGTGGCACCGCCACCGTCTCGCCGCTGCCCTGGCCGGTACCGGGCCCCGCCGAGGTCGGCTTCACCCTCGCCCGGGCGCTCTACCTCTCGATCACCGCGGTGATGATCGCGGTGATCTTCTTCCTGCTGACCCGCGTCTACCGCGCCCCCTGGGGAAGGATGATCCGCGCCATCCGCGACAACGAGATCTCCGCCGCCGCCATGGGCAAGGACATCAACAAGCGCCGCCTGGAGATCTTCGTGCTGGGCTGCATCCTGATGGGCATCGGCGGCGCCGCACTCGGCAGCTTCAACAGCATGTTCGACCCCCAGGGCTACCTGCCGCTCAACCATACCTTCCTGGTGCTGGTGATGGTCATCCTCGGCGGCCCCGGCAACAACCTGGGCACCATCTTCGGTGCCGTGGCGGTCTACATCATCTGGATCATGTCCGAGCCGCTGGCACTCTTCCTGATGGAGCTTGTCGTCTCCTTCGGCGAGGGCGCCTTCGGCTGGGAGGCCCCCACCAACATGGACAGCCGCGCGCTCCAGGCCAGGGTATTCGTGATCGGCCTGCTGATCTCACTGGTACTGCGCTATGCCCCCAAGGGGCTGCTGCCAGAGACCGTCAAGCACCACGATTGATGGAGACACTCAATACACAACAAGGCTCCGGCGATCACTCGCCGGGGCCTTGTTGTGTAGCTTAGTTGTCTAGCTTGGTTGTCTAGCTTATTGGCTCAGGACTTCTTGATCGGGGACCAATCAGGGCTGGACCAGGTCCTTGGTGACGAAGGCGCCATCCTCGACTGCCATCTCGACCACCACCCCCGGCACATCACCGCTCTGGTCGAACTCATGGGTACCGGAGGCACCCTCATAGTTGATCTCGGTGCCGGCGGCGATCAGCTCCACGGCCTTCTCCCACTCACCCGGCAGGATAACCTCGCCGGGCTCGGCGGCCACGCTGCGCAGGGCGGCGGAAAGCCCCTCGCGCTCGGCGCTGCCGTTCTGCTCGATGGCCAGTGCCAGCAGGAAGGCCGCATCATAGGCCTGGGCGGCAAACACCGCGCTGGGGTCGATGCCCGCCTCCTCGGCCAGGGCCTTGAAGATGTCGGTGCCGGGCAGTTCCGGGCTGCCCGGACGGGTGGCGATCATGCCTTCCAGCACATCGGCGCCCACCGCCTCGACCAGGCTGTCGCCGACCATGCCGTCGGCGCCCACGTATTGAGTGAACATGCCACCCTCGTAGGCCTGGCGAAGCACCGTCTGGCCGGAGGTATCGGCATAGGCCAGCACCACCAGGTTCGGTACGCCGGACGCCGAGAGGATACCCAGCTCAGAGCGATAATCGGCACGATTGTCCTCATGGGCCAGGTTCTCCGCCACCATGCCACCGCCGGCTTCATAGGCCGCGACGAAGGAATCCGCCAGGCCGCGACCATAGTCGTTGTTGACGTAGGTCACCACGGTCTCGTCGATGCCCTTTTCCAGCAGCAGTTTGGCCAGCATCTCGCCCTGGAAGGCGTCCGTGGGCACGGTGCGGAACACCAGGTCGTTGTCGTCCAGCTCCGCAACCGCCGGGGCCGTGGAGGCCGGCGAGACCATGGTCACGCCGCCGGGGATGGCCGCGTTGTTGGCCGCAGCGATGGTGGCACCGGTGCACAGCGCCCCGACGATGGCCGTGACCTGCTCGGTGTTGACCATGCGGTCTGCCGCATTGGAGGCTGCCGAGGCACCACTGCAGGTGGTGTCACCACTGGGCATTACCAGGGTCTGGCCGGAGAGGAGCCCGCCCTGGTCATTGATATGCTGCACGGCCAGCTGGGCGCCATCGAAGATCGGTGGCGTCAGGCTCTCGATACCGCCGGTAAAGCCCCCCAGGAAGCCGATCTTGACCTCGGCCTGAGCCGCACCAGTCAAGGCCAGGGCGGAGGCTGCCACGGCCAGTGTCACTAGGTTCTTCTTCATGGTGGTCGTTCCCTTTCTCAATGGTTTCGTGAGCGACTCGAGGCGGCGCCCACGTTCACGCCTCAATCTGGAAGGCCAAGCGCCAAAATACAAGCCCCGGCTACCAACGTAGCAGGCAACGATGTCGTGACGCCTGCCGAGCAAGAAGACACGCATTGACCTGCCACAGCGAACAGATACGCCCTCCCCGCTGTCGGACGCTCGAGCGTTTCGTGTGACTATACTCAAGGTTCACTTCCCGTCAACAGACACGGAGTTCCCCATGACACGCCCATCCACCTTCTCCCGGCTGGCGCCTCTCGGCCTGGCCGCCACCTTCCTCGCCGCCGGCCAGGCCCAGGCCTTTACGCCCGCCGGTGATGACATCATCTACCAGCTCGGTGATGAGGCCTTCGAGGGCTACCTGGTCACCGCCCAGGGTGAATCCCGAGGCACCGTGCTGGTCATCCACGACTGGGACGGCCTTGACGACTACGAACGCCGCCGAGCCGACATGCTCGCCGAGCAAGGCTATGATGCCTTCGCCGTCGATCTCTACGGCCGGGGCAACCGCCCCGAGGAGATCGACGCCCGCAAGGCAGAGACCGCCCGCCTGTACGAGGACCGCGATCGCATGCGCACCCTGACGCTCGGCGGCCTTGAAGAGGCTCGCGCCCAGGGCGCCACCGAGGAGACCGTGGTGATGGGGTACTGCTTCGGCGGCGCCGTGGCACTGGAACTCGCCCGCTCCGGCGAGGCCGAGGCGATTCAGGGCTATGCGACCTTCCACGGTGGCCTGACGACTCCCGAGGGCCAGTCGTGGGACACCGATACCCCGCCGATCCTGATCGCCCACGGCGGTGCCGATAGCTCCATCTCCATGGACGATGTCGCCACTCTCAGCCAGGAACTCGAGGCGGCAGGCCTCACCTACGAGATCGAGGTTTACTCCGGCGCGCCTCACGCCTTCACGGTCTTCGGCAGCGACCGCTACCAGGAGCGGGCCGACGAGAAATCCTGGGCCGCCTTCCTCGAGTTGCTCGACGAGACGCTATGAGCATCGACACCCTCAAGGTCACCCGGCTTTCCGGCACGCGAACGGCGCTGGGCGAGGCCCATGGCCAAGCCCACGCGCGGCTGATCCAGGACAGCCTCAAGGTCTATGATCGACTCTTCCATGACTTCGTGGGCATCGACTGGCGGGAAGCACGCCGCGAGGCGGCGCGTTTCCTGCCGATGATCGAGCGTGGCTTTCCCGAGATCCTCGAGGAAATGACCGGCATCGCCAGGGGCGCCGGGCTCGACCTCGACGACATCCTCACCCTGAACTGCCGCAGCGAGATCTCGCTGACCAAGGCCAGTGGCGGCTGCTCGGCCTTCGCCCTGCAGCGCGGCGGCCGGCAGTGGCTGGCCCAGAACTGGGACTGGCGGACCGACCAGCTCCATAACCTGGTGGTGCTCGAGATCCATGGCGAGAGCACCGCCCCACTGGTCAGCATCGGCGAGGCCGGCATGGTGGCCAAGATCGGCATGAACGCCCACGGCGTCGGTGTCTGTCTCAACGCCATCCGCTCGCGCACCTGCGGCGAAGGCCTGCCCATCCATGTCGCCCTGCGCAAGATACTCGAGAGCCCGGACATGGACAGCGCCGTGGGCGTGGCCAGCCGCCAGCGGGTCTGCTCACCCGCGCACTTCCTGATCGCCAGCGCTCAGTTCGGCAGCAAAGAGAGCCAGGCCGCCGGCCTGGAAGTGCACCCCGGCGAACCCGGTCGGCTGGCGCCCGACCAGGGAGTGGTCACCCACACCAACCATCTCTATGCCCGCACCGCCACCTGCCAGGTCGAGGACTTCCCGCGCCCCGACTCCCGCCCGCGCCTGGCACGCCTCGACCAGCTACTGCGCGAACGGCTGGCCCCCGAGGCCGAGATCAACGAGGCCGCGCTGTTCGACATCCTCAGCGACCACCAAGGCGCCCCGCCGTCGATCTGCCGGCACTTCAACCCCGACCAGCCCGCCGAGGAACGCATGGAGACGCTGTTCGCGGTCACCATGAACCTGACCGAACGGCGCCTCAGCCTGCGCCATGGCAAGCCCTGCGAGACCACCGAAGGCCTGGTGGTCTCCCTCGCCGATTGAGCCGCCGAGGCCGGGCTCTCAGCCCGCCAGGGCCTCTTCCACCAAGGCCATGGCCTCCCCGTTCATGGGCAGGCCAAGCGCCAGCTCATGGGCCCGCGGCGACATCTTCTTCCAGGTCATCCGCACGATGCGCACCATGTGGTCGTGATCGATCTTGCGGGAGAAATCGGCGAAGTAGTTCTCCAGAAACACCAGGCAGGCACAATCCTCCACCGCCTGGGTGCCCGGATCGCGCCCCAGCCCATGCTTGCGGATCATCCGTGACACCGTCTCGGCCGCCTCGACCGCATAGCCCGCCTCGACCATCAGTCGCGCCGTGGTCTCGCCGGCTCGCTGGCCCTGATCACGCCGCCAGGTGAGATACCCCACCCGCCCCTCCGGATAGTCCCCGCGTGGCACCTGCCAGCGCTGCAGGTGCTGGCCGCGCACCGCCAGTTGCACCCGTTCATCGGGCGAATCCTGCACCGTCCGGAGCCAGTCGCTCATCCGCCTTCCATGCCACAGCTCACGGGGCAGGGATTCTCCATCAACCTCAACGCTCCGCGGATCCTCGGCGTGCAAGGCATCCAGAGCGGCCAGGGCACGGTGGAACGGGGTGTCGAATGACATGAAAACTCCTTGTGAAGGTCGGCGGCGCGCAAAAGGACGCCTGGATCGAGATGACCATGTGACCATCTTGCCGCCTGATTTCCCTGCCGTCATCGGCAACGCGAAATATCCACGCCACAAATCAAAGCCGACTACTCTAAGAAGGCACCAAAGAACGCAGTTGACACAGAAAAAGATAATATCCCAAGAGGATAATATAGATGATTATTCTAAATAGAATACTTATGAGCACCGTCTTGTAAACTGGACCCCACGGCCACACCCTGCCCCCGAACGCGGAGCGTTACGCCGCCGGGGAGCTGCAGGGTGCTGGCCGCGAACCGCCGGGCGCACCAGCTCGTCCTGTGCGTCGTGCAGTCGCTCATGCGCCCTGGATGCCTCAACTACTTGGGGACGGACTCGCCCTCCACCGTCACGTGGCGCGGATCCTCCGCGTGCAGGGCATCCAGGGCAGCGAGGGTCTGGTCGAAGGGGGGAAAAGGCATCTGTCAGGCCCCCGTGCTGAACAAGCTGGCCGGCCCGGTAGGCACCATGCCGCCGGGCCAGGATAATCGCCTGTTCTGAAGCAAACCCGAGGCAGGTCAACCTTCCGGGCTATCGCCTGACGTCTCCGGCGCCAGCCCCCACTCTGCCGGGACGTCAGAGGCTTCCAGCCCCTCGAAGCGGTCGGTCACGTAGGTGCTGTGACACGCCACGCAGGATTCGGTCATGCGACCGAAGATATCCACCTGCCGGGAGGTATCTTCCGCACGGCCAGCCTCGGCCAGTGACGCCGAGAGCTCATGCAGGTACGCATCCATCTGCAAAAATTCCGGCGGCACGGCGGCCTTCAGCTCCTGACGATCCTCATCGGTCAGGGCCTGTTCCAGAATGAAGCTGTCGTGAATCGACTGCCCCTTCTCGGCCACCATGGCGTGTCGCCCCTGCACGATGGCGCTATAGACCGCCTGCATCGCCTGCTCGACCTGAATCATCTCCTTCTTCAGCAGGCCCTGCAGCTTGAGGGTTAGATCAGGCCTGACGGGCTCCGCGGCCAGGCCGGCAGCACTGATACCCAGCGCTACCAGCGTGCCAAGGGCAATGGCGGGACGTCGACCACGACTGCGAAGGGGGGTCGTCGAACAGATCGAAAGGGCAGACAACATGGCCTATCTCCTCTATAGACTCGCGTTCAAGGCTCAGCATTGGTCAGCGTAGTTGTCACCAAGAGGGGACGCCTTGATACAGGTCAGTCCAATAACAGTCTTTACCCCCTGTCGCCACACAGCATGCCGCTGCGCTGGATCTCCCTCAGCCGCCCGTCCCCGACCCCCCGCGATCCGGATGAATTCGCTGTCCACCTGCCACGGCCGACTATGATGTCCGCTGCCCGGGCGGGGCGCGACCCTACCCCCGAGGCCGCGCCGCCCAAGCCCGAGGAGTTTCTATCCGCGCATCCAGGGCGGCCTGGTCGGTGGCAAAGCGCTCATCCCACGCGCGGGAGGTGCCATCCTCGTTGACGGCCTCCAGTAGCCAGTCGGTTTCGTCTTCCAGCCGGTAGATGTCTACCCGCAGGGTATATCCATTGCGGGTGATGGCCTGATTGAGGGGGCTCTGGATCAGTTCGGGTTCGATGTTCACGGGGCTCTCGCCGGTATCGTTGTAGGTGGAGGGGGTTACTCCACCCCCAGCGCCTTGACCACGGCGTCAACGGGTTCGGCGTAGAAGCTGGTCTGAAACTTGGTGAACAGCTCGGCGGGGATGGTAGGGATATCCATGGCGCTGCTCATCGGCAGGGTGACGCGCTTGCCGCCGGCGTCGAAGGCGACCTGCAGGCACTCGGCAAGGCTCTCCACAGGCTTGAGGCTGCCACCCAGGCTCATGTCGCCCAGCACCACCATCTGGCTCTGAGTGGGCCTGCCAAGCAGCCCTGAGGCGAAGGCAACCAGGCTGGCCAGGGCGAGATCGCGCAGTGGGCCGGTGTTTTGCAGTTC
>NZ_JBDNGD010000125.1:0-6658 GCF_041689495.1 Halomonas sp. | reverse complement strand
TTTTTCCGGGAGATACCACATGAGCGCGACCCTGCGGCAAGCGACGGGGTACGACTTGGACGCTCTCAATCGCCTCGAGCAGGTTGCCTTCAGCAGCGAGCGTTTCAGCCGTCGCCAGTTATGGCACCTGCTCAATCGTGCCAATGCCGAAACCCTGGTTGCCGAGGGCGATGACGGCCAACTGCTGGGTTACGGGACCCTGCTTTTTCGGTTTGGTAGCCGTCGTGGGCGGCTCTATTCCTTCTGTGTGCATCCTGTTGCCCGCGGTACCGGGCTGGGCAGGCAGCTGCTGGAGGCGCTGGAAGTGGCGGCCGGCGAACGAGGTGTCGAGCGGCTGATGCTTGAGGTGCGCGCCGACAACCGGGTGGCGCTGAGCCTCTACCGACGCATGGGATTTAGACTCGAGAGCTGGCTGGAGGCCTATTACAGTGACGGCTGTGCCGCCTGGCAGATGGTCAAGACGCTTGGCAGCCCTGTGCTCGATGCAACGGCTGAGTCCCCGGTGGAGCAAGCAGGCTGATAGAATTCAGCGACATTCATCGCTGACCAGGAGCCTTTCATGCCATCCTTCGATATCGTGTCCGAGTTCGACAAGCACGAAGCCACCAATGCCGTGGATCAGGCCAACCGCGAGATCCAGTCACGCTTCGATTTCAAGGGCGTAACCGCCAGTTTCGAGCTGAGTGGCGAGACGGTCTCCCTCGATGCCGATGTCGATTTCCAGCTCAAGCAGATGCTCGATGTGCTGCGTAACAAGCTGATCGCCCGCGGGATCGATGCCCGATGCATGGATATTCAGGACCCGGCGCTGTCCGGTGTGCGGGCCCGCCAGGATGTGACGCTCAAGCAGGGGCTGGATCAGAAGGAAGCCAAGGATATCTCCAAGCGTATCAAGGACAGCAAACTCAAGGTTCAGGCGCAGATCCAGGGTGACAAGGTCCGAGTCACCGGCAAGAAGCGTGATGACCTGCAGTCCATCATGGCATTGCTCAGGGGAGAGTCTGGCCCTGATCTGCCGCTGCAGTTCGACAACTTCCGGGATTGAGTCAGTCGGCAGAGTCCGGGCAGGGGACATGCTTTGTGGTCAGGGGTAGGGGCACCGTACAATGGGATCAATTCCTGAAAGGAGCCTTGCCGAATGTCCGAACCTCAGTCGATTCATCTCAGCGATTATCGCCCCCCTGCCTATCGCGTGATCCATACCGAATTGACCTTCGACCTTGATCCTTCGGCGGCCCGGGTGCGATCGCGCCTTCAACTGGAACGACATCCCGATAGTGAGAGCAATGCCTCGCTGGAACTCGATGGCGAACAGCTGAGACTCAAGCGTATCGCCATCGATGGTCAGCCACTCGGGGAAGACGAATACGAGGTCACCGCGAAGGGCTTACGGGTGCATCGGGTGCCGGAGGCCTTCCTGCTAGATACCCAGGTGGAGATCGCCCCCAGCGACAACACCGCGCTTTCCGGCCTCTACCAGTCCAGTGGCATGTACTGCACCCAGTGCGAGGCCGAGGGCTTCCGCCGTATCACCTTCTATCCGGACCGCCCCGACGTGATGGCCACGTTTTCCACCACGGTGATCGGCGATCGCCAGCGAGAGCCGGTTCTGCTGTCCAATGGTAATCCGGTGGAGAGGGGAGAGCTGCCCAACGACCGCCATTTCGTTACCTGGGAAGATCCCCACCCCAAGCCCTGTTACCTCTTTGCCCTGGTGGCCGGCGACCTGAAGAAGGTCGAGGACCGTTTCACCACCATGAGTGGTCGTGAGGTCGAGCTGCAGCTCTGGGTCGAGGAGGAGAACCTCGACAAGACCGACCATGCCATGGCCTCGCTCAAGCGCGCCATGACCTGGGACGAGAAGACCTATGGCCGGGAATACGACCTGGATCTCTTCATGATCGTGGCGGTCAACGACTTCAACATGGGGGCCATGGAGAACAAGGGGCTCAATATCTTCAACTCGGCGGCGGTGCTGACCCATCCACATACCGCCACCGATGCGGCCTTCCAGCGTGTCGAGGGTATCGTCGCCCACGAATACTTCCACAATTGGTCGGGCAACCGGGTGACCTGTCGTGACTGGTTCCAGCTCTCCCTGAAGGAGGGCTTCACGGTCTTCCGCGATCAGTGCTATAGCGCCGACACCAACTCTGCTCCAGTCAAGCGCATTCAGGATGTCTCCTACTTTCGCACCGCCCAGTTCGCCGAAGATGCCGGCCCTACCGCCCATCCGGTGAGGCCGGATCACTACATCGAGATCACCAACTTCTACACCCTGACCATCTACGAGAAGGGGGCCGAGATCGTGCGGATGCTGCGCAACCTTCTGGGGTGGGAGGATTTCCGGCGCGGCAGCGATCTCTACTTCGCGCGATTCGATGGCCAGGCGGTGACCATCGAGGATTTCGTCGGCTGTATGGCCGAGGTGTCGGGCCTTGAACTGGACCAGTTCATGCGCTGGTATTCCCAGGCCGGCACCCCGGAGATCGACGCCATCGGCGAGTATGATTATGCCACCGGAGAATATCGACTGGTGCTGCGACAGCGGACCCCGGCGACCCCTGGCCAACCGGAGAAGCAGGTGCTGCATATCCCCGTGAGAATGGGGCTGGTGGGCACCAAGTCCGGTCGCGACCTTTCCCTGACGCTGGATGGCCACTCCCTTGGCAAGGACACCGTGCTTCATTTGCGCGAGGACGAGCAGGAGTTCGTCTTCACCGATGTGGCCGAAGCCCCCGTTCCCTCACTGCTGCGTGGCTTCTCGGCCCCCGTCAAGTTGCGCTTCCCCTACGCCCGCGAGGATCTGGCCTTCCTGCTCCAGCACGACTCCGACGACTTCAATCGCTGGGATGCCGGTCAACGCCTGGCGATGCTCGCCCTGGATGACCTGATCGCCGCCCACCGCAATGGGGTTGAGAAGGTCATGGATATTCGTGTGGTCGAGGCCTTCCGAGGCTTGCTCGGCAAGGAGAGCGACGACAAGGCGGTTCTCGCCGAGATGTTGACCCTGCCCTCTGAGGCCTATATTGCCGAGCAACAGCCGCTGGTGGATGTGGATGCCATCCACGCCGCGAGAACCTTCGTCAAGCAAAGCCTGGCCAGGGTGCTGCGAGAGGAGTTCCTGCAACTCTACGAGAAGAACCGCCTCGACGCGCCCTATTCGCCGGACCCCGACCAGATCGCCTCACGCAGCTTGAAGAATGTGGCGCTCTCCTACCTGATGGCCATCGAGGACGAAACGAGTATCGAGCTTGCCCGGGAGCAGTATGCCGCCGACCACAACATGACCGATGTGCGCCATGCCCTGACCCTGCTGACCCACAGTTCCCGCGATGATATTGCCGACCCCGCCTTGCGGGCCTTCGCCGAGAAGTGGGCCCACGACCCCCTGGTCATGGACCAGTGGTTCAGTATCCAGGTGACACGCCCCCAGTCGAATGTGCTGGAGCGGGTGAAATTGCTGATGGAACATCGCGCCTTCTCGCTGAAGAACCCCAACAGGGTGCGAGCCCTGATCGGTGCCTTTGCAGGCCAGAATCGCGTCAATTTCCATCGGCCGGACGGCGAGGGCTACAAGGTACTGGCCGACGTGGTGATCGAGCTCAACCGGCTCAATCCCGAGATCGCCGCAAGACTGGTCGCTCCCTTGACGCGCTGGCAGCGCTTCGATGAGGTGCGCCAGGAGCGCATGAAGGCCGAACTGGAACGCATCCGTGCCGAGCGGCTCTCGCCGAATGTCTATGAGGTTGTCGAGAAGGCTCTGGCGTAATGGCCTTCAGCTTTGTTGGGCGTCCAGGATATCGAGCACAGCAGGAAATTCTCCGCCCAATCAATTGATCAGCCAGCTCAGCACCGTCACCCCCAGCAGCCACCAGATGAGCATGGTGACGAGGGCGGTGCGCATCAGCGCCGCCACTCCTTTCCAGAGCAGCCATAGTCCCAGCACCAGCACCAGCAGGCTGATCACTGTGATCGGTATGCCCAGGGAGTTGGATAGCCCCTGCATGAAACTGCCGGCCGCATCGTCGATGCCGTTGAAGAAGCCGGTCAGGCCATCGACGATGAAGCGGATGAATTCGCCGAAGGCGTTACCTATGAAGGTGAAGGCGTCGTCCATGGGGATGGGTTCCGGTATAGGGGAGCGTCGGCACGCCGAGGCCCGACAGGGCTTGCCTGCGGGACATAGACGTCAGGCGATGGGTTGAGTATCGCGACAAGAGGCTTGGGCTGGCAACCTTGGGGTGGCAAGTCGCTCACCCCAGTTGGCTGGCGCGGGACACGACGCCGGCCTCCTCGGCGGCGCTGTCGGCCAGTGCCCGGCCGGCCTCGTCATAGACGTGGAAGACCGCATTGGCACCCAGCTTGCGGATCGGCTCTATCTCCTCGGGGTACTCGACCACGGCGGTGATCCGGCCCGGGAACTCTCGGGAGCGCAGCTGTTTCAGGGCGAAGAGGTTGCCCGCATGGTGCGGCATGGCCAGCACCACCATCTGGACGTCCCGGGACATCAGCAGCTTGTCCCAGAAGTCCGAATCCACGGCATCGCCCTCGAGGATATTGAAGCCCCGAGCCGCCAGTTTCTTGACGCTCTGGGGGTTGCTGTCGATGCCCAGAACGTGAAGGCCATACTCCTTCTGCAAGCGACGATAGACGCTGCGGCCGATGCGCCCCATGCCCAGCACCACTGCCTCGGCGTCACCGACCTCGATGGGGCGATCGCTGGGCGAGAGCTCGCCGACGTCAACCGCCGGCAGCCTGGGCTCCAGCCAGCGATAGAGGTGCTCGCTGAAGCCGTTGAGGATCGCCGACAGGCCGAAGCTGATCGCCACCGCCAGGGAGATCACTACCAGCCAGTCCGCCGGGAGCCAGCCGCTTGACACCGCGATGGCACCCACGATGAGGCCGAATTCCGAATAGTTGGTCAGGCTGAGGGTGGCCAGCACCGAGGTGCGATGGCGCATCCGGAAACGCATGAAGACCCATTGGTAGATCACACTCTTCAGCGGCAGGATGAGGACCAGCAGCAGGGCGACGCTGAACATCTCGGCATTAGGCATGGCCGTCAGCCCGATGCTCAGGAAGAAGCCCACCAGCAGCAGCTCCTTGAGGCTGAACATCGAGCGGGCCAGGGTCTGTGCGGCGGGATGGGGCGCCAGCAGCAGACCGATGATCAGCGCCCCGAGATCCCCCTTCACGCCGACGGACTCGAACAGGGCGTAGCCGATGACCAGCGCCAGCAGCATGCCGAACAGCATCTGCATCTCGCCGTGGCCCAGCCGGTCCAGCAGGGCGCGCAGGGCGGGGGCGAGGGGGATCAGCAGCAAAAGGCCCAGGGCCCAGGGGGTCGGCAGCTCGCCGGTGGAGGCGGTGATGAAGAGTACCGCGAAGATGTCCTGCATGATCAGCACGCCGATGGCCAGGCGCCCGTAGGCGGTCTGGGTCTCGCTGCGCTTCTCCAGCACCTTGACCACGAAGACGGTGCTGGAGAAGGAGAGGGCAAAGCCCAGCAGGGCCAGGGTGTGCCAGCCGGTATCTGCCAGCAGCGTCAGGCCCAGCCACTTGAAGATGACCAGCAGCATCACCATCAGCAGGGTCGAGGCCAGCATGTGCAAGGAGGCGCCGCCCCAGACGTCCCGGCGCAGCAGGGTACGCACGTCCAGCTTCAGGCCGATACTGAACAGCAGCAGGGTGACCCCGATATCGGCCAGGATCTCGAGCAGCGGCGTCTTGTCGAAGCCCAGCGCATTGAGCGCGAAGCCGCCGGCAAGGAAGCCTACCATGGGCGGCAGCCGCAGTATCAGGGCGGTCACGCCGCCGATAAAGGCCGCGAGAAGAAAGGCCGGTTCGATCATGCACACTCCTTGTTCCGCAAGCTTCGGCAAGACAGATAGTGTAGGGAAGTCGTAAGGTTAATGGCATCCATGATTTGGTGTATGCCGTCGCGAGCCCTCCCGACGGCGTGGATTCAAGGTGACGATAGATCCCGCGGCGCTGTCGATGGCGGTAGGGTCAGCGTGTCCACTCCTCTCCCGACCGAGATGAGGCAAATGTCACCGGTCGGGCCTAAAGTAAATGGCAACCGCCCCAGGCGGACTCACTCCGTTCGACAAGGGAAGACGACATCATGAGCCTCTCGCTGATCATCCTCGTTGTGCTGCTGGGCACCCTGCTGATCCTGGCAGTGGTGTTGCTGATCCTCGTGGCGTCCCTGGTGGTTGCCCTGGCCGTGGTCCTGCTGGACGGTGGCCTTTACGTGGGTCAGCCCCTGGGTCGGGCCCTCGATCCAGGGCTCCTGGGCAGCGTTGCCCTGGGGGTGATCCTGGTGGTCGTCCTTGGGAGCCTGACACGCCATTTCCAGTTGCGTGCGGGTGGGTCGGCGGTGGCCGAGGCCCTGGGGGGAATGCCCTTGAATCTCGACACCCGGGATCACGATGAGCGCCAATTACTGAACGTGGTGGAGGAGATGGCCATTGCGTCGGGGATGCCGGTGCCGGAGGTCTATCTCCTGGAAGACCCGGGCATCAATGCCTTCGCCGCCGGACACGAGTCTCATGATGCCGCTATCGGTGTGACTCGCGGTGCCATCGAGACCCTGGACCGTGACGAACTGCAAGGGGTGATTGCCCACGAATTCAGCCATATCCTGCATGGTGAC
>NZ_JBDNGD010000124.1:0-4506 GCF_041689495.1 Halomonas sp. | reverse complement strand
TTCAACGCAGGTACTGCCGGGGCGGGCTGCGCAGGTAGCGCTCCGCGAAGATGTCCTCCGGCAGGCCCAGGTCGTAGTCGACCGCGCTGTAGTCGAGCACCGTGCTGCCGCCGATGCGCTGATCCGCCATCGCGGATTTCACCACCGTCGGATACCCTTCGATCGTTTCGACCTCGAGCGCCTGGTAGGTGCGGTAGACCTCGCCGCCCTGGTCGAAGTATTCCGTCTTCACCGGAATGAAGCTCTCCTTGTGGATATAGTTGCGGTAGCGGCTGAACTCGACGGCCTGCGGATCCTTCGGCGTGCTGTCCACCACATAGTAGGTGTCGGTGGTCTCGACGAGTGCATGGTCGTCCTCGCGCGGGCCGCGGCCCGAGACATCCTCGTAGAAGAAGTGCGAGCCGACGAAGCTGGTGCGCTCGTCCGAGGCGGCGATGCGCTTGACCAGATCGAGCGCCGGCAGATAGAGCCAGCGGTCGTCGTCACGTGCGACCTGCTTCCAGACCAGGAACACCGTGCCGTTGATGTCCGCCGGTCGGCTGAAGTGGACATAGAAGCGCTGCTCGCCGTTGTCCTCGTCGTCGATATCCTTGCGCAGGATCGTGAACCGCCGCGTGCGCTCGCGGCCCTGGGCGTCGGTGATCGCCATCTCGACCCGGGCCTTGCCGTCTTCGCCCTGGTAATAGGCGGTCGCGCTGGCACGATCGACGATGGCCTGGACATCCGGCGTCTGGGCGCTGGCGGGGCTGAGTACGGCGAGCAGCCCCGCCGCGATCAAGATACGAGCGAACCCTCTCATGACATTCTCCCTGTGGTCGTCTGGGGTGCCCGCTCCTTGAACAGCAGCGGGCGGAAAATCGTGATCAGTGCCGGCAGGCCCAGCAGCGTGGCGATGCCGGCCGTCACCAGGATGGCCGAGATGAACACCCCCACGGTCTGATAGGGCACCAGCGGCGCGAGCAGCAGCGGCAGGAAGCCGGCGCCGATCACGATCACGTTGCGCGCGATCGCCCGAGCCGGCTCGCCGAAGGCCTGCGGCACCGTCGCCGGCCAGTTGCCGACACGGGCATGGATCTCGCGGCTGCGGACCACGAAGTGGATGGCATAGTCCACCGCCAGCCCCAGGCTGAGCGACGACAGCACCGCGACGGGCATGTCGTAATCCTTGCCGATCAGCCCGATCACGCCGTAGATGAAAGCGATGGTGATGCTCAGCGGCACCATGCTCAGCAGGCCCCAGGACGGCGAGCGGAACAGCAGCGTCATCAACAGCAGTACCGCCACGAAGCCGCCGGCCAGGGACTTGGCCATCCCGGCCACCATCTTCTGCTGCCATACCGTGTTGATGTAGGTCAGGCCGAACCAATCGTGGTCCAGCGCCACCGGCAGCGGGTTGTCGGCCATGAAGGCCTCCACCTCATCCACCACCTGGCGCATGTGCGTGTTGTCGCCGCTTGGCAGCTGCAGCCAGACATTGGCCCGGCGATAGTCCGGCGTCACCAGCTTGAACAGGTCCTGGGGCCGATGGCTGTTCTGGAAGGTGATCAGGGTCTGGGCCACCGCCCGGGCCGAATCCGGGATGCGGAACTCATCTTCGTCGCCGAGCAGCAGCTCCCGGTGCACGGTCTTGACGATATCCGTCACCGCATTGGACTTGCCGACCAGCCCCGTCTCGCGCAGGTGGTCCTGCAGGGCGGCGACGTAGCGCAGGACCTCGGGCTGTTTGAAGGTATCACCGGCCTGGCGCGCGGACTCGATGGCCATGGCCACCGCCTCCCAGGCAGGCCAGGCCGCGTCGGTGGCGCTCTCTTGGCGCTCGGCGACGGTGTCGCCCAGGGCGTCCAGGAGCGCGTCCGGACCATCGGCGGCATCGGCGGCTGGCAATGTATCGAGCAGGGTGCGCGCCGGCGCCGTGTCCAGGGTCTCGAGCCGTCCGGCTAGGTCGGCGCGCACGCTCTCCACGGTCCGTGGCTCGGTGGGCGACAGGCTCAGGTAGGCCATGTAGGTCCCGCCGAAGCGCTCGTTCAGTGCCCGGTCCGCCACCCGGATCTCGTGATCGGAAGAAAACCATTTCACCGGGTTGTCGTTGATCCGGATCTGGCTGATGCCGTAGCCGGCGACCCCGAGGGCGACCAGGAACAGTGCCAGCACCAGCTTGGCGCGCCTGTAGGCGAAGTCCCCCAGCCGCAGCAGGAAACGCGCCAGCAGGCCATGGTCGCCCGCGTCGGCCGCGTTCGGATCCGTGCCGGCCGCCCCGAAGTTGGCGAACGCGCGCTCCGGCATCAGCATGATATAGGCCGGCACCAGGGTGACCGTGCACAGCCAGGCCAGGAACACGCCGATGGCGACGAAGAGGCCGAACACCTGCACCGGCGGGATCGGCGTGAGTGCCAGCGAGGCGAAGCCGGCGCAGGTGGTCAGCGTGGTGAACAGCATCGGCCGCCACAACTCGTCCATGACGTGACGCAGCGTCTGTCGCCGGTCGCGTAGCGCCGGGTAGCGATCATAGAAGTCCGACAGGATATGCACCGCATCGAGCACCGCGATGGGCATCACGAAAATCGGGATCATCGAGCTCATGATGTGCACGGTATTGCCGGTGGCGATGAGCAGCCCCATGGCGCCGGTCACCGACACCAGGGCAACGACCATGGGCGCGAGCACCAGGTTCAGGTTACGAAAGAAGACCCACATCAGCACCAGGATCAGCAGCATGGCCGCCGGCGCAGAGATCGCCATCTGCTTGAACATCTCCACGCCGAACTGGTCCTGGGCGATGGGCAGACCGGTGATGTGGTAGTCCGCCTGACTGTCGAATTGGACGATGCGCTCGCGCAGCTTCGATGCCACGCGGTAGCTATCATCCTTCTCGCGGATGGGGATATAGAGCGCCAGCGCCCGACCGTCGCCGGAGACTAGCGTATCGCTAAGCATCGGGATCGCCAGCGCCTTGTCGCGCACCGCCAATGCCTCGGCCTGGGTCTGCGGTGCGCGGGGCATCAGCCATTCGAAGCTCACCGAGCCGGCACCGGCCTGCTCGATGTTGTCGACGTTGCCGGGGGCGATGATGTCCGCGGCCACCACGCCGGCCGCCTTCCCGTCCTCGTCCCAGCGCAGCGTCTCGGCGAATTGCGCCAGTTCGCGCACCTCGCCGAGCGTCTGGGGGTTGAACACGCCGTTGGGGCCGTCCTCCTGCACCACCCCCACGACGATCAGGTCGTGCAACGAGAACTCGGCCTGCATGCGATCGTGGAAGACACGCACGGGCTCGTCCGCGGCTAGCATGTTCTCCGGGTCGGTATCGACCTTGAGCCCCTGCAGCACAGGCACGGCAAACAGCGATGGCACGGCCACCAGTACGATCATGAGCAGGCTCGCCAGGCCTGCGGCCCACATGACGCGGCCGGGCCGGGCCATCGCGGATTCGCTGAGTGAGGTCATGGGTTCTCCATGGTCCGAGGTTATTCAAGCCTAATCGAGGCGACACCCTCGGATGCTGATCTTGATCAAGATGCGTGCTAGCCGCGTTCGCCCGCTTCAAAGGCGCAGCCTGGGCGCAAGCCGAACGCCTTGAGGAGCTTCGCCAGCGGGCAGAAGCCCGTGAAGGCAGCCTGGAGCATGTTGAGGCCGACGAAGGCGGTGAAGCCGAACCAGTAGGGGTGGTGCAACAGGCCGAGCGCGAGGCTGGCGAGGATGAACGACCCGGCGACGGCGAAGACGGTGCGATCGATGTTCATGGGAACCCTCTCGGTAGTTTATTCATACCCATTTATATTCACAGCTATGAATATATTGATGCCTGGCCGGACGCACATCCGGGATCGAGCCGCAGCAACACCCCGATTCCCTTGCGGCGTTCCGCTATCCGACAATATAATCAAACCTTCGCAGAATCGCAACTATGCATTGGAATAGCATCGTGGTGGACAGCCCCGATCATGAGGCTCAGGGGCTCTTCAGGTGTCGTCGTCAGGCGAGGTGGGGGCGTCTCGGCCAGCAGCAGGCATCGTCCGCTCCTGCGCGACATCAGCCACACAATAGATCTCATAGAGCGTCTGCAACACCTTGCCGGCCTCTTCGCCCTGGAGCGAATAGTAGATCGTCTGGCCGTCGCGGCGCGGCGCCACCAAGCCGTCCCGGCGCAACAGACCGAGATGCTGCGACACCACCGTGTCTCGCAGATCGAGACGCTTCGCCAAGTCGCCGACCGAGCATTCGCCCTCGACGAGTTGACAAAGGATCATGAGGCGGTTGCGGTTCGCCAGTGCCTTGAGCAAGCCGGTGGCCGCTTCGGCCTTCTCACGCATTTCTTCAGGATTCATATTTGCGATTATGCGAAGATAGGATTATGTTGTCAATGGCAAGATGACGCTATGGATCGGGTTCCGCTCTGCGTGGCCCGATCGGAGACATTAGCAGATCAGCAAGGCGCAGGCATGACGACTATCCGCAAGATCGACGACCGCGTCGTCGCCGAGGGCCGAGGACATTCCGGCATGTCGGCAT
>NZ_JBDNGD010000123.1:0-1086 GCF_041689495.1 Halomonas sp. | reverse complement strand
GCCATAGATTGCGACCGTCCGGGCCGAAGCGCTGGGGACCGAAATAGTTGGCCACCCCATGCTGACACAACCAGTCCCAGCGTGCCTCGAGATCCGTGTCATCGACCGCTGCCCCGGTGAGCCTCACCCGGAAGCGATTGCCCCGATGCACCCCGCGCTTGAGCTTGCGCGAGTGACGGTCCTGGTCGAGCACCCGGATACCCCCTTCGCCGAGGGCATCGATCAAGTCGTCCGGCGCCTCGCGGCCGGGCAACTGAACCGAGAGCCACTGGCGGGTCACGGCGACGCGATCCTTCATGCCGGAGAAGCCGACCTCTCGGGGCGAGACCGCGCAATGCCCTGCCAGCCTCCGAGCCACCATAGCCGTGGTCTGGTCGCGCTTCTCGATGAACAGCCAGAGATGCTCGCCCTCCCCGTTCGGCGTGAAACCCAGGACCTCCTCGACGAGAAAATCTTCGGGACTCGCCCGATAGCCCCCCGGCGGCGGCGGACCGAAATCGGCCTCCAGCACCCGCGGCCAGGCCGGCGGCCAGTCGATGGCATCAAGGGCGGTCGGCGTCCTGGCGGTCTCGGTCATTCGCCAGCCTCCAGAGGCACCAGCAGGACCACCGCCTGCGCGGCGATACCCTCGCCCCGACCGGTGAACCCCAGCCGCTCGGTGGTGGTGGCCTTGACGTTGACGTCGGCGGCCGCGACAACCAGATCCGCGGCGATGTTGGCGACCATGGCGGGCAGGTGCGGCGCCATCCTGGGCGCCTGGGCGATCAGGGTGGCATCCAGGTTGCCCACCCGGTAGCCGGCCGCTGCCACCAGGCCCATGACATGACGCAGCAGAGCGCGACTGTCGGCATCAGCCCAGGCCGGGTCGGTATCGGGAAAGTGGTAGCCGATGTCGCCCAGGGCACAGGCGCCCAGCAGGGCATCGCTGATGGCATGCAGCAGCACATCGCCATCGGAGTGGGCGACGAAGCCACGCTCGAAGGGAAGGGCGACACCGCCGATCATCAGGTGGTCGCCCTCGCCGAAGCGATGGACATCGAAACCCTGGCCGATTCGCATCATTCGTCGTTCACCCTGTCGTGATTG
>NZ_JBDNGD010000122.1:0-1194 GCF_041689495.1 Halomonas sp. | reverse complement strand
TTATCGATTGCCCTTTATCGATTGCTCTTGCCCATCAATGCC
Source organism: Halomonas sp. (assembly GCF_041689495.1). GTDB lineage: Bacteria > Pseudomonadota > Gammaproteobacteria > Pseudomonadales > Halomonadaceae > Halomonas. The sequence continues at coordinate 1,152 of NZ_JBDNGD010000122.1, read as the reverse complement.
CATCAATGCCCATCAATCGCCATCCAGCGACAGGCGCGTGGTTCGCTCGACCCATCCGCCTCGGCCAGTGGGAACCACCTCGAACAGTTGGACGGATGACCCGGTAATGCTGATGATGCGTCCGAAATCGTTGCCCATGTAGTTACCCACTCGCAGACGATGAACCTGACCGCCAGGCGCTCTCACCAGGGCCGATGGCTGTCCGCCCACCTGCAGGATACCCACCAGACCGAGTTCATTGAGCCCAAAGGCTTCGAGGGGCTCCCGAGGCCGGCTCGTGTCCGGTGCAAGCTCATCGGAGCCTTCCTGTGGCAGATCCGCTTCCGGCATTACCGGCAGGAAGGGGCTTCGTTCATCGGCTTGTTCGTAGGGCACCGGCGCATAGTCCGGAATCTCGGGCAAGGCCACGCGTGCCACCTGCCCGGGATCATTGCGGATTTCCGACAGTTCACGATCCAGGCTACCCAATTGCGGATCGGCGCAGCCGGCCAGCACGACCAGCGTGCCGGCCAGCATGCCCGACGACGCCCAGTGCCTCTTGTTCATGGCGCCGTCTCCTCGCTGGGTCGATAGCTGTAGGTCCGAGCCAGCAGCGAGAGCCGGAGCCGCTGACCACTCCCGCCCTCCGGTGAGAGAGTAAAGTCATGCTGGGTGACGATACGTGGCAAACCGGCGACACCCGCCAGGAAGGCGGCCACCCGATGGTAGTCGCCCTGCACCTGGATATCGAAGGGCTGCTCGATATAATACTCGCGTGATACCGGACCTTGCAGACGAATGAAGTCGATGGAAAGCTGATTGTCGATGGCCGTCTCGCTGATGTTGTCGATCAGCGACGGTATCTCGGCGCCCGTAGGCAGCATTTCCCTGATCACTGCCATGCGCGCCTCGAGATTCTTCATCTCTTCACGCATCACCGGCAGATTGGCCGCCTGTGATGCCTTGCTGCGGTAGTCGCGGATCAGCCCGGACTCCTGGCTTCTAACCTGATTCAGCTCTTCCTTGGCAGGAGCCGCCAGGTACCAGTGGAGGCCAGCAAAAGTCAGCCCCAGCACTAGCAGACAGCAAATCACCTGCAGCGACCAGGGCCAGCCGCCGGCTTCCTTGATATCGAGTTCTCGCCAGTCCAGATCGCGCAGCCGGCGCAGTTCG
>NZ_JBDNGD010000121.1:0-1040 GCF_041689495.1 Halomonas sp. | reverse complement strand
TTTCCACCAGCCGGGCACGATATACCTGGCGATCGCGTGTCGCTCGGAAGTGCCTGTGGATAGATTGTCGTCGATCGACGGTCAGCATGGCGATCCTCGCGGGTAACGCAGTCGGCTGCGCAGGGTGTTCAGTACCGTCATACGCCCGATGTCCTGGCCGAAGTCGAGGATGATCTGGCGCGCCTTGTGGATAACCACGGCGGCGCGATGAACCAGTTCCTGCAGCACGGTGCGCAGCCGACGCCGCTTGGCCGGATGGCGGACCGGGCTCAGCTCGCCGGTCATGCCCAGCTGCCCCATCAGCCGCAGGATGTTGTAGGCCAGCTGAGCCAGATGCAGGATCAGGTTGTTGGTGGCGAACTTTCCCGAGGGCAGCCGCTCCAGGTCGAGATCGGTCTTGATCTCGCTGTGGAACTGTTCATGGGTGGCATGCGCCTGGTAGCGCTGGATGACCGCCTCCGGTGCCTCGTTCAGGCTGGTCCACCAGCCTTCCAGCTCATACTCCGGTTCGAGCAGGAACTGGCCATCGGCGTGTGTCGTCCGCTCCACCAGACGCATCACGCGCGTGACCTCGACCTCGGTCTGGCCCTCGCGGATCGTGACGGTCTGGGTCCACAGCGCCTGGCGCTTGCCGGGGCGCAGCTCTTGCCAATAGTCTTCAGCCACCGCCAGCCAGGTGGCGAGGTCGGCCTTGGCCGAGCCGCGCGGGTTCCATTTGACGAGATAGTCCAGCCGGCGGCCCGCCTCAGCAAAGGCCTGCCGCTGCCGTTCGAGCAGGGCCAGATGGGCCTGGCTGTCGAAGCCGCTGTCCTCGCGCAGCAGGATCGGTTGTTCGGTCAGGCCCTGGGCGCGGGGCAACACCCGCTCCAGGAAGGCGTTGCTCTCCTTCATGGTGTGCTGCTTGCCGGGACGCAGCTCCAGGCCCAGGCACCAGCCTTCGTTGCCCAGATAGGCGGCGATGGGCGTGTAGCCATCGACCTTCTGGTAGGTGCGCGAGACGCCTTCTTTCTTCGAGTTGCTGTTATCCATGACGAAGGTGT
>NZ_JBDNGD010000120.1:0-7312 GCF_041689495.1 Halomonas sp. | reverse complement strand
CCGTCGTCCTCGCCTTCTTGCCCCTCTTTACTTCTAAAACCGCGGTCGATGCCATAGTTGGCACACATCAGGTCGAAGACCGTCGCCGCCAGCATCTCGCTGCCATCGGCCTTCTTCAGGCGCTTGACCGGCAGGCTATGGAACAGCAGGTCATCGGCGGCGCCCACCCCTTCGCCCTTCACATGGTCGAAGTGCTCATGCTCAATTCCCCCGAAGTAGGGGAAGGCGACCCGGGCCACCTCGTCATGGTGATCGGCGAGGCTCAGCAACGGCTTGATTTCGGTGCCCTCGGCGTCCAGCGGCTCGAGATTCCACTTGCCTACCTCGTCCCCGGTCTCGCCCCAGCGAAAACCGATGGAGCCGCGTGGCACGACGAGCTGATCGCGGCTCTCGTCCCAGGCGACGGTCTTCCACTCGGGGTTGTTCGCCTGGCCCAGGCTGGCGTCGAAATCGCTGGCACGCAGCTGGCGCCCCGGGCCATAGCTGCCGTCCTCGCGGGCCTCGAGCTCGACCAGGAAGGGCATGTCGGTGTAGCGCCGCACATAGTCGGTGAAATAGGCGCTGGGACTCTCGAGGTGGAACTCCTTGAGGATGACGTGGCCCATGGCCATGGCCAGGGCGGCATCGGTGCCCTGCTTGGCGGAGAGCCACTCGTCGGTGAGCTTGGAGACCTCGGCATAGTCCGGCGTGATCGAAACGGTCTTGGTGCCCTTGTAGCGCACCTCGGTGAAGAAGTGGGCATCCGGGGTGCGGGTCTGGGGGACGTTGGAGCCCCAGGCGATGATGTAGCCCGAGTTGTACCAGTCGGCGGACTCGGGCACGTCGGTCTGCTCGCCCCAGGTCATCGGCGAGGCCGGCGGCAGGTCGCAATAGAAGTCGTAGAAGCTCATGCAGACGCCGCCGATCAGCGACAGATAACGACTCCCGGCGGCGTAGCTGACCATCGACATGGCGGGAATCGGCGAGAAGCCGACAACGCGGTCCGGGCCGTACTGCTTGGCGGTATAGACGTTGGAGGCGGCGATCAGTTCGTTGAGCTCGTCCCAGTCACCGCGCACGAAGCCGCCCATGCCACGGGCCCGCTTGTATTCCTTGGTCTTCGCCGGGTCCTCGACGATATAGGCCCAGGCCTCGACGGGGTCCTTCTTGAGGTCGAGCGCCTCGCGCCACAGCTTGAGCAAGGGCTTGCGGATCAACGGATACTTCAGGCGATTGGCGCTGTACAGGTACCAGGAATAGCTCGCACCACGCGGGCAGCCGCGGGGCTCATGGTTGGGCAGGTCCGGCCGGGTGCGCGGGTAGTCGGTCTGCTGGGTCTCCCAGGTGACCAGGCCGTTCTTGACGTAGATCTTCCAGCTGCACGAGCCCGTGCAGTTCACGCCATGGGTGCTGCGCACGACCTTGTCGTGCTGCCAGCGCTGACGGTAGCTGTCTTCCCAGCCACGGGACTCCGTGCGCAGCTCGCCGTGGTCGTTGGCGAAGCCCTCGGGTTTCGCCTTGCGGAAGAAGTTCAGCCGATCGATGAAGTGACTCATGGTCGCTCTCCAGGCTCCTCGAAGAAGATGTGACCGCTTGGCCACCCCGCCTGCCGTGCCGCGTGGAGCTCTTGCCGCACGCCAGGCAGGTTCATGGCGAGGATTCTGGGTCATCGATCGGTGAATTGCTGCCTGGTTACCTCCATATACATCGCCTCTACCCCCAAGGGGATAGGGCGGACAGCAAGGATGGGATAAGCCGCGGCCGGGCGCACGACAGGCGATGTGTGCGATGCCTTTGAGGGATCAACCGCGAGCGACTAGGGTATAGTGGGTGATCGACACCCTGGTTCCATCGCCCGATTCCGGAGGGCTTCACTCCCGATGAAGCTGTTGCAACGCTCCCTCGTCGCACGCATCACGGCCTCGCTGCTGGCGATTGCCACCATGGTCCTGGTGAGCATCATCGTCACCATGACGCTGGCGGGCAGCAGTCGTGGTGATGCGGCGGCCATCAACATGGCCGGCTCCCTGCGCATGAATACCTACCAGATCGTCGCCGCCCTGGAGCGCTACCAGCAACAGCCGGATGCCGACCAGCGGGCACGGGTCCAGGCGCTCGGTGAACGCTTCCGCCAGCGACTGGACAGCCCAGAGCTCACCGCTGTGCTGCCGGAGGACGGCGATTCCATCCTTCATGAGCAATACCGGTTGCTGCAAACTCGCTGGGACGAGGAATTGGCCCCTCGGGTGGCGCTTGCCGTCACTGGGGGTGAGTTGGAGATCGATGCCCTGCGTGAGGACCTCGATGGCCTGGTAGGCGACATCGACGCCATGGTTACCCTGCTGGTGCGCAACAGCGCGTCCAAGCTTCGCCTGCTTAGTGTCCTCCAGTTCCTCTTCCTGGGCTTGACCCTGGTGGTACTGGCCATCGCCCTCTATGACTTGCGCCACAACCTGGTCTTTCCCCTGCGCCAGTTGATGGTGCTGGCCCGGGAGGCGGCCCACCGCAAGTTCCACCACCGAACCCGCTTCACCGGTCGAGACGAGCTGGCACTGCTCGGCCAGACCTTCGACACCATGGCCGAGGAGCTGGGGGCAAGCTATGCCGATCTGGAGGCTCGGGTCTCACGCAAGAAGGTGGAGCTAGAGCGCAGCAACAAGGCGATGCAGATCATGCATGACGGCAGCCGCCAGCTCTATGGCGGGGGCAATGACCTCTGCGCCAGCGCCGCCCCGATGCTGCGTCAACTGGAGACGCTGCTCGAGATCGGCCCGATTCGACTGTCCCTCAATGATCCCCTGGACGGTCGGGACATTCCGATACTCGCCACGCATTCGGAGAGCCGTCCGGCCTACTGTCGCGACCACGACTGCCATGCCTGCCTGCTGGATCCGCTTCCCTTGCGCCTGGACGAGAACGAGGATAGCGAATGCCTGCTGTTGCCGGTGAACGTGGGAGAGGAGATGCTCGGTACCCTGGAGATCTGGTACCCGCGGGAGAGCCCCCTCACCGAGAGTACCCGTCGCTTGCTCAACGCCCTGGCCGACCAGCTGGCCACCGCCATCTACCTTCAGCAGCGCATCGAGGAACAGCAGCAGGTAACGCTGATCAACGAGCGAACCATCATCGCCCGGGAGCTCCACGATTCCCTGGCCCAGTCGCTCTCCTACCTCAAGATGCAGGTGGCGCGCCTGGAGCGCATGCAGCAGAAGGACATGCCTTACGAGATCCAGGCGGCGGTCTTCGCCGAACTGCGCACCGGGCTCGACAGTGCCTATCGACAGTTGCGTGAGCTGCTCACCACCTTCCGCCTCAAGCTCGAGGGGGCCGGGCTGCAGACGGCCTTGCGTCAGACGACAGACGAGTTCGCCAAGCGTATGGGGACGCCCGTCGAACTGGTGTTCGACGTTCCTCCCCACTTGCTCAGTCCCAACGAGGAGATCCATGTGCTGCAGGTGGTCCGCGAGGCCCTGGCCAATGTCCACAAGCATGCCCGTGCCCACTCGACCCACGTCAGCATCACCTTTGCCGATGCGCGGATCCGGGTGCGAATCGAGGACGACGGCATCGGCCTCGAAGATGACGGCTCACCCCCCATGCACTACGGCCTGGTGATCATGCGTGACCGGGCCGAGACCCTGGGCGGAGAACTCCGCCTTGGCAATCGTCTCTCGGGCGGCACCCTCGTCGAGCTGACGTTCACGCCCCGGACGGCACGCCTGATCACCCGACAGCCGGCGGTGGAGATGCCGGCGACTACCACCCATGGGAACAGGGAATAACCCGAGATGGCCCAGCCAGAGAACGCCACACCTGCCACCATCCTGCTCATCGATGACCATCCGCTCCTGCGCCGCGGGGTATCCCAGCTGCTTGAGCTCGAGGATGACCTGACCCTGGCCGGGGAGACCGGCGAGCCCGAGGAGGGTCTGCGGCTCGCCGCCGAGCTCGACCCGGACATGATCCTCCTCGATCTGAACATGCCCGGACTCAACGGCATCGAGACCCTCAAGCGGTTGCGCGAACAGGGCTTCGCCGGCCGGGTGGTGATGTTCACCGTCTCGGATCACGAGGAGGATGTGGTGGCCGCCCTCCGGTCCGGGGCCGACGGCTACCTGCTCAAGGACATGGACCCCGACGAGATGGTACGCCAGCTCCGCCAGGTCGCCCTGGGGCGCATGGTGATCAGCGAGAGCCTGACCGCCCTGCTGGCCGAGGCGCTGCGCAGCCAGCGCTCCCGTCCCGCGGCACCCAACATCAGCAGCTTGACCCAGCGCGAGCGCGAGATCCTGCGCGAGCTGGCCGCTGGGCTATCCAACAAGCTGATCGCCCGCAAGCTCGACATTACCGATGGCACCGTCAAGGTCCATGTCAAACACCTGCTAAAGAAGCTCAACCTGCGCTCGAGGGTCGAAGCCGCTGTCTGGGCGGTGCAGGAGGGGGTGGACAAGTAGATCCTCTGTGGATACCTCCAAAGACTCCCGGGCCGGATATCTCGCCTCCTTCCACCGGCCCCGCCATCTCGTAACCCTTTAAAAACAATGACCTGAAACCTCATGCCTCCTACCTCCCTGGAGGTATCCCGCTGTTTTTCCTGAATTTCCGACCCGTTTCGCCGCTTCCCCGCGGGGCGTATCTTTCGCGACAAAGCCCCACGCCTTGATATCGGTCAACCGTGACCGCGGGCCGGGGCCCCACGCAAACGCTCTGAGGGGAAATGCCATGACCAGAAAGAATGCCGACACCCCGCTGGCCTTGCTGAACCCAGCCTATTTCGGCCTGGTGATGGCCACCGGCATCGTGTCGCTGGCAGCCTGGAACCTGGGCATGGCCGGGCTGGGTCGAGTGCTGTTCTGGCTCAATATTCCCTGCTACGGCGTACTGGTTGGCATGTATTTACTGCGTGTCTGGCGTTTTCCGCGGATGTTTCTTGCCGACCTGCTGGACCATAGCCGGGCCCCCGGCTTTTTTACATTCGTGGCGGGTTCCTGCGTGTTGGGCGTACAGGTGCTCGTAATCACTGACAATGCCGCGGTTGCGTGGCCGCTCTGGTGGGTGGGCGTGGTTGCCTGGGTGGCGCTGACCTACGCCATCTTTACAGCGTTCACGGTCAAACGGGACAAGCCGAGCCTGGAGCAGGGTATTAACGGTGGTTGGTTGCTCGCGGTAGTCGCCACCCAGTCCATCGCCGTACTGGCGACGCTGCTGGCGGTCCGCGTCGAACAGCCGGTGCGTATCGAGATGAACTTTCTGGCGCTGTCCATGTGGCTGTGGGGCGGCATGCTTTACATCTGGATGATGAGCCTGATCTTCTACCGCTACGTCTTCTTTCGCTTTTCACCCGACGACCTGACGCCACCCTACTGGATCAACATGGGGGCGATGGCCATCTCTACGCTGGCCGGCTCGTTGCTAATCGAAAACGCCTCGCCCCAGGCACCGAACCTGCTCTCGCTGCTGCCCTTTTTGAAGGGCTTTACCGTATTTTACTGGGCCACCGCAACCTGGTGGATTCCCATGCTGGTGGTGCTGGGCTTCTGGCGCCACGGTTACCGGCGCCATCCTTTCACCTACGACCCACAGTACTGGGGTCTGGTGTTCCCGTTGGGTATGTACACCGTTGCCACGCTGCAGATGGCGGAAGCGATGCAGCTCGACTTTCTGCGGCCGATTCCGGAATACTTCGTCTATGTGGCTCTGTTGGCATGGGGCTGTGTATTCTTCGGATTGCTGCGACGTGTCCTGGGCAGCTTACGCCCCGCCCATCGCTGAACCCACTTACCCTTTTCGAAAACAGGATTAATCCATGCTGAGTGAAGACCAATACCGAACCGGTGCTGCCTGGCGTCATCTGGGCGCCAACACCTTCGCCTTTACCGTGTGCTTTGCGGTATACCCTGCCGGCCAGCGTCTTCCGGGCGCTCGGCGGCTGGCTGTCCGACCGCTACGGTGCCCGCTCGATCATGTACCTGACCCTCATCGCCTCGCTGGCCTGCCTGTTCCCCCTCGCCTATCCCGAGACCAGCTACGTTATCCAGGGCAAGGAGGGTGAGATCTCATTCTCCCTGGCCATGCCGCTGTGGGGCGTGGTGATGCTGACCGTGGTGCTGGGCTTCTTCATGTCGCTGGGCAAGGCCGCCGTCTACAAGCACATCCCGGTCTACTACCCGGAGAACGTCGGCTCGGTGGGCGGCCTGGTCGGCATGATCGGTGGCCTGGGCGGCTTCTTCCTGCCCATCCTGTTCGGCATCATGCTCGACCTCACCGGGGTCTGGACCAGCTCCTACATGGTGCTCTTCGTGCTGGTGGCCGTGTCGCTGATCTGGATGCATGGCGCCATCCGCCGCATGGAACGTGCCCGGGTGCCGGAACTCGGCGAGGAGCGCTATCGCTACCTGCCGGAGCTCCAGGAGCTGGCGGCCCGCCATGCCAGCCTACAGGCGTCCCGGACCGACGCACCGGCCCCGGCCGCATCCCATGTCCCCTCCGGCAACGCCGAGGCCTGAGCCCCCCGCCGCCATCGAATGCCGCCTCCGGGCGGCATTCGTCGTTCAAGCCCAGCCCGACTTGATCCAGGCCAGGAAAATCCGCCGCGACTCGCGCTATAGTGGCATCTGAAATACATCAGTTGGCCGGGTGCGAGAGGGAACCCGGCCGACTTCCGGATGCGAGGTGTCCCCCCAATGTCTCACACCCAGTCCCACAGCCTGGCCCACGAACTCCCTGCCAACCTGGACAAGGCCGTCCGCGGCCGCGGTGCTGCCATTGTCGTCTACATGCTCTTTCTAAGCAGCGTGCTGGCCGTGGTCACCGCGCCCGTCGGCGTGCTGATCGCCCACCTCAAGCACCGCCGCGCGGAACCCTGGGTACAGAGCCATCTGCAGTTCCAGATCCGTACCTTCTGGCTGGGCATGCTGGGCGGAGGGCTGTTCGTCGTCACCTGGCAGCTGCTGGGACTGATGGGCGTGCCGCCCATGGCGCCCTGGACGCTGGGCTATGTCTACTTCACCGCCTGCCTGATCTGGATGGTGGGTCGCTGCGGCGTGGGCATCACCCGCTTGACCTCCAACCAGCCGGTGGCCAACCCGAAGAGCCTGGCCTTCGGCGGCGCCCGGGTGACCCTGGCGGACGCATGAACGAGCGCGCACTGAAACACGAACTGCCCAACCCCGGCTGGGGGCCGCTCTCGGCACTGCCGGGCAACCCGCTGATGTGGGTGCTGATCTTGAGCGAGATGCTGGTCTTCAGCGCCTTCTTCGCCCTTTACGCCGCGGAACGGGTGGCGGCAACGGCACTCTTCGACGCCTCCCAGCGCGAGCTCGACCCGCTGATG
>NZ_JBDNGD010000119.1:0-2056 GCF_041689495.1 Halomonas sp. | reverse complement strand
CAGGATCGATAGCCGACGCAAGAACCACAGGGCAGGGAGGGGAGTCGCGTGGGTCATGGAGGCTCTTTGTGGTTTTCCAAACCGATGTCTGTCGGTGTCGGGGAGGGGATCACTTCATCCTAATCAACCGGTGATCAGAGAGTGTGACAAGAATTCACAAGTGAACGCCTCAGTTTGCTCCTGTAATGTACAAGAGTTGTACATGATGAGACAAGGTCCCTGGCAAGGGGGTTCCCGTCGAATGGCGAGGCCTGAACGGTTACGGACTGATAGAATCCGCCTCTGGTTCCGGAGAGGATGAGAATGCATGACCTATGATGCGGTGATCATCGGTGCCGGGGCTGCGGGGCTGATGTGTGCGCTGACCGCCGGTTATGCCGGTCGCCGTGTGCTGGTGATAGACCATGCCAACAAGGCCGGCAAGAAGATCCTGATGTCCGGAGGTGGGCGCTGCAACTTCACCAATCTGGCCACCACGCCTGCCAACTTCTTTTCCGGGAATCCGGCGTTCTGTATCTCTGCACTCAAGCGTTATCGGCCCGAGCACTTCGTCGAACTGGTGGAGCGACATGGCGTCGATCATGTGGAGAAGGCGCCGGGGCAGTTGTTCTGCGCCGGTTCTGCAAAAGCCATCCTCGATGTCCTGCTGACCGAGTGCCACTGGGCCGGGGTCGAGATCCGGCTGAAGACCTCGGTGGAGGGGATCGAGCGGGTCGGGGAGGGCTTGCGTCTGACCACCTCGCTCGGGCGGATCGACAGCGGTGCCGTGGTGATCGCCACCGGGGGGCTGTCGATTCCCACCATGGGGGCCAGCGGCTTCGGCTACGATATCGCTCGCCGGTTCGGGTTGGCGGTCACGCCGACGCGGCCTGCACTGGTGCCCTTCACCCTGCCCCCTGAGTGGAAGGCGCGCACCGCCGAGCTGGCGGGGGTGGCCTGTGAGGCGGCAGTGCAGGTCGTGAGTAGCGGCAAATGCCTGGGACACTATCAGGAACCGATACTGTTCACCCACCGGGGATTGTCGGGCCCGGCCATGCTGCAGATCTCCAGTGTCTGGCAGCCCGGCGATAGCCTCTCCATCGATCTATTGCCCGGCATCGATGCCTTCGCGGCACTGGCGTCGGCACGTCGTGAGACGCCACGGCGACGGATTTCCACCTGGCTCGGCGAGCATCTGCCCAAGCGGCTGGCCCAGGCGCTGGTGGAATGGCATGGCGGCGACGAGCGGTTGGCCGAGTGCTCCAACGAAGCGCTTGCCGCCTGGAGCGAGCAACTGGGTGACTGGCGACTCAAGCCGGCGGGGACCGAGGGCTGGCGCACGGCCGAGGTGACTCTGGGTGGCGTGGATACCCGGGCGATCTCGTCGAAGAGCTTCGCCGTCAATGACGTGCCACCGTTGCGCTTCATCGGCGAGGTACTGGATGTCACCGGTGAGCTCGGCGGTCACAACTTCCAGTGGGCCTGGGCCTCAGGCGTGGCCTGCGGACAAACCCTCTGATCGTGGGCATACAAGTCCATTGGAGCCTGGTCGAAGGGGGACCAGAGGATGCTAGGCGAGGGACCCCATGATGAAGCGGCAGGTCAAATGAAACGCCCCCCCGAGGCAACCGCGACCGTGATCAGGCCGAGAATCAGATTGATGCCGATCATTCGACGGATCTGGCCGAGATGCTTCCCGCCTGCGGGCCAGTCCTGACCGGCGATGGCTCGGCCCAGTCGAGGGTAGGGCGCGAACCAGAGGTGCAGGAAGATGGCCATCATGGCGATGCCGGTGAGCAGCATCAGGTGGATGTGCCAACCGGCCCCGCCCATGCCGCCGAACCCCGCGAAGAGCATCCAGAGACCTGAACCCAGCAGGACGATGATCGTGGCCCAGACCCAGGGGAAGAAGCGCTGAAAGATCCGGTACCAGAGGTTCAGTCGCTGGGGAGGCTCCAGGAGTTCCACGGCCACCGGTCGGAGGATCATCCAGGCGAAAAACATGCCCCCGACCCAGATGACGGCGGCGAGGATATGCAGGGTAATAGCGATGGCCATGGGGATTTTCTCGGGGGGT
>NZ_JBDNGD010000118.1:0-2002 GCF_041689495.1 Halomonas sp. | reverse complement strand
TACCTACCTGGAGTAACCAGGAAGAGTTCGGGAGATTCTCAGTCCACGACCCCTGTGGTCACCTCGAGGCCGCCGGTCAGGGTGAAATGAAGCGTTGCCCCGCGCGGCAGAGGACCTACACCGGCCGGCGTTCCGGTCAGGACCACGTCGCCGGGCTCCAGGGTGAAATGACGACTCATCTCCGCCACCAGGGGCGCCACCGGAAAAAGCATGTCGGCGCCCTCTCCGTGCTGGCGCAGTTCCCCGTCGATCTCCAGGGTAAAGGCCAGCGCACTCCAGTTGGGCACCTGGGACAGATGCAGGAAGGATGACAACGGGCAGGACCCGTCGAATGCCTTGGCGATTTCCCAGGGATGGCCTTTTTCCTTGAGGCGCGCCTGGATGCCGCGAAGGGTCAGATCCAGCGCCAGGCCGATGCCTACCACGGCCCTTTCGGCCTCATCCGAGGACGCATTGGACACTTCTTTACCGATCAGCAACGCCAATTCCGTCTCGAAATGCACATCACCCCGCGAGAAGGGAGCATCCAGCAATTGCTCGAGAGGCACGGCCGACGTCGACGGCTTGATGAAGAGCAATGGCTCACTGGGTACCGGGTTATCCAGTTCCCTGGCATGGTCGGCATAGTTACGACCCACACAGACGATCTTGCCCAACGCACAGGGAAACTCCTGGCCATCGGAAAAACGCGGAACAAAACGCATGGCGGGTCTTCTCCTTCTCAATATGCGTGCTGCATTCTGTGGCAGGCAGCACAGTCCACCCCACCTGCCACCAGTGTCCAGTCCTCGGGAAGCATCAAGCTGGTTCGATGGCAGAACCGGGTATCACGATGTCCCCGACACGCCATGATCGGCCTTGTCCTTCTTGAAAGTCTCAACGGCCACTGTGTGCTGAGTCTCATATTCCACCCCATGGCTTTGCAAGTAGTCGCGGATCAATTGGCGGACCACCTGGGAAGGTGTCAAATCCTGAGCCGCACACAACTGCTCGAAGGCCCGCTTCTTGTGAGGATCGATCAGCAGGGTCAGGCGTGCTGTCTTCTTTTCCATCGGTAACCTCCAAAACATTAACATTGTATGTTAATGCCAGGGAAAGTCAGGGGCAATGGCTACCCGGCGTCATCGCATGAACCCCGGCTGGCATTGGTTGAAAGATTGCCTCTGATGCTAACAACATGTTAATTTTATGCAAATAGAATATTGACTCTATCCCGCCCTGGAGGAGGCGACGGCAGGCCTCTTCCAGGGCGAGGACGCTCGCTGAGAGACTGTCCCTCCATGGCACGCAGCCGTTTCTCCCTGAACCTTCCCGGCATCGCTACCGGCCTACGCTCGGCCTGGCGTGATGGCTATGGACTTCCCGATCTGCGCAGCGATCTGATGGCTGGCCTGACCATCGGCACCGTGGCAGTACCGCTGTCGATGGCGTTGGCGATCGCCACGGGTGTGCCACCTCAGCACGGCCTCTACACGGCGATCGTGGCCGGTGCCATCATCGCGCTGACGGGCGGATCACGCTTCAATGTCTCCGGGCCCACGGCCGCCTTCGTGGTCATCCTCTTTCCCATCGTCCAGCAGTATGGCCTGGGTGGGTTGCTGATCGCCTCGATGATGGCCGGTATCATCCTGGTGGCCTTAGGCCTGGCCCGTATGGGACGACTCATTGAATTCGTGCCCTACCCGGTCGTGCTTGGTTTTACGGCGGGTATCGCGGTGGTGATCGCGGTGCTGCAGATCCCGGATTTCCTGGGACTGGAGGTGGGAAAACTCGGCGAGCATTTTGTCGAGAACCTGGGATTGATCGTCACATCATTCCCCACCCTGAATCCCTACGAGCTGGGCATCGGGATATTCACCCTCGCCGTCATGTTGATCTGGCCGCGTTTGCATCTGCCCATCCCGGCGCCCTTGATCGGCCTGGTCGTCGGCGCCATCGCCGCTTATGCCACTAACCAATGGTTCGGCAGCACGGGCGCTGGACACACCGTGGAAACGATTGC
>NZ_JBDNGD010000117.1:0-2897 GCF_041689495.1 Halomonas sp. | reverse complement strand
TGCTCCTCGATCAGCTTGCGCAGGTAAAACGTCTTGGAGCGGCCTGTGGCCGTGGCAAGATGGGCCAGGCGCGCCTCGATGTCGGGATCCAGGCGTAGGCTGATAGGCATGATGCTCACCTCTTGCGATACATACGATCAAAGTATCGCAGCTGATCCGAAAACACCATTGGCCGACATTTCTGCCGGCCGCTGGAACTTCAGGCTAGGTGGGGAATCGGGATCTGTCCCCGATTAGCCCGCGAGATCGCCACTGCGGGGTCAGACTTGGCCTCGCTGGTGGGAGGCCGGCTTGCCGGGCGAGCTTTTCGGGGCAAACGGCTCGCGCGCTGAAGCGCCCTCCCACCACAACTTGCTGCTGTGAGAAATAGGATTCCGCGGGAAAGGGGGGCTGTCCCTGAGGGACGCCGGCCGATATGGTCGATATGCACATGGGTGACCACCAGCGCCAGCACGTCGTCCACCGGGAAGCTGACCTGGAGGTAATCGGGGACGGGTACGCGTTCTCCCACCGGGCGGGGAGCGGCCACCTTCTCGGTTGGAGACGCCGCACGCCGGATGCGCCTTCGGCTTATCCGGCCTACACGGCCACGAGACCCGCAGCAACGTCTGCCCACCGTAGGCACGGTAAGGGTCAGCGCACCGGGCGGGTGGCTATCCCGATCAGCCTCGCCGATTAGCCCTCTCCCGTCCTTGATAAGTGTATCTTTATACGATACATCTTGATTCATCTGGAATGGCCCAAGGAGAAGATGTCGAATTGGTCGATTATCTGGATTACCACTGATCACGGGCCGGGGGAGATTTCCAGCCCCCCAAGGTCACCGTGCCGATTCCCAGCATGGAGAAATGGAACATGAACACCACTGGAATGCACAACCCGCCGCATCCGGGTGAGATGCTGCGTGAGGATGTCATCGAAGCCCTGGGCATCACGGTCGCCGAGACGGCCCGACGCCTCGGCATGTCTCGGGTCGCCCTTTCGCGAGTCGTCCATGGGCATGCTGCCATTTCGCCGGATCTGGCCGTGCGGCTCGAACGCGCTGGCGCCGGCTCCGCGCGGCATTAGCTCGCGATGCAGACTGCCTACGACCTCTGGCAAGCCGAGCACAGCGAACAGCCGAAGGTCCAGCGACTGGCCTCGTGAAGAAAGGCAGGAAATAGGGGTCTGTCCCCGATCAGCCCAAAGGAAGCTGACGCGCCTGGCTCGCAACGCTTGAAACGGGCGAGGACATGGGGGCTCTTGTTAAAACGTACGCCATAGCGTACTCTTTAGAAAAGATCGCAAGGAGCAGGCCATGACCACCGTCACCGCTACCGAGGCCCGGGCCAACCTCTACCGGCTGATCGACGAGGCCGCGGAAACCCATCAACCGCTGCTGATCTCCGGCAAGCGCAACAAGGCCGTGCTCATTGCCGAAGAGGATTGGCAAGCCATCCAGGAAACGCTGTTCCTGCTCTCGGTCCCGGGCATCCGCGAGTCGATCCGCGACGGCATGGCCACCCCGATCGATCAGTGCAGCGAGGAACTGGACTGGTGAGTTGGCGCCTGGTCTATACCAAGCAGGCTCAGAAGGATGCCCGCAAACTCGCCTCCAGCGGTCTCAAACCCAAGGCTCAGGACCTCCTGGAAATCCTTCGGGAGAACCCCTTCCAGACCCCCCCGCCCTACGAGAAGCTGATAGGCGACCTGGCAGGTGCCTACTCCCGCCGAATCAATATTCAACACCGCCTGGTCTACCAGGTGCTGGAGCGAGAGCAGGTGATCAAGGCCCTGCGGCTATGGACCCACTACGAGTGAGCAGATGAAGTGAAATGGGGGTCTGTCCCCGATTAGCCCCGCGTCCCCGCTCAGCCCCATGGTAGACTGGTGCAGTGACCCGATTCGCGGAGTATGTCATGCCCTGTTCACGCAGCGATCTGGCGCCGATCACAGAGCGCCTGAAAGCGGCTCTGCCCGCAATGCAAGCGGTCTATCTTTTCGGCAGTCAGGCCACGGGCGAGGCAACACCAACCAGCGATGTGGACCTGGCCGTGTTGCTCCCCGCGCCACTGCCGCCCGAGCAGCGCTGGAGCTTGAGCAACGAGCTGGCGGACAGTCTCGGGGCCGATGTCGACCTTATCGACCTGCGTCAGGCCTCGACCGTTCTCCAGCATCAGGTCGTGGTGGAGGGGCAACGGCTGTGGCATCGGGGGCTCGACAGCGACGAGTTCGAACTCATGGTACAAAGCGAATACTGGGATCTGGCCATTCAGCGCCAACAACTGATCGCCGATATCAAGCAGCGAGGACGCATCCATGGCAGATGACGTGCTGCTCAACAAGGCAGCCAGCATCGAGCGCTGCGTGGCGAGAGCCAGGGAAGAGTACGCCAAGGACCCAGACACCTTCGCGGAGGATCAGACGCGCCAGGACGCCGCGATCCTGAATCTGCAGCGCGCCTGTGAGGCCAGCATCGACGCCGGCAACCGCCTGATCCGCACCCGTCAGCTGGGCCTGCCGCAGAGCGCTCGGGAGGTCTTCGACATCCTGGCCAGAGAGCGACTCATCGATACGTCACTGGCCAGCGCCATGAAGCAGATGACCGGCTTTCGCAACATCGCCGTCCACGATTACCAGGCGATGCAGATACCCATCGTGATCGCCATCATCGAGAAGCATACCGATGAGCTTGTTGGCTACGCCTCCCGCCTGATCGAGCTTGCATAGCCAGCGGAATAGCAGGGGAAATGGGCGGTGCTGAGTGGGGGCTGTCACCGATTAGCCTTCCTGACGTTAATGCTTGGCCTCGGCACGCAGCTTCGCCACCTGCTCAGTGGCCAGCCCGGCAATCTCGGCAATCATGGGGTCATCCATTTCGGTACGCGCGATCAGGTTTCGAGCCGTCTCTCGCTTGG
>NZ_JBDNGD010000116.1:0-11680 GCF_041689495.1 Halomonas sp. | reverse complement strand
GTCGACGTGGAGCGCGAGACCATCGAGGATGTGGCCGAGTCCTTCCTGCAGGACAACGAGCTGCTGTAACGCTTTTTCTTCGATAACACCCTCTGTTCGTAGGCCGATGCTTGGCATCGGCCTACGACGCATGTTTGCGCGAAAAGGAAACCCCATGAAGCCAATACTTCCGACTCTTGCCCTGCTCACAGCAGGCCTGACATCCAGCCTGGCCGCCGCCGAGTCCATTACGGTGGGCGGCAAGAACTTTACCGAGCAGCTGATCATGGCCTCCATGACCAGCCAGTACCTGGAGGCCCATGGCTACGAGGTGGAGGAACGCTCGGGCATGGGCACTGCCTTGCTTCGCCGGGCTCAGGAGAGCGGCCAGGTCGATCTCTACTGAGAGTACACCGGCACCTCGCTGATCAGCTACAACGGCGTGGAGGAGAAGCTGTCGCCGGAAGAGACGTACGAGCGCGTCAAGGAAATGGACGGCGAAAAAGGCCTGGTGTGGCTCGATCCCTCAGAGGCCAACAATACCTACGCCCTGGCCATGCGCCGAGACCAGGCCGAGGAGCTGGGCATCGACAGCATCTCCGACCTCGCCTCGACCATCAACGACGGTCATGAGATGACCCTGGCCTCCAACGCGACCTTCTATTCCCGGAACGATGGCCTGAGGCCGATGCAGGAGACCTACGGCTTCGAGTTCGGTCGCCGCAACGTCTCACGCATGGACCAGGGCCTTACGCTCACCGCGCTACTCGACGATGCCACCATGGCCGAGCTAAATGCCCGGGTGGATGTCGAGAGACAGTCGGTTGAGGAAGTCGCCGAGGCATTTCTGAAAACGCACGAGCTCCTGTAACCCGACCAAGGCGGATGGCATAATGCCGGCCAAGCGAGTCAGACCGAAAGGCCGCCCGCGGGCGGCCTTTCCGCGTACCAGGAGCCAAGCGATGCACTACCAGAACCGGCTGCCGGTGGGCGCCGCTCAGATCAATGCCTCTCTGGGCGATATCAACCTCAACCTGGAACGCCACCTCGAGGTGATTGCCGAGGCCCGGGAGCGCCAGCTGGCGTTGCTGGTGTTTCCTGAGCTCTCGCTGACGGGCTACGGGCTGGGCAGCGGCGTGATGCAGGTGACCATGCCGCTGGAAGACCCGCGCCTCGCCCGGCTGGCCCGGGCCGCCGGCGAGATGCAGACGGTGGTGGGCTTCGTCGAGGAGGCAAGCCCCGGCGAGTATTACAACGCCCTGGCCATCCTCCAGTACGGCGAGATCGTCGCGGTGCACCGCAAGCTCAACCTGCCGACTTACGGCGGGCTTGAAGAAGGCAAATGGTTCACCCACGGCAATGCACTAACTCATACAACCGTACGCCCCGGCTGGTCGGCCACGCAGCTGATCTGTGCCGATCTGTGGAATCCTGCGCTGGTGCATGCCGCCCTGCTGCCCCGCCCCACCGTGCTCTGCGCGCCGATCAATTCGGCCAGCGGCATCGTCAGCGAGGCGTTCTCCAACGAGCACAACTGGGCACTCAACGTGCACTTCTACGCCATGACCTATGGCACCCCGGTGATCATGGCCAACCGCTACGGCAGCGAGGGCGAGAGCCACTTCTGGGGCGGCTCGCGCATCCTGGGGCCGCGCGGTGAACTGCTGGCCGAGGCCGAGGATCGCGAGATGCTGATTACTGCCGAGCTCTCGCGCACCGCCATCGCCAAGGCACGCTTCGAGCTGCCGACCCACCGCGACGCCGACACGCCGCTGATCCGCGAGCTGATGGCGGGCTATCGCTGATTCGTGCTTGTAGGATACCGCACCAATCACTCACCCGGTGGCACGGGAACAGCGGCGCGCCGAGGTCGAACAGGTGGCCATTTTTAAGCAAAGCGAAGAAAACACGATCCATGTGACGCGCGTGGTTAGCTGCGCCTGTATACCTGCTTTCGGTGACCAACCTTCACTACCGTGACAACCAGATGTTCATCCATTACCTCGTAAATGATGCGGTATACGCCCTGTCGAACTCGATAACGTTCTTGCCCTGAAAGCTTTTCGCTACCGACAGGACGAGGATCCTCTTGCAACGCTTCCAAACGCTGCAGGATACGAACGACATCCTTTTTGGGGATTGACCGAAGATCCTTTGAGACAGACTTTCTGAAGACAAGGTTATATTTTGCCATGCTTCTTCAAATCGTCCAGCAAGGATTCATAGCTTATCGTCGGTTCGGAGACTCGTTCTTCGAACGCTGCCAAATCTTCCTGATCTTCAGCCAGTGCCTCACGAACGGCATCATTGACAATGTCGGAGAGGCTACGGTTTGTGTGGGCCGCCTTCAGACGAAGCGCGGCATGCAACTGAGGGTCAAAGTAAACCGTTGAACGCTTTGATGTCTCACTCATGACATTCTCCCATTATCACACCGCAAGACATTATGGCATCAAAGCGTCAAAGCGTCAAAGCGCCGGACTCCTTCTTGGCCGCTGTAACTGAGTGCAGCATCGTATTCCGTCAACGGCCGCTGGCCTCAGAACTCCCGACCCAGCAGTGCCTCGCTGAAGGGATAGCGGCTGAGCTTTTCGATACCGGTCTCGGTGACCAGGACCTCCTCCTCGAGCTTGACGCCGTCGGCGCCGCCGACTTCGCCGATATAGCTTTCCACCGAGACCACCATGCCTGGCTCCAGCTCACCATCCTTGGAGAAGCGGTCGAAATCCATGTGGTGGGCGACCAGCGGCGTCTCGCCATGCATGCCGACACCGTGGATGATCGAGGGGTAACGGCGATCGAGGAAGCGCTCGGGAATCTTCCAGGCGCGTTCGGCGATCTCGCGATAGCTTATCCCGGGCTTGAGAATCGCCATGTTGTGATGCACCTGCTCATAGGCCATCTGATACAGGCTCTGCTGGTAGCCGGTCGGCTTGCCCGGCCCGACGTGGAAGGTACGCGAAAAATCGGAATAGTAGCCGTGGCAACCGATGGTGTCGGTATCCAGCGCGACCAGTTCGCCGGGTCGAATCACCCGATCGCTGGCCTCGTTGAACCAGGGATTGGTGCGCGGCCCGGATGAGAGCAGACGGGTTTCGATGAACTCGCCGCCCTGCTTGATCACGTTGCCATACATGATCGCGAACAGGTCATTCTCGGTGAGCCCCGGCTTGATCGCCGCTTCCACTTCCGCCACTGCCGCTTCGCTGCCCGCCATCGATTGTGCCAGGCAGGCGACCTCTTCCGGCGTCTTGATGCGACGACAATGCAGGGTGTCCTGCATACAGTCGAACACGTCCAGGCCCTGGGCCTCGAGTGAGCGCGCCAGGTTCAACATGCAGCGGTCGAGACCGACCTTGCGGTTGCCCTTGCCGTGCGCATTGATCAATTCGGCAATCTCGATGCCGAAGGGGTCGGACGACAGGTTGTCACGCTGGTTGACGGCGGACCACACCACCTTGGAGGTGCGCGCCTCATCGATCGTCTCGAGCCAGGTCGATATGTGAGCGCTGCCCGGGTACTCGAACAGGATGATCGGGCCGTCGAGCGGCACGTAGATATATCGAGAGGAATTGCGCAGGAAGTAGCCGAACATGTTGCGCGAACCGGTGGCGTAGCGCTGGTTGTTGGGGTCGAAGAGAACCACCGCCGCATAGCCTTGCTCGGCCATCATGTTGCGTAGGCGCTCCAGACGTCCGGCACGCAGCTGCTTGGGATCGAAGGCCGTGGGAATGCTGTCGCCGTTGGCCATCGGGGCGGAGGGGACCACGGGGATGCTGTCCGGCTCACGATCGGACAGCTGCTCGAATTCTACTGAGTTCATTGAGGGTTTCGCCTTAATCCTGGAGGTTGTCGCTGCGCTGCATGCCGTCCTTGAGCAGTTGCTCGTGGATCGGTGCCATGCGCCCGAAGATGCGCTTGGCCCGCTCGGGACGACCGATGAAACCGGGCTCCTTGGCGTAGGCGAAGATCACCGTATGGCGCTCGCGGTCGCCCTCGACGGGCGTGACGCGGTGCAGTGAATAGCGTCCGAAGAAGATCTGGAGATCGCCCGGTTGCAGATCCAGCGACTTGATCGTCGAACGATCGCCATCGATCACCCGCTCGACCTCGTCGAAGTTCTCGCCTTCGGGGCTGCGAATACCCGGCGAGTATTCGAAACGCCCGCCGCCCTTGGCCTGCTTGGTCATCATGGTGACGATGAACTCGTTGGTATCGTAGTGCCATGGGTGCTGGCAACCTTCACGCAGCACGTTGATCACCAGGGCCGCCAGGGGATCAGCGTATTCATGAATTTCGTCCATGCCCACCACGGTGGAGATGAAACGCTGGAATTCGGGGCTTTTGTAGATCTGGCGAATGATCGTGCTATCGTCGATACGATCGCCGGCAACGAAGCCGTTGGTGCGATCGCCGAAGCGATTCTTGGGGTGGGTGGGCGGCAGCGAGGCATCGCCATCGGAATTGTAGGGGTTGGTCTCGTTCTGGTTGTAGTGTGCTTCGGGCGACAGACGCACGGTTTCACCCTCCAGGCGCTCCAGCGCCTCTTCGGGCACGAAACGCTTGAGCACGATACAGCCATCGACCGCCAGCTGACGGCGGCACTCTTCCACCAGCTCGCGGCCCTGGGCCCCTTGCAGTGAGGTAATTGGGTAACGCTAGAGATTGATGAGCCCGTCCAGCGAACGTGCCCGATCGTCAGTGACATCTTTTGCGGAGCCCTCAGCTTTTAACGAGGAGCCCTCAGCTTGTAGCGACATGGATTCGACACCTGAACAGATAAAAAATCATAACGTATGGGCAGCGTAGCCGGGGATGATTGATCATAGAAATGAATGGTTGATATGCAAATCATTTCGAGAAATCATAGATTATGGATACCGAACTTCTTCGAGCTTTCGTTGCGGTGGCCGAGTGCGAGGGTTTCAGCGCGGCGGGCAAGATCATTAA
The DNA here is from genome assembly GCF_041689495.1 of Halomonas sp. GTDB lineage: Bacteria > Pseudomonadota > Gammaproteobacteria > Pseudomonadales > Halomonadaceae > Halomonas. The sequence goes on along the minus strand of NZ_JBDNGD010000116.1, from coordinate 6,751 downwards.
CCGCACCCAATCCGCCATCAGCCTTCAGATCAAGCGGCTGGAAGACAGGATGGGCGAATCGCTATTCAAACGCACGAGCCGCAGCGTGTTGCTGACCCCGGCAGGCGGCCGGCTGCTGCCTTATGCACGACAGATCTTGAAGCTTCAGGATGAGGCCCAGCGCCTGCTGGGCGCCGAACGGCAAGGCGAACTCATACGCCTGGGCATCTCCGAGGAGCAGGCCACTGCCTACCTGCCCGAGCTATTGCCCCGCATGGCCGACCTGTTTCCCGAGGTACGCATCCAGATCACCTGTGATATCAGTGGCACGCTGGTCGGTCGCTTCCAGGAAGGGTTGTTGGATGCGGTGCTCGCCGTCCGCCACGCGCCCACCCAGACAGGGCAGCTTCTCGGCCGCGAGCCAATGGTGTGGATCGCGGCCGATGACACGCGGCTCGATCAATGGGACAGCCTGCCCTTGGCGCTCAATCCCGAGGGCTGCATCTTTCGCGCTCACGCCTTCGCCGCCCTGGGACGCACGAACCGCCAGTGGGACGTCTGCTATACCAGCCCATCGCCCACCGCCATCAACATTGCCGTGCAGGCGGGACTGGCCCTGACCGTTAAGACTCCCCGCAGCGTGCCGGCGGGGTGCCGGATCGTGGGCGCGAATGAAGGCTTGCCGGAGCTCGAGTATGTAGAGATCGAGCTGCATCGAACCCCGGGGCAGATGGGTGAAGCCTTCACTACCTTCTGTGACACGCTGACCGAGATAGTGACGCATGCGGATTCGCTGAAGAGCGTCGATCTGATGTCTTGAGGCTTGCCGCCTGGTGTCAGCAACGCCTCGATAGTTCAGTCGTTCTTTATATTCCGTAGCATCTTGTCATTCCAATAGTAGTTTCTTGCCATTCCAATAGACGCTTATATTTCCAGTAGTTCTTTGGCGTCGTGCTTTTCCAGCGCCATGACCAGCGCGTGAATATGCGCGGCACGCGCCTGGCCGATGGCGGGTACGGCGAGGGCGTGGAACTTGCGCGCGAGCTCGTCGTCGCTGAACGGAGCGTCGGGATTGCCGCGGGCCTGGCAGTCGCGGCTGTGGCGTTGGCTGCCGTCACTCAGCTGCAGACTGACCCGCGCCCAGCGCTCGGCGGGGAAACGGGCGTTGAAGTCGTCGCTCTCGGCGAGTTCCACGCGCTGAGCCAGTGCCTGGACCTGGGGCTTCCCAAGCGCGCCGGTGACACCATGCACGTCGACCGTGCCGTAGGCCACGGCACAGGCCACGGCCCAGGGCAGGCTGTACTGGGCCTGTTCGGTGGTGGTGGGCTGACTGACGTGAAGTCGCTTGGCTTCATGGAAGGTGGTGACGGTGATGCGTTCGACCGCTTCCGGGTCGATGACATCGGCCATGAGAGTGAGTACGGCCTCTACCGCGGGCTGCGCCCAGCGACACACCGGGTATTCCTTGACGTACTGCTCGAAGAGATACCAACGCTGGCCAAGGTCTGCCCAGTGCGGTGCGCACTCGGCCCCGGTGACGGTGACCGCCGGGGCGCCGGTGAAGCCGTCCTGGGCCAGCAGGGCCGCGGCGACGCCGGCCTGGGCGCCCCATCCCGAGCCGTCCTTGACCATGGTGGGATGGTCGATGCAGCGCATCATCTGGCTGCGCGGGCCATAGAATTCGGCGATTCCCAGGGCCTCATGCAGTTGCTGGCGGTCGAGACGCAGCAGCTTGCCGATCACTGCCGCCACGCCAGGGCATTCCAGGCACCGGAGGTGTGGTAGTCGCAGGCGCTGGCATGCAGCGCGATACCCGCGCGGGTGGCGACCTCATAGCCCAACACTAGCAACCCGAGGAAGGCACGACCGGAGAGTCGTTTCATTTCCGGCAGCGCCAGCAGCGCCGGGACCAGTGCCACGCCACAATGCCCCTTGGTCAGGACCTGGCCGTCATGCGCATCGAGAGCATCGATCATCCAGGCGCCATGCAGGGCAACGCCGGTGGCCGAGGCCGTGCCGCTGGCAAACAGCAGTGGCTGGTTGCCGCCATGCTGGCTGATCACGTAGCGTCGGGCGTGGTTCGCCAGCGGCGTGCGGCTGGCGCCGGCGGCAACGCCCAGGGTGTCGAGCAGGCAGCGCTTGGCCTGGGACAACTGCCGCTCATCCAGCGCCTCCGGGTCGAAATCGAGTATCCAGTCCAGCGGCGATGCGAGCGTGTCGGAAGCGTTCATGTCGGATGTCGTCCATTACGGGTGGTGGATGACGCCAGGCCGGCGTGCGTGGTAAGAGAGGGCCTCGTGTGTCTCGACTGCCTGATGAGGAAACCTGCCGTGAACCAGCCCGTTACGCGTTATCGTGTCGCCGCCGCTCAGATGAACTGCCAGCTTGGCGATGTCGAGGCGAATCTGCCGGTGCACCGAGCGTTGATTGACGAGGCGATCGCCCAGGGGGCCGAGGTGCTGGTGTTTCCCGAGCTGTCGCTGACCGGTTACGACCTGGGGTCGCGCGTGGCGGAGGTAGCGATGACCGCCGACGATCCGCGTCTGCTGGCGCTGGCGAGTCAGGCCGGGGCGATGCTGACGGTGATCGGCTTCGTCGAGCGCGTGGGGCGCGGCGAGTACGCCAATGCGGCGGCCTGCCTGCAGCACGGCGAGGTGGTGGCGGTGCATCGCAAGCTCAATCTTTGCACCTATGGCCAGCACGAAGAAGGCAAGGTGTTCAGCAAGGGCCAGCGCCTGACCCAGGTTGCCAGCGGTGAGCTGGCGTGTGGCGTGATGATCTGCGCCGATCTGTGGAACCCGGGCCTGGTGCATGCCGCGATGCTCGAGCGCCCCGATGTGATCCTCACCCCGATCAACGCCGCCAGCGGCATGGTCGACGGCGACTTCGACGATGAAGGCAACTGGCTCATCTGCCTGCGCTTCTACGCCATGATGTACGGCACGCCGTTGGTGATGGCCCATCGCTACGGGGCCGAGGGCGAGTCGTGGTTCTGGGGTGGCAGCTGCATCGTTGGCGCCGACGGTCGTGTACTGGCCCGCGCCGATGAGGGCACCGGGGTGATCTCGGCTGATCTGGATACCACCGAGATCGCGGCCGCCCGCTTCGCCATGCCGACCCATCGTGATGCCGATACCCCGCTGGTGGCATCGCTGCTGGCGCGACGGGTCGATCACGAGCGCGACGGGGGCTGATTCACACATGGTGACGGCGGCGCCGGGTGATCCAGCGCCGGTCCATGAAGCGTTCGCCGTTCTCGAATGCCTGGAGGCGTGCTTCGAGATAGAACCAGTGGCTATCGCAGCGCAGTTCGGCCCAGGTCTCGGTATGCGCCTGCCAGTCGTCGCGTCGGAACGCCTGCACCCAACTCTTGCTCATGCGGGCGCTCTCGGGGCGCTTCGGGTCGATATGGTAGCGCTCGTCGGCGCTGGCGGTGTTGATCAGGACGTGGTCGTAGGTCACCTCGCCGAAGTCATCGACGATCTCGTGGCGGGTCATGCCGCCGGCCAGTTCGTCGATGACATCGCGGCGATGGGTGCCGGTACGGGTCTGCCGACTCTGCAGGGGCCCGGGATGCACGGCGGGCTCGAAGCGCACCAGGGGCTCGACGTCCGGAGCGTGGCGCACAGGCAGCGAGAGCCGCGAGGCGGCGGGATGCAGCGAGAGGGTGACCGCTCTGGGGCTCGGCCACACCAGCGGCCAGTAGGCGGTGGTCACCGAGAGTCGCAGGCGGTGGCCAGGCTTGAAACGATGGCAAGCCTGGTTGAGCAGCACCTCGACGTCGAGCGGCGTGTCGGTCGGCACCGCGCTGGGACTCTGGTGACTGTCGCGATGGCAGAGGTTGAGCACGCCATAGCTGACCCGTTGGGAGACGCCTTCCGGTGACACATCGCACAGCCGCACGATCAGATTGGCCTGGGGCTGGTCGACGCTGACACGCACGCTCAGCCGCGGCCGACCGAGCAGGGTGAGGGTGCTCTCCAGGGGGGTACTGTCGAAGCAGAGCGAATTGGCATCGTCCTTGCGCTGGTCGCCGGCGATCTCGGGGCCGCTGCAATGGGGGATGTACTCGCCGCACTGGCGGCCGTTGTCGGCCGGCGCCTGGAGCTTGAGCGTCGAGGTATCGATGGCGTCGGCCTGCGCAGGACCCTCGCTCAAACGTCCGTGGCCGAGGGCATAGTCGGCATTGCTGACGTTGGGGCTCGGCCAGGCGTGCTCACCCAGCCAGTGGCCGGGCGTGTGCAGGCTGTGCGGGTCGGCGCCGGAGAATTCCTGGCAGTAAACCCGATAACGCGGCTCGTCCATGATGCCGGTCGCCTTGCCCTTGAGCCAGTGATCCCACCAGCGTAGCGCTTCCTGCAGGAAGCCGATCGTGGGGCCCGGCATGGCCAGATGCGGGTAGGCATGCGGCCAGGGGCCGACGATGCCGAGTCGCGGACCGCTGGCGTGTTCCATCAGCTCGGCGACGAAGTTGACGTAGGCGTCGGCCCAGCCGGTGACGGCGAGAATCGGCGTCTTGAGTTTGCCGTAATCCTCGCACACCGAGCCATGGCGCCAGTAAGCGTCGCGGGTCTGGTGATCGAACCAGTTTTCGGCCACGAAGGGTTGGTGCGCCAGGCGGTGGCGCCACTGTTCCCACCAGTCGTCGCGCAGCGCCGGGTCGGGCGGGCGAGACATGAAAGACAGCGAGGTGGCGGCCCAACCGAAGTTCTCGTTGAGCACGCAGCCGCCCTTGTAGTGGACGTCGTCGTGATAGCGATCGACGGTGGCGCCGACGGCGATGATCGCCTTGAGCGCCTCGGGCTGGCGGGCAGCGACCTGCAGTGAGTTGAAGCCGCCCCAGGAGATTCCCATCATGCCGACCTGGCCGCTGCACCATGGCTGCGCGGCGATCCAGGCGATGGCGGCGATGGCGGCGATGGCGGCGATCAGGTCGTCCTGCTCGTGGGTGAGATATTCGTCGTCGAGCACACCATCGGACTCGCCGCTGCCGCGCAGGTCGATACGCAGCGCGGCATAGCCGTGTCCGGCGAAGTAGGGGTGCATGCGCTCGTCGTCGATGCTGGTGGCATCACGCTTGCGGTAGGGAATGCACTCGATGATCGCCGGCACCGGAGGGCCTTCGGCTGGACGCCATAGCCTGGCGGCCAGCCGTGTGCCGTCAGGCAGGGGAATCCACAGGTTGGGCTCTTCGACGACCCGCTGGGGGAATTCGACCACTTCCCGGCTATCAGGCTGGGCACCGCTGGGGAACATCGGGTACTGCCTCCTTCCCGTTCGTTAACGCTGCGAAAAAGGCGACGGTTGTGCCGTCGCCTTGCGTGAGAGAAATGCTTACGAGCCTCAGTCCACGAGGCCCTGCTCCTGAAGATAGTCGGTCGCCACACGCTCGATTTCCTGACCATCGACGTCGACCCGGCTATTGAGATCGATCAGCAGGTCGTCATCGAGGGTCGCCGCCATGGCATTGAGCACACCCTCCAGGTCGGGATGTTCTTGCAGGGTCTCTTCCCTCACCACCGGGGCCAGGGAGTAGACCGGGAAGAATGACTGATCGTCCTCCAGCACCCGGAAGTTGAAGGCTCCGTTGCGGCCATCGGTCGCGAAGACCAGGGCGACGTCGACATTTTCATCCCGCAGGGCGTTGTAGGTCAGCCCGGAATCCATGCGGCGAACGCGCTCGCGCGGGAATTCGAACCCGTAGGCTTCCTGCAGCGGGCGAAGACCGTCGTCGCGAGCATAGAACTCGGCATTGGAGGCCAGCACCAGCTCCTCGCCGGCATTCAGGGCGTCGGCCAGGTCACTCATGGTGGCGATACCGCGTGCCTCGGCGTCATCCTCGCGCATGGCCAACGCGTAGGTGTTGTTGGTGTCCGTGGGGTCGAGCCACACCAGGCCCTTCTCGGCATCGAGTTCCTTGGCGATGCGATAGGTTTCTTCGGCGTTGTCGGGCTTCTCCTGATCATTGAACAGGATCACCGAGTTGCCGGTATATTCCCAGTAGAGGTCAACCTGGCCGTTCTCCTGGGCCTGGCGCAGCACGGACCGTACCGAGGCCTGAGCGCTCATCCACGGTGTAGCCGTGGTGCTCGAGCAACTGAGCGGTGGCCGACGTCAGAATCAGATGTTCTGTGTAATTCAGGCCGCCTACCACGATCTCATCGGCTTGCACGCTGCCGATGGCGCTCGTGACGGCGACCACGGAAAACAGCATCGTTCTGGAAAAACGTTTCATGCTCGACTTCAGTCGTGAGTATTGATATTGTATCGATAATTGTAAGAGGCCGGATGATAGATTAAGCCACATAGAGTTGCCCTCTGTTGGCAGCGCGTGACCTCATTGCCCAGTTCGTACAGGAGCAGCGAGATGTCGTCGCATAGGAAGATATCGACCTGATCGATGAACTGAAAGACGCCGGCATGACCGTCACCACGCTCAGTGACGAGCCCCCTGCTAGAGCCCCAGTCTGGGGCACCGAACAAGCCGAGCGGAAGCATTCCGACGGTAGTGGTTAACCGACCATTGCCGATACCCGATGGGTCATCATCCCCCTCTTTCAGCCTAGATGGCACATGAAATATGACCCGGCTCTTGGATAAAACTCCGTGTCGCCCCATCATCTCGATCTCTCAGGCACATGAACCCGATACCCTTCAACGAAGCCGTCATCATGACCTCCCTTGCGCCACTTCCACACTGCCAAAAAAACCACCCCGCCGGCCCGAGAAGGGCAGCGGGGTGTGGCGAGGAGACAGGTTAGAGGGTCGGCCG
>NZ_JBDNGD010000115.1:0-14604 GCF_041689495.1 Halomonas sp. | reverse complement strand
AGGATACCTGGATAGGGAGAGCCATCATGAAAGGCGTAGTAGCGACTGCATTTCTCGGCATCATTCTGACCGGCTGCCAGGGCATGGCGCCCGTGACGACGACTCAGCGATTGCCTCCGGGCGACATCGAGATCATCGATGTCGAACCCCGGGAGCAACCCATCCAGGAGGCACCACCGACCCGAGGACGAATCAGTCGTCAGGTCGCCTTCCCCACCGATGAGTATGCGGCACTGGAGAAAAGCGGCAGCGCCGTGATCAGCGGACGGCTGACGCTCAGTGGTCGTCCGATAACGAATCGCCTCGTTTCGGTGGCGCCGGTGACCACCTACTCCGCCGAAGCCGCGGAACAGGCCCTGGCTGGTCGTGCCGGGGAACCCGCCGACCCCCGTGCCCGGGAATACACCCACACCACCCGCACTGACGGCAACGGCATCTTCCGCCTCACCGGCCTGCCCCCGGGTGATTTCTATGTCTCGGGCAGCGGCCAGGACCCGGTCAGCGGCGAGACCCGCGTGGTCATCCGTCAGGTCAGCCTGGGCAACGGACAGCGGCTCGAGATCAATCTTTCGCGCTGATCCGCGCCGGGCTCAGCGCCATCAAAACAGATAGTATCGATGATTACTGATTCACCTTCGAACAAGGCTTCAAAAGGCCTAGCACGCACTCCTACCAGCCGAGTACCTGCTTGACGAAGGGAATCGTCAGGCGTCGTTGAGCGGAGAGCGAGGCCCTATCGAGGGTCTCGAGGGTGACGAAGAGTTCATCGAGGCGGCGTGGCCCACGATGCAGGATGTAGCGGGCCACCTCGTCGGGTAAATGCAGGCCTCGAGCATGCGCACGTAGCTGCAGAGCCGCCAGGCGGTCGGTGTCGTCCAGGGAACGCAGGTGATAGGTAGTGCCCCAGCAGAGTCGCGAGGCGAGATCAGGAAGCATCACCTCAAGCTGCCGGGGGGCGACATTCGCGGCCACCACCAGCCGCCTGTCGGCATCCCGCAAGCGATTGAAGGCGTGGAAGAGCGCTTCCTCCCAGCGACGCCTCCCCAGGACCCGTTCCAGATCGTCGATAGCCACCAGGTCGAGGCGCTCGATGTCCTCGAGCATCAGCGGCGGGAAATGGCCGAGATCGTCGAGCGGCAGGTAGAGGGCACGGCAGCCACGGCTGGAGGCCTCATGGCAGGCCGCCTGCAGCAGATGGCTGCGCCCGATGCCCGGTTGGCCCCAGAGGTAGAGAAAGGGATCACCCTCCTCGTCCAGCTGGTGCTCCAGCCGATCGACCAGCGCAGCATTGGGGCCACCGAGAAAATTGGCGAAGGTGGCGTCGTCACGCAGCCCCACTCCCAGGGGCAACTGCGCAGGCGCTCGGTTCATGACGACTCCTCCGGGCCAGGGTCTTTACCAGCGTTATACAGGTTGCTGTTCTTGTAGTTCATGTGCAGGTATCGCAACACCACCATGACCATGGCCGCCACAGGAAGTGCCAGAAGCACCCCGGTGAAGCCGAACAGCTGGCCACCGGCCAGCACGGCAAAGATCACCGCCACAGGGTGCAAGCCGATCTTGTCACCCAACAGTTTGGGCTGGAGCACCACACTCTCGATGACCTGTCCGAACGCGAATACCGCTGCGACACCCAGCAGGATCAGCCAGTCGCCGAACTGGAAGAAGGCCACCACACCCGCCACGGAGATCCCCACGATCACACCGAGATAGGGCACGATACTCGCCAGGCCGGCAAGCATGCCGATCAGCAGGCCGAAGCGCACGCCGAGCAGGGTCAGTCCCACCGCATAGATCACGCCCAGGCAGAACATGACGATCAGCTGGCCACGCAGGAAGGCGGACAATACCTCGTCGCATTCGCCAGCAAGGCGCACCACGGCGGGTTCCCAGCTTCGCGGAAGGGAGCCGCGTAGCTTGGCAACGATAATGTCCCAGTCGAGCAGCAGATAGAAAGTGACCACCGGAATCAACGCCATGTTGCCGATCAAGGCGACCAGTGCCAGTCCCGAGCGCGAAGCCTGGGCCAGCAGGCCGGCGGCGAAGGTGCCGGTCTCCTTCCAGTTGTCGACGATCGCCTGGCGCATCTGATCGATATCGGTACTCAGGTCCATTCCCGTGAGCGACTGGATTTGCGGCACCACGGTCTGCTGGACCCAGTTGAGGACGGCCGGCAGCGATTCGATGAGCTGACCGAGCTGTCGACCCAGTATCGGCACTACCAGCAACAGCGTGAGCACGATGACCAGCGTCAGCAGCAGGAACACCAGGGAGACCGACAGCCGTCTCGACAGCCCTCGTGCCTCGAGGCGATCGGCCAGGGGGTCACCCAGGTAGGCCAGCACCATGCTGACGAAGAAGGGCATCAACACCGGCTCGATACTGATGAAGAACCATAACGCCATCCCCGCCAGTACGACGACCAACCACCACTGTCTGTGCATCTTTTCCTCCATGATGACGGCTGCCGCCTGGCTGCCAGCCGAGCGTCGTGATGCTACAATCACGACCCCGAACTTGCCTACTGTTCGATGTTCGCCGTTCCTGCCGTGATGGTGGATCCCGTGATCGCGACAGTCATTCTGCTACAGGACAGGTCATGACCCATTCCACCCCGCCTTCATCCCGGGCTTCGCTCAGCTACAAGGACGCCGGCGTCGACATCGATGCCGGCAATGCCCTGATCGACCGGATCAAGGGCGTCGCGAAACGCACGACTCGCCCCGAGGTGATGGGCGGCCTGGGCGGCTTCGGTGCCCTGTGCGAGCTGCCCACCGGCTACAGGCAGCCGGTGCTGGTCTCCGGCACCGACGGCGTCGGCACCAAGCTGCGCCTGGCCATGGATCTCGGCCGCCACGACACTATCGGCATCGACCTGGTGGCGATGTGCGTCAACGACCTGATCGTGGCCGGCGCCGAGCCGCTGTTCTTCCTCGACTACTATGCCACGGGCAGGCTTGACGTGGATATCGCCGCCGACGTGGTGACCGGTATCGGCGCGGGCTGCGAGCAGGCCGGCTGCGCCCTTGTGGGCGGCGAGACGGCGGAGATGCCCGGCATGTACGAGGGCAGCGACTATGACCTCGCCGGCTTCTGCGTCGGCGTGGTGGAAAAATCCGAGATCCTCGATGGCTCAAAGGTCGCCGAGGGAGACGTGATGCTGGGCCTGGCCTCTTCCGGGCCTCACTCCAACGGCTACTCGCTGATCCGCAGGATCCTCGAGGTCAGTGGTTCCCCGCTGGACACCGTCATCGACGGCCGGCCGCTGAGCGAGGCCCTGCTGGCTCCCACCCGCATCTACGTCAAGCCGCTTCTGTCGTTGATCAAGGAGACCGACATCCCGGTGCATGCACTGTCGCACATAACCGGCGGCGGTCTCACCGAGAACATACCACGCGTGCTGCCCGAGACCCTGGCGGCGCGCATCGATGTCTCGAGTTGGACCCGCCCCCCCGTCTTCGACTGGCTCCAGCGGCAGGGAAACGTCGCGGAGCACGAGATGTATCGCGTGTTCAACTGCGGCATCGGCATGGTCATCGTGGTGCCAGCGGAGCAGGCCGACCAGGCCCTTGCCCATCTGCAGGCTCGGGGCGAGACGGTCCACCGAATCGGTCATGTCGTCGCGCGTGGCAACGCTTCCGAGCAGGTCCAGTTGGAGAACCTAGAGGCATGAGCGACTCCGATTACCAGAGTGACACACTGAATGACGTCATCCCGGAATCCGCAGACGTCCGACGCGTCGTGGTGCTGATCTCCGGCAGTGGCAGCAACCTCCAGGCCCTGATCGATGCCCAGGCCCATGATGAACTGGGTGGCGAGATAGTCGCCGTGATTTCCAACGAGCCCGCTGCCCATGGCCTCATCCGCGCCAAGGAGGCAGGCATCGACGCCGTGGTGCTGCCCCACCGCGAATACGACAGCCGAGAGGCCTATGATGGCGCGCTGATCAAGGTGATCGACCGCCACGCGCCGGACTTGATCGTGCTGGCCGGCTTCATGCGTATCCTGACGCCACGACTGGTGCAACGCTACCTGGGCCGGATGCTCAACATCCATCCCTCGCTGCTGCCCGATTACCAGGGTCTGCACACCCACGCCCGGGCACTGGCCGATGGCGTCATGGAGCATGGCTGCAGTGTCCATTTCGTCACCGAGAAGCTTGATGATGGGCCCGTGGTGCTACAGGCAGCAGTGAGCATCACCCAGGATGACACCGAAGAGCGCCTGAAGGACAAGATCCAGGCCCGCGAACACCTGATCTACCCGATCGCCGTCAAGTGGTTCCTGGCGGGGCGTCTGCACTTCTCGCCCGACGGCGCCACACTGGACGGCACCCGTCTCCCCGCGCGTGGACTCCGCCTATCCCATGCCGACGCCGCCGAGGAACTGGACGAGGAGTAGCGCCGAGCGCTGCCCGAAGGGCCTAAGTCCTCGGCAGGGTCACCCCGCGCTGCCCCATGTACTTGCCGCCGCGGTCCTTGTAGGAAATGGCGCATTCTTCGTCGGACTCCAGGAAGAGCATCTGCGCCACCCCCTCGTTGGCATAGATCTTGGCCGGCAGATTGGTGGTATTGGAGAACTCCATGGTCACATGCCCTTCCCACTCCGGCTCCAGCGGGGTGACGTTGACGATGATGCCGCAACGCGCATAGGTGGATTTTCCCAGACAGATGGTCAGCACGCTGCGCGGGATGCGGAAATACTCCACGGTACGTGCCAGGGCAAAGGAGTTGGGCGGAATCACGCAGACATCGCCCTTGATGTCGACGAAGCTCTTATCGTCGAAGGCCTTGGGATCCACCACCACCGAGTGGATGTTGGTGAACACCTTGAAGTCATCGGCGCAACGCACGTCATACCCGTAACTGGATGTACCGTAGGAGATCACCCGACGGTCATTCACATAGCGCACCTGCTCGGCCTCGAAGGGTTCGATCATGCCATCCCGCTCGGCCATGCGGCGGATCCACTTGTCGGATTTGATGCTCATCGGGGCGTCCTGGTGAAGTCTTAAAAAGGCGAGGAAACAGGTAAATAAAATCGGGGCCACCATGATAGCGGCCCCGGGATCGGGCGTCACCTGGTAACCATTGAGGTCAGTCGCTGAAGGCTATCTCCGGCCCGGCATCGCCCTGGCCCTGGCCCTGCAACTGCTCCGCGACCTGGCGCGCCATGTCCCGGAAGGTGGCCGTCACCTCGCCATCGGGCTCGGACACCACCGTCGGACGACCGCCATCGACCTGCTCGCAAATCGCCATGGTCAGCGGCAATCGACCCAGCACTCGGGTATCGTATTCAGCGGCGATACGCTCACCACCGCCTTCTCCGAAGATCGCCTCGCCGTGACCGCAGTTCGAGCAGATGTGCAGGCTCATGTTCTCGACGACACCGAAGACCGGCACGTTGACCTTGCGGAACATCTCGATGCCCTTGCGCGCAGCAAGCAGGGCGATGTCCTGGGGAGTCGTGACGATCACGGCCCCGTCGACCGGCACTTTCTGAGCCAGGGTCAACTGGATATCCCCCGTGCCCGGCGGCATGTCGATGAACAGTACATCCAGGGCATCCCAGGCGGTCTGGGTCAACATCTGCTGGAAGGCACCGGAGACCATGGGACCCCGCCAGACCATGGGCTCGCGTACATCCACCATGAATGCCATGGACATGGCCTGGATACCATGGGCGCGCAGCGGCAGAAAGCCCTTGTCGCCGGCCGACTGAGGACGCACCCCCTCGCCCACGCCCAGCATCTGTGCCTGGCTGGGGCCATAGATGTCGGCATCCAGGATACCCACACGGTACCCTTCGGCGGCCATGGCCAAGGCCAGGTTCACTGTCACGGTGGACTTGCCGACGCCACCCTTGCCGGAAGCCACGGCGACGATATGCTTTACCCCTTCAATCACAACTCACTCCTCAATGCCGTTTGCTAGTCAATCTAGGGCCAGTATACCCGGCCGACCCCCTTGGCATGCAATGCTGGGGGCTCCTACAACGCAGGATGGCGAGCCCGATAGCTCGCCGTCCTGCGTTTACACGGCTCATGAAACGTGATCAGTTGGCCTGCTCGACCGCATGCTGTTCGCCGTCGTCTTCCTGCGCGGCATCTTCCTGCGCGGCATCTTCCTGCGCGGCATCTTCCTGCGCGGCATCTTCCTGCGCGGCATCGGCCTGGGGCTCATCGTTGCCGGTAGCCGACTGGTCATTGTCGGCATCCGACTGGCTGGACTGGACGCCGGTTTCAAGCGCCGCCAGCTCATTGCGCAAGGTCTGCAGCTGGGACTCGAGACGCTCCAGCTGGGTTTCGCGCTGCTCGATGTCCGACTCGATAGCCGAGAGCTCTTCCCGACCGATCTCGATGGACAGCAGGAGGTCATCATTCTCGGTGCGCACCGCCTGCAGGCTCTGCTCGGCCCCATCGAGATCAGCGCTGACGGCATCAAGGGATGCCTGACGCGTTTCACGCTGCTGTTCGAGATCCGCAATCTCGGTAGTCAGGGACTCGCGGACCGCCTCATGGGCGCTGATCTCCTCGGCCAGAGTGGCAAGGCGCGTCTGGGCTTCATCGATGTCACCCTGAAGCCCCTCGAGTTCCATGGTGGCTTCCTCGCGAGCCACTTCGGCTGCCTGGCGAGCCGCTTCACTTTCCTGACGAGCAGCCTCGGCCTCCTGGCGAGCCTCCTCGATCCCCTGACGCGCCTCCTCGGCTTCCTGGCGCGCTGCCTGGGCGTCGTCACGGGCCTCAATGGCCTGGTCGCGCTCCTCCTGAACGTCAACAAGTGCCGCCTCTGTCTCATTCAGCTCGGTCTGGCGAGCCTCGATCTCGGCCTGCAGCGACTCCAGCCTCGCCTGGGCGTCTTCCTGCTCGGCGCGGGTGGCGGCGACCTCGACCTCGGTACGCTCCAATTCGGCAAGGGTCGCTTGCTGCTGCTCGGAAAGTTCGGCCAGACGCGACTCCAGCGCCTCGAGATCCGTCTCGGTGGCCGCACGCTCATCGAGGCGACTGTTGAGCGCCTCATTCTCGCTGCGCACCTCGGAAAGTTCCGAGTTCACCGACTCGAGCTCGCTCTCTTCGGAGGAGAGCTGAGTGGCGAGAGCCTCATTTTCTTCTTCCTGGGTTCCTGCACTGGACTGAGCGACCAGCGCCCAGATCAAGGCGATGACGGTAATGGCCGCCAGCCCCCTGACACGATTGTCCTTCAGCAGCTGACTCGTCGAGATATCCGACATTGATTTTTCCCCCTTTTGGGTCATTGGCTCCCGCGCGAAACATAGCGAGAGGAGTATGTGCTATCAGCATACACGGCTGGCACCGAGAGACCAGCCTGGTCGAAAGGACCGGGTTCACGTTGTCTCCACGGCCGGAAGCAAAAAAAGACCGACATCAACTCAATGGGCTGGTTGAACAGCTGCTCGGTGACAGCTGACTCAGCTTCCCCACTGGCCGCTGCGCTTCATGGCTCCCCACTGGTGCTTGCGACGGGTAAATCACTGCCACATGCCGCGACATCGCCAAAGGGTATTGAGTTGTCTGTAGCCGACGTTTTCCAGGATGGCCGCCATGAAGAGGCGCAGAATGTCGCTACGACGCTGGTAGACCCGAAACGAAAGCGTCTCGAGGAGCAGGCCGTTGACGGACAGCAGGATGCCCATGCCGCTGGCCACCATCGATAGTCGTGCGATACAGATTGCGCAGATTCAGCTACCGGCAGATCAGGGCCTCGAAAATGACTAACATCCAATGGCAAGTGATTGACCAATAAGTTATTCATGAACACTGAGCCGAATGCGAATGAAGACCGTATCGCCCTGCTCGCTGTCAACGCGCCTATTGGCGAAAATCCTTGCCAGAAGCGTATGATGGCGAGAGGTCCAAGGATGGTAAGACCCATGAAGCCCGCACTGCGCTCTTCGCTTTACGCTCTCTTGACACTGCTCCCGCGGGTGGGAAGCTTCATGTGGAGAGTCTTTACGGCCTTCCTGCGTAATCGCGGTATCCTTCTCGCCGGGGGTGTCGGCTACAATATCCTGCTTTCCATAGTGCCGCTCTTTGCCCTCCTGGTGGTGTTGCTGGCAGGGGTCGTCGACGAAGAGCACCTGCTCAACGTACTGACGATCCAGGCCCGCCACCTGGCACCCGCCCACGCGGAGATCCTGCTCGATGCCGTGCGCACCCTGCTCGACTCTCGCGATGTCATCGGCATCCTGGGCTTTCCCGTGCTGCTGCTGTTCAGCTCCTTTGCCTTTCGCATGCTCGAGGATGCCCTGGCGATCATCTTCCATGCGGCCGACACCCACCACCCGAGGCGCAGCATCTGGGTCTCGGTGGCCTTGCCCTATGCCTTCATGCTGGTGCTGGGGGCAGGTCTGCTGGCCCTGACCCTGCTGGTCAGCCTGGTCAGTTCGATGAATGCGCTGTGGCTGGCACTCTTCGAGCGCGACCTCCCCCTGGCCGGCCTGTCCGGGCCGATGCTCAACCTGATCAGCTTCCTCGGCGTCTTCCTGCTGTTCAGCGCCATCTACAAGGTGCTGCCGGTGGTCAGGATCGCCCTGCGTCGCGCCGTGGTAGGGGGGTTCGTCGCCGCCCTGCTGTGGGAAGGCGTGCGCGTCCTGCTGGTGTTCTATTTCGCCAACATCTCACTGGTGAACGCGGTCTATGGCTCCCTGGCGACCCTGGTCGTGGTGCTGCTGAGCCTGGAGGTAGGGGCCATCATCCTGCTGCTCGGAGCTCAGGTGATCGCCGAGCTGGAGCGCAACGCACGCCTCGGCCTGGCCTGGTACATTGACCCGCGCCGCCAGGCGGTGCCCCAGGTGGATTGACGCTCGCAGGTGCGGTCGATGCTCAGAAGGTGGAGAGCCATCAGCTATCAGAACGTAGATAGCCCCGTGGCCTCCATGATCCGATAACGCAGCCGCTGCCAGGTCGAGGTGTCGTCATGGGCCGCGAAGGGCTCGCTGGTGATCCGCTGCGGGGTCGACTGCCAGCGACGTTCGAAGAAGGCCGACGCGTCACGCAGGGCCAGCGTATCGGCGGGCCCTACCAGGCGGACGCTGGTCTCCAGGTTGAGGTCGTCCAGGTTGCGCCGGGTAAAGTTGGCCGAGCCCAGGATCATCTCGGCCTCGCGACCGCTCTGGGCGGGTCGACGCAGCAGCAGCTTGCTGTGGCACTGCTCCCCGTTGGTGGCACACCAGCGAACCGCAACGCCGGCGGCGTGGAGCTCGCGCGCTACCGGCCGGTTGGGAATGCCGCCCTTCTCCAGCCCGAAAGCGTCGCGATTGGGATCCAGCAGGACCCGCAGCCGGACACCCCGCCGATGGGCATCCATCAGCGCCTTGATCAGGGGACGATGCGAGAGATAGAAGACGGCGATATCGAGACGATCTCCTGGACGAGCCCGTGCCACAGAGGCCATCAGGGCATCTCGGATCGCCCCCTCGGTCAGCACCTGAAGCCGGGGCTTCCCGAGAGCGGCGTCAGTCGCCGGCAGCGTCGGAGCGGGGAACGACACACCCGACCAGGCCGCCACCGGTCGCTCGGAGGCCAGCAGATCGAGTGCTGCCTGGCCCTCGAAGCGCAGTGCCACATTGCCATGAAAGCTGCTGGCATCATGGGGATTGGCGGAGGTGACCAGTCCTGCCCAGGAATCGCCGCTGTCGACTACCAGGGTCTTGCGGTGGTTGGCGTTGAAATTGAGCAGCGACAGGTAACTCCGCAGCGGCACCTGTCCAGGCCCCAGAAGATTGGGCAGCCAGCCGCCTTCACTGGTGTTGCCCAGCCAGCGGGGCCCCAGATGCCAGATCCCCGACCAGAGTGGATTGGAAGCCCGTAGCCGATTCAGATCGCTGATCACGACGCTCACACCGGCTTCCCGAAGCCTGTCGAGATGTGAGGCCTCCAGGCCACCGTAGAGGGTGTTGAGTGGGTCCGTGATCACCAGGGCATCGAGTCCGGGATGACGTCGTTTCTGGCGCACCAGCGCCTCGGTCAACTCGGAAGACAATGGCCGAAAGTGATCCCCTTCTTCACCTCCGGCAAAATCGTTGAATAGGAACATGTCGAGAACCAGCAAGCGCTCGGCCTGTTCGACCATCGCCAGGATCTCGTCGAAAATCTGATGACGGGAATGACGCTCGCCGTTCTCGTCCAGCCAGGTCTCATCGAACAGGAAATGCAGCCCCTCGGCAGGTCGCTCCGTGAAGGCCCTGCCGATGCCCTCGGGTAGCGGCTTGTAGCGCTGCCAGATCCCCATTGCCACCCAGGCCACCAGCAGCGCCGTCACGATCCATGGCCACATCCGTCGCCTCCCCTGCTCTCGCGTCTGCATGCCGTCCATGACATCCCCATCGTGTCTGTCGCCGAGTCAGGCGACGTGAACAAACAGCATAACGACAGTCGACGTAAAAAAGCAGCACGCCCCGCCGAAACCGGGCGTGCTGCCTGTCGATACTGCCTCCGCTCAGCGCTGGTTAAGAGGCCGACGAAGACGCATCGCGAGTCACGCCAGGGGCACCAGTGCCCCGATACCCAGCGCGACAATGGCCAGCACGGCAAGCAGGGATGGACTGCCGGCATGGGCATGCACCTCGGGAGCGCCATGCCCGGAATGGGACAGAGCGGTTGCGGCGGGTGCCAAAAGGGACACACCGAGGATGAAGGTACGCAGTGTCTTGAAGGGATGAGTCTTCATGGGCGTTCTCCTTGTCGAGAAAAGTTGTGTAGAGGAAGGATGATGTCGATCGCTGGTGTCAGGCAGTGGCAGCTTGGGTATCACTGCGCTGCCCCGACGGTCGGCGATCCGGCAGCATGCCGCGATCGAGGATGAAGGCGATGATCTCCTCCAGGCCGACCCCGTCATAGAGGTTGGTGAACACGAAGGGACGCTCTCCGCGCATCGTCTTCGAATCACGCTCCATTACCTCCAGGGAGGCATGGACCTGCTCGGCGATGTCGATCTTGTTGATGATCAAGAGGTCCGACTTGGTGATCCCCGGGCCCCCTTGCGGGGGATCTTGTCGCCGGCAGAGACGTCGATCACATAGAGGGTCAGGTCGGAAAGTTCAGGGCTGAAGGTCGCCGAGAGGTTGTCGCCACCGGACTCCACCAGCACCAGTTCCAGGTCCGGATGACGCGCCTGGAGATCATCGATGGCCGCGAGATTCATGGAGGCATCCTCGCGGATGGCCGTATGCGGGCAACAACCGCCGGTCTCAACGCCAAGGATCCGATCCGCCGGCAGGGCCTCGTCCACCGCGGCCACCAGCGCCGGGCGCATTCGTTCCACCAACCTCTGGGCAGCGGTATGACCCAGCGGAAGGGCCTTGCAAGCGACGGCGAGCTGGTTCTCCAGCCAGGCCCAGGCAAAGCCCAACAGCGCCTGATGCCTGGGTATGCCGCGAGCATGGGCCGTCCAGGCGAAGACGGTGACATAGCCGGCCCCCGGGGGCAGGGTCGGTGTTGCCGGCAGCAAGTCGAGACTACCCAGCAGGCGCGTCAGGGAGGCACCGAGACGGGCATCCTCGGCGGCCAGCTCGGCGGTCTCGCGGTTGGCGTCCAACCAGGTATCCCAGAGGGCGATCGATTCGCCGTCTTCGTCCGCCCAGGCCGTCATCGAGCGAGCCAGCGCCGGCAACTCGCAGCGGGTCAGGCCATCCTCCAGCACGCCGTCGATCCACTCGCCGAGGCTCGCCTCGTCGCTCACCCAGCCCAGTTCGAAGGCGCTTTCCAGCCCTTGGGAGAATGCGAAGGCGCCGATGGGCAGTGCCGGACTGACCATCTGCAGCAACCCCAGCAGTGCAAGATCATCGGCCCGACGCTCCACGGTCTCAATGCGCATGGTCATGTCCGTGGGCATGAGAATGATCTTGGTCATGAGCATGGCTATGGTCGTGACCGTGAGCCTGCCCGGCCTGCGAGTAGGCTCCGGACTCGGGATCGAAAGGTGCCTGATGATGCACCAGGGTCGCGCCCAGCAAGGTGGCCAGTTCCTCGAGCACATGGTCCGGAGGGAAGCGCACGAAGCCGCCCTCCTCGTCCTCGCCCAGCGCCAGCTGCACATGACGATTGCCAAGATGATAGGCAAGCCGCACCAATGGCAGCCCCGCCGCAATCCTGGCGGTGACCACCGGCTCCACGGCCGCTCTCACCCGCACGACCTCGCCGCTCTCGGCACGCAGTCCATCGCCGTCGTGCAGCACCGGGCCACGGTCCAGGAACAGGCCAAGGGGGCAACCGGCATCACTCGTCGCCTTGAGGCGGCCCATCACGCGCCGCTCGTAGGTCAACGTCAAGGTGTCGGTCGCCCGGTTTGCATCGATGGGCCCGAGGCGTTCAATCATTTTCAGCATCGCAAGGCAGCTCCTCATGAGTATCAACCGAGCCAGTCGTGTCTTCGCTCAACGCCACAAGGCCGAAACCCTGGCGACTTGGCGCTCAGAACAAGTGATAGAGCTGGGCCAGGGGCAGCTCGGTCGCCGGCTCGCAGGTGAGCAACTCGCCGTCGGCGTGCACCTCGTAGGTCTGCGGATCCACCTTGAGCTCGGGGCAAGCGTCGTTGAGTTTCATGTCACTCTTCCTCACCTGCCGGACATCACGACACGCCGACAACTGGCTCTGCAGGCCCAGCCGCTCCTTGATGCCGGCATCCAGCGCCGCCTGGCTGACGAAGGTCAACCGGGTCTGGCTCGCCGCCCGGCCGAAGGCGCCGAACATGTAGCGATAGTGGACCGGCTGGGGCGTCGGAATCGAGGTATTGGGGTCGCCCATCGGCGCGGCGGCAATCATCCCCGCCTTGAGGATCAGCGCCGGCTTGGTGCCGAAGAAGGCCGGCTTCCATAGCACCAGGTCGGCCAGCTTGCCGACTTCCACTGACCCCACCTCGTGGGAGATACCATGGGTAATCGCCTGGTTGATGGTGATCTTGGCGATGTAGCGCCTGGCGCGGAAATTGTCTGCGCCCAGAGTTACGTCCTCGGGCAACAGGCCGCGCTTTGTGGGCGGCCTGCCAGGTGCGACAGATAGATTCCCCGACGCGCCCCATGGCCTGGGAGTCCGAGGCGATCATCGAGATCACCCCCATGTCGTGGAGGATATCCTCGGCGGCGATGGTCTCGCGGCGGATGCGCGAGTCGGCGAAGGCTACATCCTCGGGGATCTTGGGGTCGAGATGTTCGTCGATGGTGTTAACGGTATAAGGTCGAGTCGGATTGGTCGATGATGGCAGGACATAAGGCTTGGAGCAGGCCACCATGATATCCGGCGCATGACCGCCCCCGGCGCCCTCGGTATGGTAAGTGTGGATGCAGCGCTCCTTGAACGCGGCAAGCGTGTCCTCGACGAAACCCGATTCGTTAAGAGTGTCGGTATGGATCGCCACCTGGACATCGTAGCGGTCGGCAACGCTCAGGCAGTTGTCGATGGCCGCCGGTGTGGTGCCCCAGTCCTCGTGGAGATTGAGTCCCATGGCACCGGCCTCGAGCTGGGCCTCCAGCGGCTCGGGCAGGCTGGCGTTGCCCTTGCCGAGAAAGCCGATGTTCATGGGCATGTCGTCCACGGCCTGGAGCATCTTGCCGATATGCCACTCACCGGGCGTACAAGTGGTCGCGTTGGTGCCGGTAGCCGGACCGGTGCCACCGCCCAGCATGGTGGTGACGCCGCTCATCAAGGCCTCTTCCACCAACTGGGGGCAGACGAAGTGGATATGGGCGTCGAGCGCTCCCGCCGTGAGGATCTTGCCCTCTCCGGCGATGATCTCGGTGCCCGGGCCGATGACGATCTCCACATCCGGCTGAGTGTCCGGGTTGCCGGCCTTGCCGATGGCCGCGATGCGCCCGGCCTTGAGGCCCACATCTGCCTTGACGATGCCCCACCAGTCGAGGATCAGGGCGTTGGTGATCACGGTGTCCATCACGCTATCGTCATGGCGCTGACTCTGCCCCATGCCATCGCGTATCACCTTGCCACCACCGAACTTCACCTCGTCACCGTAATGGGTGGCATCGCGCTCCACCTCGATCCATAGCTCGGTATCGCCCAGGCGCACTCGATCGCCCACCGTGGGCCCGTACATGTCCGCATAGGCCTGACGGCTGATCTTCATGATTGCTCTCCCTTGCCGTCGGTGTCGGAAGTAGAAGAGGTTCGCGCAGCAGCGGGCGCGGTAGGGTAGATAGCGCCCCCATCACCTCGCCACGAAAACCGTAGATGTGCCTCCGGCCGGCATAGGGAATCAGCGTCACCTCGCGCGACTGGCCTGGCTCGAAACGGATCGCCGTGCCGGCGGATACGTCGAGACGGCAGCCGCGTGCCTTGACGCGATCGAAGGTCAGGGCCGGGTTGGCCTCTGCGAAGTGGTAGTGGGAACCGACCTGGATCGGCCGGTCGCCTGTATTGGCGACCTCGACGCTGATCCGCTCGCGCCCCGTGCAGAGCTCGATATCGCCGTCCTGCAACTGATACTGTCCTGGAATCATAGGGCCGGGAATCATGGAATGCTCCTAGACGATGGGTTCGTGGACCGTGACCAGCTTGGTACCGTCGGGAAAGGTGGCCTCGACCTGGACGTCCTCGACCATCTCGGCCACGCCGTCCATGACATCGTCACGGGT
>NZ_JBDNGD010000114.1:0-1013 GCF_041689495.1 Halomonas sp. | reverse complement strand
CTGGCATGCTGCCGCAGTACATCCGCCACCTTCGGGTAAAGCGGCAGGCTCTCCAGGGGAAGGCGGCTCCAGTCGGCCAGCTGTCGTTCACCGAGGGGGCTTCCCCGCCACACCAGGTCGAGGTAGACACGCTTGTTGCCCAGGCAGATCTCGCCCTCGATGTCATCCTGGTCGACATGGTCCTGCAGATAGGCCAACAAGGCGCCAAGCAGCACGAGCAGGGCAGTGGCATCGCCCTTGAACCAGGCCGGCATGCCGATGGGTATCACGCGCAGCGATTCCTCAGCGTAGCGCTCGTTGAGAGCATCCCAGAGGTCGTTCGACCACAGTGGTGCCAGCCGTTCTCCCTGGCGCTGCATTTCATCGAAGAGGCGACCCATGCGCTCGATATCCTGGCCCAGGGCCTGGCTCTCCTCCTCGATGATTCGCTCCAGGCGTTCGCGCATCTCCCCGGACTCCAGCTCCCGGGGGAGTCGGCTCAGGGCATCGGCGGCGCTGGTCAGGCTGGCACTGTGTCGACGCAGCACGGGGAGGCTGTCGACCAGCTCGGCCCGGGCGCCCATTTCACTGGTCCAGGACGCGGTGGTATCGGTCAGCGTGAGCATGGTCTCGCCATTGCTGCCGGGCACCCGCCGCAGGAGGGCGCGAAGCCAGCGCTCGTCACAGGGCACCAGCACCTCGCGGGGCTCACCTCCCTCGGTTAACTGGCTCATGGCGTCCTGCAGGCTGGCCACGGGCAGCAGGCTGTCGAGTCGCTTGCCCAGGCCCAGTCCATGATGCCCCTCGAAGAGATCCTCGGCGGCCTGGTTGAAGAGCAGGAGTCGGTGATGGTTGTCGCACAGCAACAGGGGGTGTCGAGTACCTGCAGGAGGGTCTCGAGTTCCTGGCGGATACGGGCGGCACTTCGCGCGCCTTCGGCATGGGCGTTGCTCAGGCGATGGCGATCCGAGTGCCAGGCTTCCCTGATCCTGACCAGATCCGGTCCCAGGCCGCGCAACCAGCCCTCGGGGGGG
>NZ_JBDNGD010000113.1:0-1910 GCF_041689495.1 Halomonas sp. | reverse complement strand
TTTCGTGGGAGGCCGATTTATCGGGCGAGGTTCTTACTGGCAAACGTCTCACCCGGCAGAGCCGGCCTCCCACCTATCATTGTCACCGTCCTTGCTTTTCGTGGGAGGCCGATTTATCGGGCGAGGTTGTTACTGGCAAACTTCTCGTCGAGGCGTCGAACCGCCGGCAGAGCCGGCCTCCCACCTGCATTGCCACCGTCCTTGCTTTTCGTGGGAGGCCGATTTATCGGGCGAGGTTCTTACTGGCAAACTTCTCGCCCGGCAGAGCCGGCCTCCCACCTATCATTGTCACCGTCCTTGCTTTTCGCTGAAGTCGAACCGCCGAGCCGTCCCTCCCACGAAAAGCCACAAAAACCTCGCGCGCTGAAGCGCCCTCCCACGAAAAGCCACAAAAACCTCGCGCGCTGAAGCGCCCTCCCACGAAAAGCCGCAAAACCCTCGCGCGCTGAAGCGCCCTCCCACGAAAAGCGGCTCCGGTGGCAATGACAGATAATCCTCCTGCTAGCCTCGTCTTTTCTCGAAATCCGCCATGAAAGCGACCAGGGCGTCCACGGCGTGCTCGGGTACGGCATTGTAGAGGCTCGCCCGCATCCCGCCCACACTGCGATGGCCCTTGAGGTTGAGCAGCCCGGCGTCTTGTGCCTCGGCCAGGAAGGGCGCATCGAGTCGCTGGTCGGCCAGCACGAAGGGCACGTTCATCCGCGAGCGATTGCGCAGGGCGACCGGGTTGGCGTAGAGCCCGCTGGCGTCGATGGCGGCGTAGAGCTTGGCGGCCTTGCGCTCGTTGATGGCGTCCATGGCGGCCAGGCCGCCGATGTCGTGCTTGAGCCACTGGAACACCAGGCCGGCCAGGTACCAGCTGTAGGTGGCCGGCGTATTGAGCATGGAGCCGGCCTTGGCCAGGGCCTGATAACTGAACAGGGAGGGCATGTCGGGCCGGGCGCGGTCGAGAAGGTCATCGCGCACGATGACCACCACCAACCCCGCGGGCCCGATGTTCTTCTGGGCACCGGCGTAGATCACGCCGAACCTGGAGACATCCAGCGGGCCGGAGAGGAGGGTCGACGACAGATCGCCGACCAGCGGCACCTCGGTGCCATCGGGCCGACGGAGCCCTTCTTTCTCACTATCTTCACTACCCTCACTACCGGGCTCACTTCCGGGGATATAATCGAAGGCCAGGCCGCCGATGGTCTCGTTGGGTGTGTAATGCAGGTAAGCGGCATCGTCGGTCAGGCGGATGTCCGCCGGGCGAGGCACGGCGCTGTGGCCGCTGCTTTCACTGCTGGCGGCGATGTGGGCCGCACCGCCGAGATGCAGGGCCTCGTCGATGGCCTTCTGGCTCCAGATACCGGTATTGAGGAAGTTGGGCGTACCCCCGGGGCCGAGCAGGTTGAACGGCACGGCGGCGAACTGGAGGGTGGCTCCGCCCTGGGTGAAGAGCACCTTGTAGTTGGCCGGGATGGTCAGCAGCTCACGAAGATCCGCCTCGGCCTGCTCGGCGATGGCGATATAGCCCTCGCTGCGATGGCTCATCTCCATCACCGAGAGGCCCTGACCCCGGTAGTCGAGCATCTCGTCGCGGGCGCGTTCCAGCACGGAGGGCGGCAGGGCCGCCGGGCCGGCGCAGAAGTTATAGTGGCGTGTCATTGAAAGTATTCCAGATCCGGTCTAGACAGCATGACAGGGAAAACCTCGCGCGCTGAAGCGCCCTCCCACGAAAACCCTACTCCCGAAAAAAAGCCATGGCCTCCCCCGCAAGCACCATTCTAGCAGGCTGTCGGACTTGACCGATCGTCGCGAGAAATACGGATTTCGAGACAAGTTTATCGATCTGATGAGGCGAATAGCGCGCTATTTAACGAATCAAATCGAATGAAATTGGCCGGAAGCCCGGGTTTCGCAGTAGA
>NZ_JBDNGD010000112.1:0-2629 GCF_041689495.1 Halomonas sp. | reverse complement strand
CTCGGCGAGCCCATCGACGAGGCGGGTGACATCGGCGAGCAGGAGCGCATGCCGATCCACCGCAAGCCGCCCGCCTATGCCGAGCAGGCGGCATCGGAAGAGCTGCTGGAAACCGGCATCAAGGTCATCGACCTGGTCTGCCCGTTTGCCAAGGGCGGCAAGGTCGGCCTGTTCGGCGGCGCCGGCGTCGGCAAGACCGTCAACATGATGGAGCTGATCCGCAACATCGCCACCGAGCACAGCGGGTATTCCGTCTTTGCCGGTGTCGGCGAGCGGACCCGCGAGGGTAACGACTTCTACCATGAGATGACCGAATCCAACGTCATCGACAAGGTAGCGCTGGTCTACGGCCAGATGAACGAGCCACCAGGAAACCGCCTGCGTGTGGCCCTGACCGGCCTGACCATCGCCGAGAAGTTCCGTGATGAAGGTCGCGACGTGCTGCTGTTCGTCGACAACATCTACCGTTACACCCTGGCGGGTACCGAAGTATCGGCGCTGCTGGGGCGGATGCCGTCCGCAGTGGGTTACCAGCCGACCCTGGCCGAGGAGATGGGTGTCCTCCAGGAGCGCATCACTTCCACCAAGACGGGTTCGATCACCTCCGTGCAGGCCGTCTACGTGCCCGCGGATGACCTGACCGACCCCTCACCGGCGACCACCTTCGCGCATCTGGATGCCACCGTGGTACTGGCACGCTCCATCGCCGAGCTGGGGATCTATCCGGCCATCGACCCGCTGGATTCCACCTCGCGTCAGCTGGATCCATTGGTGGTGGGTCAGGATCACTATGACACGGCCCGTGGCGTCCAGAATGTGTTGCAACGCTACAAGGAGCTCAAGGACATCATCGCAATCCTGGGCATGGATGAGTTGTCCGACGAGGACAAGTTGTCCGTGTACCGGGCGCGCAAGATCCAGCGCTTCCTGTCCCAGCCGTTCTTTGTCGCCGAGGTGTTCACCGGTTCTCCCGGCAAGTATGTCTCCCTGAAGGAAACTATCCGTGGCTTCCAGGGCATCCTTGAGGGCGAGTACGATGAACTCCCGGAGCAGGCCTTCTACATGGTGGGGACTATCGACGAAGCCGTCGAGAAAGCCAACCAGATGAAGTAAGGCCGTCCATCAGGGGAATTACACTATGGCGAAAAGCTTCAAGTGCGAAATCGTCAGTGCCGAGGCGGCGATCTTCTCGGGCGAGATCGAGCGGATCATCGCCAATGGCCTGATGGGCGAGCTGGGAATTCTTCCCGGCCATGCCCCGCTGCTCACCGAGCTGTCGCCGGGGCCGGTGCGGGTGATCTTCGATGGGGGCCAGGAGGAGAGCTACTACGTCTCGGGAGGCTTCCTGGAAGTCCAGCCCGATGTAGTGACCATTCTGGCCGATGCGGCGACCCGTGCGCATGACATCAATGAGGCGGCTGCCGAAGAGGCACGTCAGCAGGCGCTGAAGCACCTGAATGACAAGTCGTCCGAGCTCGACTACACCCGCGCCGCAGCAGAACTCGCCGAAGCCGTGGCGCAGCTGCGCACCATTCAGCAACTGCGCAAGAAGGCCGGCAAGGGCTGATCCGATCCAGCCCGACCGTTGCAACGCCTCCCGGAAACCCTCCGGGAGGCGTTTTTGTCTCCAGTAGCCTGTTGAGCCACAACGATGTCCGGCGGGCGATGGCGACCTCGGTTCCATGGCATTGCCTGAGGACAAGCACCGAGGAGATCTGTATCCTCGTCGTCGTCCAGTGAGGGTTTTTCCCGCTCGCCTGGCGTCAGGTGACCACCGTCAGCCTGTCATCCTTCTCTCCACTCGATTCAGGAAGTGCCATGGAGTGGCTGCAAATCGTTGTGTTATCCATCGTCCAGGGCGTGACCGAGTTCCTGCCGATATCGAGTTCCGCGCATCTCATCCTGGTGCCGGTGCTGACATCCTGGGAGGATCAGGGCCTGGTCTTCGATGTCGCCCTGCACCTGGGAAGCCTGGCGGCGGTGGTGCTCTATTTCCGCCATGACCTCTGGCGCATGACCCTGAGCTGGGGTCGTTCAGTGCGTGGTCATGGTACGGACGAGGATGCTCGCCTGGCCTGGTGGGTGATGCTGGCCACCATTCCGGTGGGACTCGTGGGGCTTGCCTTCGAGGACACCATTGAAAAGGCCATGCGCTCGCCGCTGATCATCGCCGGGGGCTTGATCGTCTTCGGCCTGCTGCTCGGTTATGCCGACTGGCGTCACCGCGGGGCGCGCAACGAGTACCAGTTGACCTGGAAGGATGCCCTCTGGATCGGCGTCGCCCAGGCCTTGGCACTGATTCCCGGTACCTCGCGCTCGGGCATCACCATGACCGCGGCGCTTCTTCTGGGGATGAGTCGCGAGGGTGCCGCACGCTTCTCCTTTCTGCTTTCCATTCCGGTGATCCTGCTGGCCGGTGGGCTCGAGGTCCTTGTCCTGATCGGTGAGTCCCGCTCGGTGGACTGGGTGGCCATGGGGTTGGGGACGCTGCTGTCCGGATTCAGCGCCTACCTGTGCATCCATTACTTCCTGATCTTCATCAAGCGCCTGGGCATGCAGCCCTTCGTGGCCTACCGGATATTGCTGGGTCTCTGGTTACTCTGGCTCTTCTGGTAATCTCCTTCTAACT
>NZ_JBDNGD010000111.1:0-6372 GCF_041689495.1 Halomonas sp. | reverse complement strand
GACCGCCGTGCCTGGCGTGAGGGGCTGGATAGCGATGAGCGTGCCTATGGTCGTGTGCTGCTGGGTTTCGTGGACCGTGGGGAGCCGCTGGAATGGGCGGCCTGGGACTGGCTGCGGTTGATCGATCTGGCCTGGGCCGGGGCCTGCCTGGGTTGGTTGAGCGAGGCCGAGGCGACGGGTCTTGCCCAGCACGGAGCGGACCTGGTGTTGCGTCGCTACAGCGACTGGTCGGCCCTGGTGCGTGCCTTCCAGCGCGGACGCAGCCTGCATGAAGGTCGTGATCTTCTGTCCTCACTGGAGGCCGACTGGCAGTTGTTGCTGCACTCGCCCGTCAGCCCCTGGCACGAGGCATTGCAGGGCCTGATCGAGCCTCAGCACATGGAGACCTCGCGTCAGCTCATCCGCGACTTGCGCCAGTCCCCTCGCCATTGGTTGCTGGCCCTGGCCTCGGTGCGCGAACCCGAGCTGGCGACGCGCCAGGGAGCTGGAATGACGATGTCGGCGGTGCGTAGCCAGGAATCACGTCAGTATCTGGTTGATACCCTCGACCTGCATCCCGATGAAGGCGTCGAGGCCCTTTCCCGCTATTGGCTGCCTGCCCAGGCCCATCATCTCAACCAGCTGGCCGCCGACGCCGCCCATGGTGCCCTGCCCAACACGGAGACCGCTTTCGGGCGGCCGGCCGTCGAGGATCTCGTCGTCCGCGATGCCTTGCGTCAGGGCAGTCGCCATTCCGCGACCATTCATATGGCCGAGAAGTACGCTTTCTATCTGCAGATGGCCATGGACGCGGATGCCTTCGACCAGGGTGGGCTCGCCTCCCTGGCCGAGGCCCTGCGGGGCTCGCTGTGCCGTTTCTATGCCGATGCCCGCCGGTTGCTCGAGGCCTGGCTGCAGTGGGAGACCCTGCTGCCCGAAGAGGGACAGGCTCCCTTGATCAACGAGATTCGCTGGCACCTGGAGGATCCCGGCAGCCTCTTCCATTGGCTGGATTGGCGAAACGGGGCCTGGCAGGAGCCGGGTCCGCGACCCACACTGTTCCATTTTACCGCCATGGCGCTGGTGGGGCCGCTCAATGGTGCCGCCTGGAGCCTGCCGCATGCCGAGAGCAAGCGGGAGTGCGAGACGATCCACGACTGGGTCGACGGGCATTACGGCCTGCAGGCCGCCGATCAACTGAGAGACTTCATCGACTTCCTGCTCGAGGCGGGTGATCGCCAGGAATACCAGATCAACTATGCGCCCTATACGCTCAATACGGATCGCCTGTCGTCGGAGATCGCCACTCTGGAAACCGGGAGCTGCAGCGAGGAGGAGGGGACCCATCTGCTGCGACTCCAGCGGGTGCGTGATAACGAGGATGGCTGCAACGACATCGACCTGACGGCCTGGGACATCGCCCAGTCCGTGGATCTGGCCATGGCCGGGCGCCAGCTGGAGTGGCTCGACGAGGCGGCATTCTCCCGCTTGCTGGAACGCGCCCACGCCCTGGCGGCGGCGCATTACGGTGGCTGGGAGGAATTTGCCCGGGGGCTTTATGCCGGATTTTCCTTCTTCATGGGCGAGACTCCCGAGAGGGAGGCCTTCCTCGCCGGCTTTCGCCAGGCCCTCGTTGCCTGGCTGGCCGCAGCACCGCCGCTGGCCGGTCCCTGGGCGAGTCTCGATTTTCCCGGTGCCCGGGCACGTCACTGGGCACCGATGCATGTCGATACCTTGCCGGGGGATGTCCGGACCCTGCATTGAATGCTCGCCAATCCGCAGATCAGTGGTTTATAGTCAACACCTTGATCAACTGGCTCCTCCTGTCGGGAGTCCTCGTCTTAAACGAGTCGTCGACAGGCTGCTTTGGCAGTGATACCTACTTGCGTCTGGCATCACTACCATAGCGACAACCCTCAGTCCCTCACAACGCCACGCCAGGCGTTTACGGCAAGGGTGCGGCTCCGGGAATAGGGTTTCGCCATGGTTGCCACGCAAGGGTGTCGCCTGCTGTTGATCGTTACCGCCTTGGGCCTGTTGGCTGGCTGTGCCACCCAGACGCGGGAGATGGCGTCACAGACGCCTGAGGATTACTTTACACGCCAGATGCCCGGCCTGCCCGGTGACTGGGATCCGAAGATGTCGCGGGTTGATAATCCGATCCGTCAGGTGCGCGGCCTGCATAATCCGCCCGAGGCCCTGGTGCGCCAGGCGTTGCTTGCCCAGCACGACCGGTGGGAGGGTACGCCCTATCGTCTGGGAGGCGAGAATGACCAGGGCATCGACTGTTCGGCGCTGGTTCAGAATGTCTTCATCGATACCTTCCGCCTCGAACTGCCTCGATCCACCGATGGTCAGGTTCGCCAGGGCATGGCGATCGAGAGAACCGAGCTTGAGGCCGGCGACCTGGTCTTCTTCCGACCGCCTGGTGCCTACAACCATGTGGGCATCTATGTCGGTGACGGGATCTTCCTGCATGCCTCCGCCTCGACCGGGGTCAGGCTCTCGAAACTGG
Organism: Halomonas sp.; assembly: GCF_041689495.1. Classification (GTDB taxonomy): domain Bacteria; phylum Pseudomonadota; class Gammaproteobacteria; order Pseudomonadales; family Halomonadaceae; genus Halomonas. The sequence goes on along the minus strand of NZ_JBDNGD010000111.1, from coordinate 3,878 downwards.
ACAGCGCCTACTGGCGACGCCACTACTGGCAGGCCCGGCGGCCTCTCGAACCCACCCAGCTGGCACAGCGGGCATTGCTTGCCGGTGAAGGGTAGCGCCAGCTCGCGTCTTTCGACCCCGCGCCACCTCGATTCATGACCGATCGGAGCCTCCATGATCGAAGCCCATAGCCGCGCCTGGTGGCGGGCTACCCTGGCCCTCTGTCTGGGGTCCTTTCTCGTCTTCATCAATCTCTATGCCCCGCAGCCCCTGCTGCCCGAATTGCGTGCCGCCTTCGGCATCTCGACCCTGGTCGCTGGCCTGGTGATGTCGGTGGCGACCCTCTCGCTGGCGGCGGCCTTGCTGGTTTTCGGCCCGCTCTCGGATGCCATCGGGCGTCGAGGCATCATGCGGCTGACGCTCTTGCTCGCCGGGTTGCTCTCCCTGAGCCTGGCGCTGGCCCCGAATTTCGAGACCCTCCTGGTGTTGAGGGCCTTCCAGGGCTTCGTGCTGGGCGGTCTTCCGGCGGTGGCCATTGCCTGGATGGGAGAGGAATTCGAGCGACCGGCCCTGCTCTCGGCAGTAGGGCTCTATATCGCCGGTAATACCCTGGGAGGGATCGGTGGTCGCGTCATCGGCGGGGCCGTGGCCGAGGTCGCCGGAATATCGGCGAGCTTCCTGGTGGTGGGCACCATGACCCTCATCGGGGTGGCGCTCTTCTGGCGGCTCTTGCCGGCTTCTAGAGCCTTCACCCCTCGTCGCTTCTCCATTGGTGCGGCGCTCTCCGACCTGGGCGGCCACTTGCGCAACCCATTGCTGCTGGGCGCCTATCTGCTTGGCGGCCTCAACTTCCTGATCTTCATCAACCAGTACAGCTACATCACGTTCCGCCTCGCCGAGGCGCCCTACGCGCTGGGTGCCCGCTTCCTGGGAATGATCTTCCTGACCTATCTCGGGGGCACCCTGGGGTCGATCCTGTCCGGAAGGCTGGCTGGCTCTCTGTCACAGCCGGTGTGCATGATGGCCGGGATTCTTATCCTCATGGCCGGCACTGCGGTGACCCTGTCGGCGTCGCTGCCGTTGATCATCGCCGGCTTGACCATCAATGCCTTCGGCTTCTTCCTCACCCATTCCGTGGCCTCGAGCTGGGTGGGGAAACATGCCGCGAGGGCGCGAGGCAGTGCCTCGGCCCTATACCTGGTGTTCTACTACGTCGGAGCCAGCCTGGGCGGCTTCTGGCTGGAGCCCTTCTGGCAGGCCGGTGCCTGGATGGGCGTTACCCTGGGTTCCTGGCTGGTGTTGGTCATCACGTTCGGCATTGCCGCCTGGCTGTGGCGTCACGAGCGTTCGATTCCCGTTTAAACGCCGCCGGCTTCCTCCCCCCAGACTTCCTCCAGTCGATCCACTCGGCCACAGGCGGACTTGTAGAAGTTGTAACGGGCCGGATTCTTCGTGTAGTAGTCCTGATGGTGGTCCTCGGCCGGGTAGAAGGCTTCGAAGTCTTTGATCTCGGTGGCAATCTCACGATCGAATCGCTCGGCCACCGTGTCTCGACTGGCCTCGGCCAGGGCGCGCTGCTCGTCGTTCATGGGGAAGAGGGCGCTGCGATAGGATTCGCCTGCATCGCAGAACTGACGGTTCTCCGCGAAGGGGTCGATATTGCGCCAGAACACATGCAGCAGCGTCTCGTAGTCGACAGCTTCGGGGTCATATTCTACCTCCACGGCTTCGATGTGTCCGGTTCCGCCGGCCACGACCTGGTCGTAGCTTGGATTCTCGACATGGCCGCCACTGAAACCTGAGGTCGTGGCGATGACGCCCTCGACCTTGTCGTAGGCCTGCTCGACGCACCAGAAGCAGCCACCGGCAAAGACGGCGTTGGCCGTCTGCTCCTGAGAGATGGCCTGGCCGCTGAATCCGATGGCGACGGGAAGGGCCAGCAGGGCGAACCAGCGGGCAGTGGGGAGGGTTGCAAAGGTCATCTTCGGTTAGCTCCGTGGCTGAGTCATGCTAGATTGGAGGTTATTCCATGATCTGGGTTCCATACAACCCCTGTTGAATTTGTATTTTCGTTCCCTTTCTCCGCGTAAGTTCCCCGGAATCCCGACGACTCAAGAGACGATCCTGTCGTCATCCCAGGCGGCCGCCACCACAAGGAGGGAACCCTTGACTCGACGTCGACTGATACTTCTCGCCCTGATTGCCGTGATCATCGCGGCCTATTTCTTGAGCGGTGCCCACCAGGTGCTGACCCTGGAGACCCTCCAGGCGGAGCAGGCCAGATTCAGGGCCTGGCTGGCGGCCGAGCCACTGACCGTAGCAGGGGGCTTCTTCCTGATCTATGTGGTCATGGCGGGCCTCTCGCTCCCCGGTGCGACCCTGCTGACTCTGCTGGGGGGCGCCCTTTTCGGCTTCGGCTGGGGCCTGCTGATCATCTCCTTCGCCAGCACCCTGGGGGCGACCCTGGCGGCACTGATCGCCAGGACCCTGGCCCAGAAACCTCTGGAAAGGCGTTTCACCACTCAGCTGGCGCGCATCAATGCGGGTATCAAGCGTGAGGGCGCCTTCTATCTCTTCACCCTGCGCCTGATTCCGCTGTTTCCCTTCTTCGTCATCAACCTGGTGGTGGGCCTTACACGGATGCGTCTCTGGACCTTCTACTGGGTCAGCCAGGTGGGGATGCTGCCCGGTACGGCGGTCTATGTGAATGCCGGCCGGGAGCTGGGTAACCTGGAGTCGATTTCCGGCATACTTTCGCCCACCCTGATCGCCTCCTTCGCCCTCATCGGGCTCTTTCCCTGGCTGGCCAGGGGGCTGGTGGCCATCGGCAAGCGGCGCAGGCTGGCGCGGCGTTACGCCAGGCCGCGTGGGTTCGATTACGACATCGTGGTGATCGGTGGCGGCTCGGCGGGGCTGGTGGCAAGTTATATCGCCGCAGCGGTCAAGGCCCGGGTAGCACTGGTGGAGCGTGACAGGCTGGGCGGCGATTGCCTGAACACCGGCTGCGTGCCGTCCAAGGCATTGATCCGGGCGTCGCGGGTTGTCAGCGAGATCCGCGGTGCCTCGCGATACGGGATCCAGGCCGGGGATCCACAGGTGGATTTCGCCGCCGTGATGGGCCATGTCCAGCATGCCATCCGCGAGGTCGCGCCCCATGACAGCCGTGAACGCTACGAGGGTCTCGGCGTGGAAGTGATCGCCGGCGACGCCTTCCTCGAGGACCCCTGGCGGGTCAGGGTCGGCGAGAGGGTTATCACCACCCGGCATGTGATCATCGCCAGCGGCGCGCATCCTCGGGTTCCCGACCTGCCAGGCCTCGATCGGATCGAGGTGCTCACTTCCGACAATCTCTGGCGACTGGATGCGCTGCCGGAGCACCTGCTGGTGCTGGGTGGCGGCCCCATCGGTTGCGAGCTGGGCCAGAGCTTTGCTCGTCTGGGGAGTCACGTTTCGCTGGTGGAGATGGGTGATCAGTTATTGCCCCGGGAGGATGCCGAGGTGGCTGCCGAGGTGCAAAGGCGTCTGAGTAACGAAGGGGTATCGGTATACCTCGCCACCAAGGCGTCAAGAGTGGTTGACGATGAAGGCGGTGGCCATGCGCTGGAGGTTGAACTGCAGGACCCGCACGGCGAAGCACGGATCAAGCGGCTGTCCTTCTCGCATCTGCTGGTGGCCGTGGGGCGCCAGGCCAATATCGAGGGTATGGGGCTGGAGGCTCTTGGGGTGGAAACCCGCGACAACGGTACCCTGGCCGTGGATGAATCGCTGCAGAGCGTGCTGCCCAATGTCTGGGCCTGTGGCGATGTGGCGGGCCCCTACCAGTTGACCCATGCCAGTGCGCACCAGGCCTGGCACGCGACCGTGAATGCGCTGTTCGGCGAGTTCAAGCGCTTTCGGGT
>NZ_JBDNGD010000110.1:0-41093 GCF_041689495.1 Halomonas sp. | reverse complement strand
TAAGCGCGTGTATTAGCTGCCACTTCTATCTGCCTTAGAGGGATGATTTAATGACAATTCCAAGCATTCCTTGACGTTGAGCGCCGCTGCTTTATCATGCCTGCCAGTCTTTGGTAAGGGTGAGGTCGACGGTTCAAATCCGTCCATGAGCTCCATATCGAAAAGGCGAGCCGCGGCTCGCCTTTTCTTTGGCTCTGGTGTACGAGTCCAGTCAGAGTAAGAGTGGCAGGGGTTGTCAAGGCCTCGTGCTTTCGCTATTATGGCGCCCGCTGTCGTGCTGGTCGCCTGCACAAGGGTGGGAGCAGAGCAGATACAGGCCAGTAGCTCAATTGGCAGAGCAGCGGTCTCCAAAACCGCAGGTTGGGGGTTCGATTCCCTCCTGGCCTGCCAGTCTTCCCCAGGCTGGCCGCCAGACTGAATTTCTTGTTTCGATTGCCGCACCCTGAGGAGTCTCGTTTTCATGAAGCACATCGCCGAGGTGCCGGAGTCGCGCCGCGACGGGCTCAAGTGGTCGGTTGTCGTTACCTTGCTGGTTCTGGCCGTGGTGGGCAATGCCTATTTCTCCGATCAGGCCATCCTCTATCGTGTACTGGGTGTCGTCGTGTTGTGTGCATTGGCGGCGGTCATTGCCTTTACCACGACCAAGGGTCAGGAGCTTCTGGAGCTTGCCAGGAGTGCCAAGAAGGAAATTCAGCGCGTGGTATGGCCGACACGCCCCGAAACCATACAGACCACGGGTATCGTCCTTGTTGCCGTTCTGGTAGTGGGTCTGATGCTGTGGATGATCGACACCCTTCTTGGCTGGGCGATGTCCGGCGTCATCGGTTAGGAGCTTCCATGTCCAAGCGTTGGTATGTCATTCACGCCTACTCCGGCTTCGAGAAGCATGTCATGCGCTCGTTGACCGAGAGCGTGAAGATGCATGGCATGGAGGATCGCTTCGGCGAAATTCTGGTGCCGACCGAAGAAGTCGTCGAGATTCGTGATGGCAAGCGCCGCAAGAGTGAGCGCAAGTTCTATCCCGGTTATGTCCTCGTCGAGATGGAGATGGATGACGATACCTGGCACCTGGTCAATGAGACTCCCCGTGTAATGGGGTTCATTGGCGGTACCAAGGAGAAGCCGGCGCCGATCAGTCAGAAGGAAGCCGATGCCATTCTCCGCCGTGTACAGGATGGCACCGACAAGCCGCGGCCGAAGACCCTCTTCGAGCCGGGCCAGTCAGTGCGTGTCGTCGATGGTCCCTTCGCCGACTTCAACGGCGTGGTGGAAGAGGTCAATTACGACAAGAGCCGCGTCCAGGTCAGCGTGCTGATTTTCGGCCGCTCCACGCCCGTCGAGCTTGAGTTTGCACAGGTCGAGAAGGAATAACGGTCTCGACATTTGATTGAGACGGTCGCCATGGGGCGGCCGACAACCCGGGGAGCCGAAAGGCGCTACTACCCAACTGGAGTGAATCATGGCCAAGAAAGTTCAGGCTTACATCAAGCTGCAAGTCGCAGCCGGTAAAGCCAATCCGAGTCCCCCCGTGGGCCCTGCGCTGGGTCAGCACGGTGTCAATATCATGGAGTTCTGCAAAGCCTTCAATGCGGCTACTCAGGACATCGAGCCAGGTCTGCCGACGCCGGTGGTCATCACCGTTTATTCGGACCGCAGCTTCACCTTCATCACCAAGACCCCTCCTGCAGCGGTTCTGCTGAAGAAGGCAGCGGGCATCAAGTCCGGCTCGGGTGAGCCGAACAAGAATAAGGTGGGCACCGTGACCCGGGATCAGCTCGAGGAGATCGCCAGGACCAAGGAGCCGGATCTGACCGCTGGCGATATCGACGCCGCTGTCCGTACCATCGCCGGTAGTGCCCGCAGCATGGGCCTGAACGTGGAGGGTCTCTGATCATGGCCAAGTTGACCAAGCGTGCGAAGCTGATTCAGGAAAAGATTGATTCGGCCAAGACCTATCCGCTGGAAGAAGCCGTGGCACTGCTCAATGAACTGTCCACCGTGAAGTTCAATGAGTCCCTGGATGTGGCCATCAACCTGGGCGTCGATCCGCGCAAATCGGACCAGGTCGTGCGTGGTGCCACCGTGATGCCCAATGGTACCGGCAAGGACGTGCGTGTTGCCGTCTTCACCCAGGGTGCCAACGCCGACGCGGCCAAGGAAGCCGGTGCCGACATCGTCGGCATGGACGACCTGGCCGACCAGGTCAAGAAGGGACAGCTGGACTTCGACGTGGTCATCGCCTCGCCGGACGCCATGCGTGTCGTCGGTCAGCTGGGGCAGATCCTCGGTCCGCGCGGCCTGATGCCGAACCCCAAGGTCGGAACCGTAACCGCGGATGTGGCCACTGCGGTCAGGAATGCCAAGGCCGGGCAGGTGCGTTTCCGTACCGACAAGAACGGCATCATCCACACTACCCTTGGCAAGGTCGATTTCGATGCGACCGCCATCCAGGGCAACCTGGAAGCGCTGGTCTCCGATCTGAAGCGGCTCAAGCCCAGTACCTCCAAGGGGATTTATCTCAAGAAGGTCACCGTGTCCAGCACCATGGGCCCGGGGCTGACAATCGATCATTCCGCCCTCGTCTGAGAACGGCTGGATCGATACAGGCAAGAGAACTTTGCGGTCCCCGGTACGGCGTCGATGACAGTCGGGTGGGGCACCGTCAAAGACCGCAGGCGTCGCGGTTGTTTTGAAGTGCGACTTAATCTTCCTCCGGGAAGGCCTGCGCAGATGGTGTGGCCGCCAGATATCTGGTGAGCACCATCCCAGGACTCCCGGTGCCTCCTGCTGGAGGGGTCGGGGGAGATGGTAACCACCGGAGCACTCATCAGAGGTTCCGGCATGAAGGAGTGATCGCTGTGCCACTAGCACTTGAAGGCAAGAAGGCCATCGTTGCCGAAGTCAGTGAAGCGGCCAAGGGTGCTCTCTCCGTCGTCGTTGCCGATTCTCGCGGCGTCACGGTCGAAAAGATGACCGACCTGCGCAAGCAGGGACGCGAGAATGGCGTGCAGATTCGTGTTGTTCGCAACACCCTGGCACGTCGCGCCCTGTCAGGCACCCAATGGGAATGCCTGACCGACAGCTTCGTGGGCCCGACCCTGCTGGCATTCTCCACTGACCATCCGGGTGCTGCCGCCCGTCTGTTCAAGGAGTTTTCCAAGCAGGATCAGAACTTCGAAATCAAGGCGCTGGCCTACGAGGGCGAGCTGATCCCGGCTGCCGACATCGACCGCCTGGCGACCCTGCCGACTTACGACGAGGCCATCGCCAAGCTGATGTCCGTCATGAAGGAGGCTTCCGCCGGCAAGCTGGTTCGTACCCTCGCCGCGCTGCGCGATCAGAAGCAGGAAGCCGTCTGAAAGGCGAGCTCTGCCGTGCAGCCCGATACGAACACTGAATCCTCGAGTCCTCGTTACCCCGAGGCTCCCGCAAAGTTAGGAACACGAAAATGGCACTGAGCAAAGAAGACATCATCAACGCCGTCGCCGACATGTCTGTCATGGAAGTCGTCGAGTTGATCGAGGCAATGGAAGAGAAGTTCGGCGTTTCCGCCGCCGCGGCTGTCGTTGCTGGTCCGGGCGGTGGTGAAGCCGCCGTCGAGGAAGAGCAGACCGAATTTGACCTCGTGCTGACCGCCGTCGGCGAGAAGAAAGTCAACGTGATCAAGGTCGTGCGCGAAATCACCGGCCTGGGCCTGAAGGAAGCCAAGGGTGCCGTCGATGGTGCACCGGGTACCATCAAGGAAGGCATGTCCAAGGACGATGCCGAAGCGGCCAAGGCCAAGCTGGAAGAAGCCGGCGCGAGCGTGGAGCTCAAGTAATCCTTGTGCTCATGGTTGCGCGCGCTGCGTAAGCTTCCATGGCTGGTGGCGGGACACCCGCTGCCGGCCTTTTTCTGTTGTTACTGGCCTCTGCATCTGCAGAACTGCCAGCCGAATTCCGAAGGCGAGCGTCCTGACTGGGCGCTTGCCTTCATCGCCTGACGGCACTACTCCCGTCGGGTGGCGCCGACCACGTGTCGGTCACCTATGGTGAACAAGCTGGGGAATACAGATGGCTTACTCATACACTGAGAAAAAACGCATCCGCAAGGATTTCGGCAAACTGCCACAAGTGATGGATGTGCCCTTCCTGCTGGCAATCCAGCTTGATTCCTACTACGACTTTCTCCAGCAGGACCGCTCCCCGGAGGAGCGTCTGGAAATCGGTCTGCATGCGGCCTTCAAGTCCGTGTTCCCGATCGAGAGCTTCTCCGGCAATGCCGCTCTCGAGTACGTCAGCTATCGTTTCGGTACGCCGGCCTTCGATGTCAAGGAATGCCAGTCGCGTGGCGTCACCTATTCGGCACCGCTGCGCGTCAAGGTTCGCCTGATCATTCATGACAAGGAGTCATCGAACAAGGCGATCAAGGACATCAAGGAGCAGGAAGTCTACATGGGGGAGATTCCCCTGATGACCGAGAACGGTACCTTCGTCATCAATGGTACCGAGCGGGTCATCGTCTCCCAGCTGCATCGCAGCCCGGGCGTGTTCTTCGATCATGACAAGGGCAAGAGCCACTCCTCCGGCAAACTGCTCTATTCCGCCCGCGTGATTCCCTACCGCGGCTCCTGGCTGGACTTCGAGTTCGATCCCAAGGACAGCGTCTTCGTGCGCATCGACCGTCGCCGCAAGCTGCCGGCGAGCGTGCTGCTGCGCGCCCTGGGCATGAGCGCCGAGGAGATCCTGGCGGAGTTCTTCGAGACCAGCACCTTCCACGTCGAAGCCTCGGGCTTCTCTGTCGAACTTGTGCCCTCTCGCCTGCGCGGTGAAACCGCGACCTTCGACATCAAGGACGGCGAGGACAACCTCATCGTCGAGGAAGGCCGTCGGATTACCCAGAAGCACATTCGTCAGCTCGAGAAGGCCGGCCTCGAGCGCCTCGACGTGCCGATGGAGTACCTCAAGGGCAAGGTGCTTGCTAAAGATCTAGCCGATCCGAATACTGGTGAGGAAATTGCTCGAGCTAATACGGAGCTTTACCTTGGCTATTACGAAAAGCCCAGAGCCCCTTCTCAGGCTAGACCTGAAATGGATGTTGAGGCTTTCGTGCAGGCTTTGGCGGAAAGTGGTCTAACTACGTTTGAGACTCTTTACACTAATGATCTCGACTGTGGCCCTTTCATCTCCGAGACCCTACGACTGGACACTACCGGCTCCCAGCTCGAGGCGCTGGTCGAGATCTATCGCATGATGCGTCCTGGCGAGCCACCGACCAAGGAGGCGGCCGAGACCCTGTTCCGCAATCTCTTCTTCACCGAGGATCGCTACGATCTTTCCGGTGTCGGTCGCATGAAGTTCAACCGCCGGCTGCGCCGCGACGCCGACCAGGGCAGTGGTGTCCTGGATCGTGGCGACATCCTCGATGTGCTGCGTGAGTTGATCAACATCCGTAACGGTTTCGGTGAAGTCGATGACATCGACCACCTGGGCAACCGCCGTATCCGCTGCGTGGGCGAGATGGCCGAGAACCAGTTCCGTGTGGGCCTGGTGCGCGTCGAGCGTGCGGTCAAGGAGCGTCTGTCCATGGCCGAGAGCGAAGGCCTGATGCCTCAGGACCTGATCAATGCCAAGCCGGTAGCGGCGGCGGTCAAGGAGTTCTTCGGCTCCAGCCAGCTCTCCCAGTTCATGGACCAGAACAACCCGCTCTCAGAGGTCACTCACAAGCGCCGGGTCTCCGCGCTCGGCCCGGGTGGCCTGACCCGCGAGCGGGCCGGTTTCGAGGTGCGTGACGTCCACGCCACCCACTATGGTCGCCTCTGCCCGATCGAGACGCCGGAAGGTCCGAACATCGGCCTGATCAATTCCCTGGCGACCTATAGTCACACCAACAGCTACGGCTTCCTCGAGACCCCGTACCGCAAGGTGGTGGATCGCCAGGTTACCGATGACGTGGTGCATCTCTCGGCCATCGAGGAAGGCGACTTCACCATCGCCCAGGCCTCTGCCACCGTCGACGAGAGCAACAAGCTGGTCGATGACCTGGTTCAGGTGCGTCACCGCGGTGAGACGACCTTCATGCGTCCCGATCAGGTGACCCTGATGGACGTCTCGCCACGTCAGGTGGTGTCCGTCGCCGCGGCATTGATCCCCTTCCTCGAGCATGACGATGCCAACCGTGCCCTGATGGGCTCGAACATGCAGCGCCAGGCGGTACCCACCCTGCGCGCCGAGAAGCCGCTGGTGGGCACCGGCATGGAACGCTTCGTGGCCCGTGATTCGGGTGTCTGTGCCGTGGCAGGCCGCGGTGGCGTGATCGATTCGGTGGATGCCCGGCGTATCGTGGTGCGGGTCAACGAGGACGAGATCATCGGCGGCGAAGCCGGCGTGGATATCTACAACCTCACCAAGTATGTCCGTTCCAACCAGAACACCTGCATGAACCAGCGCCCCATCGTGCGTCCCGGCGACGAGGTGGCCCGCGGTGACATCCTGGCAGACGGTCCGTCTGTCGACATGGGTGACCTGGCCCTGGGCCAGAACATGCGCATCGCCTTCATGCCCTGGAACGGCTACAACTTCGAGGATTCCATCCTGCTCTCGGAGCGGGTGGTACAGGAAGACCGCTTCACCACCATCCATATCCAGGAACTGACCTGCGTCTCTCGCGACACCAAGCTTGGGTCGGAAGAGATCACCTCGGATATTCCCAACGTCGGCGAGTCGGCCCTGGCCAAGCTGGACGAGGCCGGAGTGGTCTACATCGGTGCCGAGGTGGGCCCTGGTGATATCCTGGTGGGCAAGGTCACGCCCAAGGGCGAGACCCAGTTGACGCCGGAAGAGAAGCTGCTGAGAGCGATCTTCGGGGAGAAGGCCTCCGACGTGAAGGACACCTCCCTGCGTGCCCCCACCGGCATGCGCGGGACCATCATCGATGTCCAGGTATTCACCCGTGACGGTGTGGAAAAGGATTCCCGTGCGCTCCACATCGAGCAGATGCAGCTCGACGAGGTGCGCAAGGATCTTCAGGAAACCTATCGCATCGCCGAGGATGCCACCTTCGAACGCCTCAAGCGGACCCTCTCCGGTCAGGCGGTGAACGGCGGTCCCAAGCTCAAGAAGGGTGATCTGCTCTCCGAGAGCTATCTCGAGGAACTGTCCCGCCAGGATTGGTTCAAGCTGCGCCTGCAGGATGAGACCCTCAACGAGTTGCTGGCCCAGGCCGACGAGCAACTCGAGAACCGTCGCAAGGAAATGGACGAGCGCTTCGAGGACAAGAAGCGCAAGCTGACCCAGGGCGATGACCTGGCGCCCGGCGTGCTCAAGATCGTCAAGGTCTACATGGCCGTGAAGCGTCGTCTGCAGCCCGGTGACAAGATGGCCGGCCGTCACGGCAACAAGGGTGTGATCTCGGCCATCATGCCCATCGAGGACATGCCCTTCGACGACAACGGTGAACCCATCGACGTGGTGCTCAATCCACTGGGCGTGCCGTCGCGGATGAACGTCGGTCAGATCCTCGAGACCCACCTGGGTCTGGCCGCGGAGGGTCTGGGCGTCAAGATCCAGCACCTCTTGAGGGATGTCCGTGGCCAGCAGATCGCCGAGATTCGTGAATTCCTCGGTCAGATCTACAACTCGACGCCCGGCACCCGGGTCGAGGATATCGACTCCTTGACCGATGATGAGGTGATCGCTCTGGCGAAGAACCTCCAGGGTGGGGTTCCGATGTCCACGCCGGTCTTCGACGGGGCCAAGGAGGGTGAGATCAAGCATCTGCTGAAGCTCGCTGGCCTGCCCGACTCCGGTCAGATGACGCTCTATGACGGCCGCAGCGGCGAGGCCTTCGATCGCTCCGTCACCGTTGGCTACATGTACATGCTCAAGCTCAACCACCTGGTGGATGACAAGATGCATGCGCGTTCCACCGGTTCCTACTCCCTGGTCACCCAGCAGCCGCTGGGCGGCAAGGCGCAGTTCGGGGGCCAGCGCTTCGGCGAGATGGAGGTCTGGGCTCTGGAAGCCTACGGCGCGGCCTACACCCTCCAGGAGATGCTCACCGTCAAGTCCGACGACGTGGAGGGTCGCACCAAGATGTACAAGAACATCGTGGATGGCGATCACGCCATGCAGGCGGGCATGCCGGAATCCTTCAACGTGCTGGTGAAGGAAATCCGCTCGCTGGGCATCGATATCGAGTTAGAGAGCTAGGAGCCTTCCAATGAAAGATTTGGTGAAAGTCCTCAAATCGCAGTCTCAGTCCGACGAGTTCGATGCGATCAAGATCACGCTGGCCTCGCCAGCGCTGATCCGCTCCTGGTCCTTCGGCGAGGTGAAGAAGCCGGAGACCATCAATTACCGCACCTTCAAGCCGGAGCGTGACGGCCTGTTCTGTGCCAAGATCTTCGGCCCGGTAAAGGACTACGAGTGCCTGTGCGGCAAGTACAAGCGCATGAAACATCGCGGCATCATCTGCGAGAAGTGCGGCGTCGAGGTGACCAAGGCCGCCGTGCGTCGCGAGCGCATGGGGCATATCGAGCTGGCCTCGCCGGTCGCCCATATCTGGTTCCTGAAGTCCTTGCCGTCGCGAATCGGGATGTTCCTGGACATGACCCTGCGCGACATCGAGCGCGTGCTCTATTTCGAGAGCTTCGTGGTCATCGACCCGGGCATGACCACCCTGGAGCGTGGCCAGCTGCTCAACGACGAGCAGTATTTCGAGGCCCTCGAGGAGTTCGGCGATGACTTCGACGCCCGCATGGGTGCCGAGGCCGTCCAGGCGCTACTCAAGGACATCGACCTCGAGGAGGAGATCGATCGCCTGCGCGAGGAGATCCCCCAGACCAACTCAGAGACCAAGATCAAGAAGCTGTCCAAGCGTCTCAAGCTGATGGAGGCCTTCTACAACTCCGGTAATTCCCCGACCTGGATGGTCATGGAAGTGCTGCCGGTGTTGCCGCCGGACCTTCGCCCGCTGGTCCCGCTGGACGGTGGCCGCTTCGCGACCTCGGACCTCAACGATCTGTATCGCCGGGTGATCAACCGCAACAATCGCCTCAAGCGGCTGCTCGACCTCAATGCGCCGGACATCATTGTGCGCAACGAGAAGCGCATGCTGCAGGAGTCCGTGGATGCCCTGCTGGACAACGGTCGTCGCGGCCGGGCGATCACCGGCACCAACAAGCGCCCCCTGAAGTCACTGGCCGACATGATCAAGGGCAAGCAGGGTCGCTTCCGCCAGAACCTGCTGGGCAAGCGCGTCGACTACTCCGGTCGCAGCGTGATCACCGTGGGTCCGACGCTGCGTCTGCACCAGTGTGGCCTGCCCAAGAAGATGGCGCTCGAGCTGTTCAAGCCGTTCATCTATTCCAAGCTGCAGTCTCTGGGCTATGCCTCCACCATCAAGGCCGCCAAGAAGATGGTCGAACGCGAGCTTCCCGAGGTCTGGGACATCCTCGCCGATGTCATCCGTGAACATCCGGTGATGCTCAACCGTGCGCCGACGCTGCACCGCCTCGGCATCCAGGCATTCGAGCCGTTGCTGATCGAGGGCAAGGCGATCCAACTGCACCCGCTGGTATGTGCCGCCTACAACGCCGACTTCGATGGCGACCAGATGGCGGTCCACGTACCGCTGACACTGGAAGCCCAGCTCGAGGCGCGAGCGTTGATGATGGCTACCAACAATGTGCTGTCGCCAGCCAACGGCGAGCCGATCATCGTGCCGTCCCAGGACGTGGTGCTGGGGCTCTACTACATGACCCGCGAGCGCATCAACGACAAGGGCGAGGGCATGGTGTTCACCGACCTCGACGAGGTCGAACGCGCCTACGGCACTCAGCATGTCTCCCTGCATGCCAAGATCAAGGTGCGCCTGGACGAGGTAGAGATCGACGAGGAAACCGGCGAGAGAAGCCGCCATCGCCGTCTCTATGCGACCACGGTGGGCCGTGCCCTTCTTTTCCGCATCCTGCCTGACGGGGTGCCCTTCGAGTTGGTCGACCAGCCGATGAAGAAGAAGGCGATCTCCAAGCTGCTCAACGAGGTCTATCGTCGTGCCGGCCTTAAGCCGACCGTCATCTTCGCCGATCAGCTGATGTACACCGGCTTCCGCCTGGCGACCACCTCGGGTGCCTCGATCGGCGTCAATGACTTCGTCATCCCCGACAGCAAGGATGGCATCGTCGATGCCGCCGAGGAGGAAGTGAAGGAGATCGAAGATCAGTTCTCCTCCGGTCTCGTCACCGCCGGCGAGAAGTACAACAAGGTCATCGATATCTGGTCCAGAGCCAACGACAAGGTGGCCAAGGCGATGATGGCGGGGATCTCCCTGGAAACGGTCATCGACCGTGATGGCAAGGAGGTCGAGCAGGACTCCTTCAACAGCGTCTTCATCATGGCCGACTCCGGTGCTCGGGGCAGCGCGGCCCAGATCCGTCAGCTCGCCGGCATGCGTGGCCTGATGGCCAAGCCGGATGGCTCGATCATCGAGACGCCGATCGTCGCCAACTTCCGCGAGGGCCTCAACGTCCTGCAGTACTTCATCTCGACCCACGGCGCGCGGAAGGGTCTGGCGGACACGGCCCTCAAGACCGCCAACTCCGGTTACCTGACCCGTCGCCTGGTCGACGTGGCCCAGGACATGGTCATCACCGAGCATGACTGCGGAGCCGACAACGGTCTGACCCTGCACCCGGTCATCGAGGGGGGCGATATCATCGTCTCCCTGGCACAGCGTGTGCTGGGTCGCGTGGTGGCCCAGGATGTCCTGGATCCGAACGGCGACGACGTTCTCATTCCGCGCGGCACCCTGCTCGACGAGGCCTGGTGTGCGGAACTCGACACCATGGGCGTCGACGAGATCGTGGTGCGCAGCACTATCTCCTGCGAGACCGCTCACGGTGTCTGTTCATCCTGTTACGGCCGTGACCTGGCGCGGGGTCATCAGGTCAACATCGGCGAGTCCGTGGGCGTCATCGCCGCCCAGTCCATCGGTGAACCGGGCACCCAGCTGACCATGCGGACCTTCCACATCGGGGGTGCCGCGTCGCGGGCCTCCGCGGTGGACAGTGTCCAGGTCAAGCACGGTGGCAGGGTTCGGCTGCACAACATCAAGTACGTCGAGCGTGCCGACGGCAAGCTGGTGGTGGTCTCCCGCTCCAGTGCCCTGGCCGTCGCCGACGACCATGGCCGCGAGCGGGAATACTACAAGCTGCCCTACGGCGCGGAGCTGTCGGTCAAGGATGGCGATGCAGTGGAAGCCGGTCAGGCCGTCGCCAAGTGGGACCCGCACACTCACCCGATCGTGGCCGAGGCCGAGGGCCTGGTGCAGTACGCCGACATGGACGAGGGCGTGACCATCCACCGTACGGTCGACGAGATGACCGGCCTGTCGTCCATCGAAGTGATCGAGGCCGCGGGGCGTCCCATGGCGGGTCGCGACAAGCGCCCCATGATCCTGCTGACCGATGACAGCGGGTCGCCGGTGACGCTTTCCGGCTCCGAGGCGCCGGTGCAGTACCTCTTGCCGGGCAAGGCGATAGTCACCGTCGACGACGGTTCCAAGATCAGTATCGGTGAGGTGGTCGCGCGTATCCCGGTGGAGGCCTCGAGCAACAAGGACATCACCGGGGGTCTGCCACGGGTTGCCGACCTCTTCGAGGCCCGCAAGCCCAAGGAGCCGTCCATCCTCGCCGAGATCAGCGGTGTGGTCAGCTTCGGCAAGGAAACCAAGGGTAAGCGTCGCCTGACCATCACCCCGGAAGACGGTGGCGATACCTTCGAGGCGCTGATTCCGAAATGGCGTCAGATTGCCGTCTTCGAGGGCGAGAGCGTCGCGAAGGGCGAGGTGATTTCCGACGGCCCCAGCAATCCGCACGATATCCTGCGCCTGCTGGGCGTCGAGGAACTGGCCAAGTACATCACCGTCGAGGTTCAGGATGTCTATCGCCTTCAGGGCGTCGGCATCAACGACAAGCACATCGAGGCGATCGTGCGGCAGATGCTGCGCAAGGTGGAAATCATCGAATCGGGTGATTCCGACTTCATCCCCGGTGATCAGGTCGAGATCATCCGGGTGCTTGAAGAGAATGCTCGTCTGGAGAAGCAGGACAAGTTCCCGGCGAAATACCAGCGTCTGCTGCTGGGCATCACCAAGGCCAGCCTGGCCACCGAGTCGTTCATTTCAGCGGCGTCGTTCCAGGAAACCACGCGGGTCTTGACCGAGGCGGCGGTGACGGGCAAGCGGGATTACCTGCGTGGTCTCAAGGAAAACGTGGTGGTGGGCCGCCTGATTCCGGCGGGTACCGGTCTTACCCACCATGCGGAGCGTCGGCGCGAGCGTGAAGATGCCGAGCGGATGCTTCACCCGTCGGCCCTCGAAGTCGAGCAGGAGCTGGGTGCCCAGCTCACCGCGCTCGATTCCGATGACGACGAGATCTGAAAACGGGCATTGCCGGATCGCGCCACCCCCCCCCCGACGGGAGTGGCGCGATACTTGACGGCCAGGCCCGCCAGCCATTAAAATGCGCAGCCTTTAACAGTGGGGTGGGTGCGCCCACGCCCGCTGGAAGGCAAGGCAACCCATTGGAGTCAGCGACACACCATGTCAACGATCAATCAGCTCGTGCGCAAGCCGCGCAAGCGCCCCGTCAGCAAGAGTGACGTGCCGGCGCTGCAGGCCTGCCCGCAGAAGCGCGGCGTCTGCACCCGCGTCTACACCACCACCCCGAAGAAGCCGAACTCGGCTCTCCGCAAGGTCTGCCGTGTGCGCCTGACCAACGGCTTCGAGGTGTCTTCCTACATCGGTGGTGAAGGCCACAACCTTCAGGAGCACTCCGTGGTCCTGATCCGTGGCGGCCGTGTCAAGGATCTTCCCGGTGTGCGCTATCACACCGTGCGTGGCGCCCTGGACACCTCCGGCGTGCAGAACCGCAAGCAGGGGCGTTCCAAGTACGGTACCAAACGTCCCAAGGCCTGAGGTTTCGGGGCCACAGGGCTGGCTGACGCCAGCCGCACAGGATACATGGCATCGGTCTGATAAGAGTAAGGTCGAGCGCTGCCAGGCAAACGCCGGCGGGAGTCTCGAGTTTACCTGAAGGACCCTTTACAGAGGGCTTATCATGCCTAGAAGAAGAGTTGCAGCGAAGCGCGAGATCCTTCCGGATCCGAAATTCGGAAGTGAGCGCCTGGCGAAATTCATGAACCACCTGATGTACGGCGGCAAGAAGTCCATCGCTGAGCGTATCGTCTACGGTGCGCTGGACAGGGTTGCCGAGCGCAGCAAGGAAGAGCCGCTGGAGATCTTCGACAAGGCGCTGGAAGCCATCCAGCCCATGGTCGAGGTCAAGTCGCGTCGTGTCGGTGGTGCCACCTACCAGGTGCCGGTGGAAGTTCGTCCCTCGCGTCGTCAGGCACTGGCGATGCGTTGGCTGGTGGATGCGGCTCGTCGCCGTGGCGAGAAGACGATGGTCCTTCGCCTGGCGGGAGAGATGCTCGACGCCGCCGAAGGCAAGGGCTCGGCCGTCAAGAAGCGTGAAGACGTGCATCGCATGGCAGAAGCCAACAAGGCCTTCTCCCACTACCGCTTCTAAGATGGCGTTTGCAATGCGCCGCTAGACGACGAGTCCCATACACGAAGTGTCACCTCCAGGGGTGATGCTTCATAGCAATGGAGAATTCCATCGTGCCACGCAAGACACCGCTCAAGCGTTACCGCAACATCGGTATCGTTGCCCACGTCGACGCCGGCAAGACCACGACTACCGAACGTGTCCTTTTCTATACCGGTCTGTCCCACAAGGTGGGTGAGGTCCATGACGGCGCCGCCACCATGGACTGGATGGAGCAGGAACAGGAACGCGGGATCACCATCACGTCCGCGGCCACTACCTGCTTCTGGCAGGGCATGAACAAGCAGTTCGACGAGCACCGCATCAACATCATCGACACCCCCGGACACGTGGACTTCACCATCGAGGTGGAGCGCTCCCTGCGCGTCCTCGACGGCACCGTGGTGGTGCTTTGCGGCTCATCAGGCGTTCAGCCGCAGACCGAGACGGTGTGGCGTCAGGCCAACAAGTACGAAGTGCCGCGCATGGTGTTCGTCAACAAGATGGACCGTACCGGTGCTGACTTCTTCATGGTCGTCGACCAGTTGAAGGATCGTCTCGGGGCCAACGCCGTGCCGATCCAGATCAACATGGGTACCGAGGAAGACTTCAAGGGCGTCATCGATCTCATCGAGATGAAGGGCATCGTCTGGAGCGAGGAAGATCTGGGCATGACCTATGACCTCGTCGATATCCCCGACGAGCTCCGCGAGACCGCCGAAAAGTACCGCGAGGAGATGGTCGAGGCCGCGGCCGAAGGCACCGAGGAGCTGATGGAAAAGTACCTCGAGGGCGGGGAGTTGACCATCGAGGAAATCAAGGCCGGCCTGCGCGCGCGGACCCTGGCCAACGAGATCGTGCTGGTTACCTGCGGCAGCGCGTTCAAGAACAAGGGTGTCCAGGCCGTCCTGGACGGTGTCATCGAGTTCATGCCGTCACCCACCGAGGTCAAGGCCATCGAGGGTGAGCTGGACGACAGGGATGGTGCCGTCGAGACGCGTGAGGCCGATGACAGTGCGCCCTTCTCGGCCCTGGCCTTCAAGATCGCCACCGACCCCTTCGTCGGCACCCTGACCTTCATCCGCGTCTATTCGGGCGTACTGAACTCCGGGGAGAGCGTCTACAACTCCGTCAAGCAGAAGAAGGAGCGTGTCGGCCGGATGGTGCAGATGCACGCCAACTCCCGCGAAGAGATCAAGGAAGTTCGCGCCGGCGACATCGCCGCCTGTATCGGTCTCAAGGATGTCACGACGGGTGATACCCTGTGCGACATCAACAGCAAGATCGTGCTGGAGCGTATGGAGTTCCCGGATCCGGTGATCTCGGTTGCCGTGGAGCCGAAATCCAAGGTCGACCAGGAGAAGATGGGCGTGGCACTGGGCAAGCTGGCCCAGGAAGACCCCTCCTTTCAGGTCAAGACCGACGAGGAAAGCGGTCAGACCATCATCTCCGGCATGGGCGAGCTCCACCTCGACATTCTCGTCGACCGCATGCGTCGCGAGTTCAAGGTCGAGGCCAACATCGGCAAGCCGCAGGTCGCCTACCGTGAGACCATTCGCGGCAAGGTAGAGCAGGAAGGCAAGTTCGTGCGTCAGTCAGGCGGTCGCGGCCAGTATGGTCACGTCTGGCTGCGCATCGAGCCGCTCACGGCAGAGGACAAGGGCGACGACGAAGAAATGCATTTCAAGTTCGCCTCCGAGATCGTCGGTGGTGCGGTTCCCAAGGAATACGTGCCGGCCGTCGAGAAGGGAGCCTATGAGCAGCTCCAGAATGGTGTCATCGCGGGCTACCCGATGATCGACGTCAAGGTTACGCTGTACGATGGGTCCTTCCACGATGTGGACTCCAACGAGACCGCGTTCAAGATAGCCTCCTCCATGGCAGTCAAGGAAGGGGCTAGAAAGGCCAAGGCCGTGCTGCTGGAGCCGATGATGCGGGTTGAAGTCGTGACCCCCGAGGATTTCATGGGTGACGTCATGGGCGACCTGAACCGTCGTCGCGGTCTGGTGCAGGGCATGGATGACACGTCCATGGGTAAGGTCATCCGCGCAATGGTGCCGCTGGGCGAGATGTTCGGTTATGCGACCGACCTGCGCTCTCAGTCCCAGGGCCGGGCGAGCTATACCATGGAGTTCGCGCAGTACGACGAGGCGCCCAACAGCGTCGTTGAAGCCGTCATCAACCAGAACGGTTAACCCGTTAGCTAACGTAAAGAGGTTATAGCAGTGGCTAAGGCAAAATTTGAACGTTCCAAACCCCACGTCAACGTCGGCACCATTGGTCACGTCGACCACGGCAAGACCACGCTGACGGCGGCCCTGACTCGTGTTTCCGCCGAGGTCTTCGGTGGCGACTGGAGCGAGTTCGACGCCATCGACAATGCACCGGAAGAGCGTGAGCGCGGCATCACCATCGCCACGTCTCACGTCGAGTACCAGTCCGAGGCGCGTCACTACGCTCACGTCGACTGCCCGGGACACGCCGACTACGTCAAGAACATGATCACCGGTGCCGCCCAGATGGACGGCGCTATCCTGGTCGTGTCCACCGCCGACGGCCCCATGCCGCAGACTCGCGAGCACATCCTGCTGTCTCGTCAGGTCGGCGTGCCGTTCATCGTCGTGTTCCTCAACAAGGCCGACATGGTCGACGACGAGGAGCTCCTCGAGCTGGTCGAGATGGAGGTCCGTGAACTCCTCGACCAGTACGACTTCCCGGGCGACGACACTCCGATCATCACCGGTTCCGCCCTGATGGCCCTGGAAGGCAAGGACGACAACGGCATGGGTACCACCGCCGTTGCCAGCCTGATCAAGGCCCTGGATGACTACATTCCGGAGCCGGAACGCGCCATCGATCAGCCGTTCCTGATGCCGATCGAGGACGTCTTCTCCATCTCCGGCCGCGGTACCGTGGTCACCGGCCGTGTCGAACGTGGCGTGGTCAAGGCCGGCGAGGAAGTCGAGATCGTCGGTATCAAGGACACCACCAAGACCGTGGTTACCGGTGTCGAGATGTTCCGCAAGCTGCTCGACGAGGGTCGTGCCGGTGAGAACGTCGGCGCCCTGCTGCGCGGCACCAAGCGTGATGACGTCGAGCGTGGTCAGGTGCTGGCCAAGCCGGGCACCATCACCCCGCACACCGTCTTCGAAGCCGAGGTCTATGTGCTGTCCAAGGAAGAAGGCGGTCGTCATACGCCGTTCTTCAAGGGCTATCGGCCGCAGTTCTATTTCCGTACCACGGACGTGACTGGTACCTGTGAACTGCCGGAAGGTGTCGAGATGGTCATGCCGGGTGACAACGTCAAGATGGTCGTTACCCTGATCCACCCGATCGCCATGGACGACGGCCTGCGCTTCGCCATCCGCGAAGGTGGCCGTACCGTCGGTGCCGGCGTCGTGGCCAAGATCCTTCAGTAAGTCATCGACTGCTGGCGTGATCGAAGGGGGCTCCGCGAGGAGCCCTCTTTCTGTGCACCGTCGAGAGTGTTTGACACTCCTCGGTACTGTGCCTATAATGCGCATCCTTTGAATGCGTGGGTAGACGGCTCGCGCCGTCGTGATCCACTGGAGTTTAGGGCAAATGCAGAACCAGAAGATTCGCATTCGGTTGAAGGCTTTCGACCATCGCCTGATCGACCAGTCCGCCGCGGAGATAGTAGAAACCGCCAAGCGTACCGGTGCTCAGGTCTGTGGGCCGATCCCGCTGCCGACCAATCGTGAGCGCTATACCATCCTGGTATCACCGCACGTCAACAAGGACGCGCGCGACCAGTATGAGATTCGCACGCACAAGCGGGTGCTCGATATCGTCGAGCCCACCAAAAAGACCGTCGATGCCCTGATGAAGCTCGACCTCGCCGCCGGCGTGGACGTTCAGATCAAGCTCGACTGAGACCTCACTAGACACTCGCGGCCCAGCGCTCGACAACGAATGAATTCGAGCAGCAGCCGCCGCGCCGTGAGGCGCCATACAACGTGCTAGTGGAATGCTCTGGAAAGGGCAGCCATAGCGGGTGATAGCCCCGTACACTAAAGGAGACTGAGAATGACTATCGGTTTAGTCGGTAGGAAGGCCGGGATGACCCGTGTCTTCACCGAAGACGGCGCTTCCGTGCCCGTGACCGTGATCGAGGTTGATCCTAACCGTGTCACCTGCGTCAAGACCGTCGAGTCCGACGGCTACGCGGCGGTTCAGGTAACAACCGGCTCCCGCAGGGCCAAGCACCTGTCGAAAGCCCGTTCCGGGCAGTTCGCCAAGGCGGGTGTCGAGGCCGGTCGTTCATTGATGGAGTTTCGCCTTTCCGACGGCGATGAAGCTCCGGAGGTGGGTGGCCAACTCACCGTATCCCTCTTCGAAGCTGGTCAGAGCGTTGACGTGACCGGCACCTCCAAGGGCAAGGGCTTCCAAGGCGTCGTCAAGCGCTGGAACTTCCGCACCCAGGACATGACTCACGGTAATTCCCTGTCGCATCGTGCGCCGGGCTCCATCGGCATGTGCCAGACACCGGGCCGCGTGTTCAAGGGCAAGAAGATGGCGGGCCAGATGGGCAATGTACGTTGCACCATCCAGAGCCTCGAGATTGTCCGTGTCGATGTCGAGCGTAACCTGTTGCTGATCAAGGGTGCCGTACCCGGCGCCACAGGCAGCGATGTCATCGTGCGCAGCGCCGTCAAAGCCGGCTGAAGGGGATAGAAACCGATGAATCTGAATCTAGCAGGTGCAGGCGCCGGTACTGTCGAAGTGTCCGACGCCACCTTTGGCAACGCCTTCAACGAAGCGCTGGTGCACCAGGTCGTGACTGCCTATCTGGCCGGTGGTCGTCAGGGCACCCGCGCCCAGAAGAACCGTTCCGACGTGCGCGGCGGTGGCAAGAAGCCATGGCGGCAGAAGGGCACGGGTCGTGCCCGTGCCGGCACCATCCGCTCGCCCCTGTGGCGCAGCGGTGGTGTGACCTTTGCGGCGCGTCCCCAGGACCATGCCCAGAAGGTCAATCGCAAGATGTACCGTGCGGCCATGCGTTCCATCCTCTCCGAACTGGTCCGCCAGGAACGCCTGGTGGCGGTCGACGAGATCAGTGTCGACTCGCCCAAGACCAAGCAGCTGGTGGCAAAGCTCGGCGAGCTGGGCCTGGAGAAGGTGCTGATCGTGACCGAGGATCTCGACGAGATGCTCTACCTGGCCGCCCGCAACATCCCCAACGTGGATGTGGTCGACGTCGCCGCTGCCGACCCGGTGAGCCTGGTCGCCTTCGACAAGGTGCTGGTCACCGTCTCCGCCCTGCGTAAATTCGAGGAGAAGCTGGCATGAACCAGGAACGTGTATTCAAGGTGCTTCTGGGTCCTCACGTGACCGAGAAGGCTGCCATGGCTGCCGAACGCAACCAGTACGTGTTCAAGGTGGCCAGCGACGCGACCAAGCCCGAGATCAAGAAGGCCGTTCAGGAGCTGTTCGGCAAGCAGGTCGATCGTGTTCAGGTACTGAACATGAAGGGCAAGACCAAGCGGACCGCGCAGGGTCTGGGCAAGCGCAAGGGGTATCGCAAGGCGTACGTGACGCTGGCCGCCGGTGAAACCCTCGAAGACTTCTCTGGCGCCGAATAAGGGCAGGAGTACGGATCATGGCAATCGTCAAGACTAAACCCACATCCGCCGGTCGTCGCCACGTCGTCAAGATCGTTGGCGAGGAGCTCTACAAGGGGCGGCCACATGCGCCGCTGCTCGAGAGACAGTCCCGTTCCGGCGGCCGCAACAACCACGGTCGCATCACCACTCGCCACGTGGGCGGTGGTCACCGTCAGCACTACCGGCTGATCGACTTCAAGCGCACCAAGGATGGCGTTCCCGCCACCGTCGAGCGCCTGGAGCACGATCCCAACCGTAGCGCCCACATTGCCCTTCTGACGTATGCCGATGGCGAACGTCGCTACATCATTGCCCCCAAGGGCGTGAGTGCCGGTGACCGCATCGAGTCCGGGGTCAATGCGGCGATCAAGAAGGGTAATGCGTTACCGCTGCGCAATATCCCGCTGGGTTCCACCGTGCACTGCATCGAGCTCAAGCCCGGCAAGGGTGCCCAGATCGCTCGCAGTGCCGGCACCAGCGCCCAGCTGGTCGCCCGTGAAGGCAACTACGCCACCCTGCGTCTGCGCTCCGGCGAGATGCGCAAGGTGTTGGCGGAGTGCCGCGCGACCCTGGGGGGAGTGAGCAACTCCGAGCACAGCCTGCGTCAGCTTGGCAAGGCCGGTGCGAAGCGCTGGAGAGGTGTGCGTCCCACGGTTCGCGGTGTCGCCATGAACCCGGTGGACCACCCGCACGGCGGCGGTGAAGGCCGCAGCAGTGGTGGTCGTCACCCGGTGTCGCCTTGGGGGGTTCCCACCAAGGGCCACAAGACCCGCAAGAACAAGCGCACCGACAAGCTGATCATCCGTCGCCGCAAGGCCCGGAACTGAGAATCTACGCCAATTTAAGAGGTAATGGCTGTGCCACGTTCACTGAAGAAAGGTCCCTTTATCGACCTTCATCTGTTGAAGAAGGTCGAGGCGGCGGTGGAGAAGAATGACCGCAAACCGATCAAGACCTGGTCGCGTCGTTCGATGATCCTGCCCAACATGGTCGGGCTCACCATCGCGGTCCATAACGGTCGCCAGCACGTCCCGGTGCATGTTTCCGAGGAAATGGTTGGCCACAAGCTGGGCGAATTCGCTGCTACCCGCACCTATCGCGGTCATGTGGCGGACAAGAAAGCCAAACGGTAAGCCAGAGAGGATTGAGAGATGGAAGTCACAGCTAAGCTGCGTGGCGCTCGTTTATCCGCCCAGAAGGCCCGTTTGGTGGCTGATCAGGTGCGCGGTAAACCGGTCGCTCAGGCACTGGACCTGCTGACCTTCTCACCGAAGAAGGCTGCCAAGCTGGTTCGTAAAGTGCTGCAGTCCGCCATCGCGAATGCGGAAGAAAACAACGGCATGGATATCGACGAGCTGCGTGTCTCGACCGTCTGCGTCGATGAGGGCATGACGCTCAAGCGTATCAAGCCGCGTGCCAAGGGCCGCGCGGATCGTATCTTGAAGCGCACCTGCCACATCACCGTCAAGGTAGCCGAGAAGTAGGAGTCGACCAGATGGGTCAGAAAGTACATCCAACAGGCATCCGGCTGGGTATCGTCAAGGATCATACCTCTGTCTGGTATGCCGAACGCGGTGCCTATGCCGACAAGCTGAACAACGATCTCGAAGTGCGTCGTTTCCTGGAGGAGCGTTTGAAGAATGCCTCCGTGAGCCGTATTCACATCGAGCGCCCAGCGAACAACGCCCGCATCACCATTCATACGGCTCGTCCGGGGATCGTGATCGGCAAGAAGGGTGAGGACGTCGACCGTCTGCGCCGCGATGTCACGGCGATGATGGGCGTGCCCGTGCACGTCAACATCGAAGAGGTCCGCAAGCCGGAACTCGATGCCCAACTCGTGGCACAGAACATCGCCGGCCAGCTCGAGCGTCGCGTGATGTTCCGACGTGCCATGAAGCGCGCCGTACAGAACGCGATGCGCCTCGGCGCCGGTGGCATCAAGGTGATGCTGGCCGGTCGTCTCGGCGGCGCCGAAATCGCCCGTACCGAGTGGTATCGGGAAGGTCGTGTTCCGTTGCATACGCTGCGGGCGGACATCGACTACGCCGCCTACGAGGCCAAGACCACCTACGGCATCATCGGTGTCAAGGTCTGGATCTTCAAGGGTGAAATCCTCGGGGGCATCGAGGAGGTCCGCGCCAAGGCCAAGCAGCCGCAGGCAGCGCCCTCCAAGAAGAAAGGTTCCAGATAAGGGGAGAGCGAGTCGATGTTACAACCCAAGCGTATGAAATTCCGCAAGATGCAGAAGGGCCGCAATCGTGGTCTGGCACATCGCGGAAGCAAGGTGAGCTTCGGGGAATACGGTCTGAAGGCAACCGGCCGCGGCCGCATCACGGCCCGCCAGATCGAGGCCGGTCGTCGTGCGATCAGCCGTCACGTCAAGCGTGGCGGCAAGATCTGGATCCGCGTCTTCCCCGACAAGCCGATTTCCAAGAAGCCGCTCGAAGTCCGTATGGGCAAGGGCAAGGGCTCCGTCGAGTACTGGGTCGCGCAGATCCAGCCGGGTCGGGTCCTGTACGAGATCGAGGGCGTATCCGAGGAGCTGGCGCGTGAAGCCTTCTCCCTGGCGGCCCAGAAGATGCCCCTGTCCACCACCTTTGTGAAACGGATGGTGATGTGATGAAAGCACAGGAAATTCGTGAAAAGTCAGCCGAGCAGCTCCAGGAGCAGCTCTTCGAACTCCTCCGCGAGCAGTTCAACCTGCGCATGCAGAAGGCCACCGGCCAGCTGAGCCAGACTCATCTGCTCAAGCAGGTTCGTCGGGATATCGCCCGGGTGAAGACGGTGCTCAACGAGAAGGCAGGTGACTGAGATGGCCGAAGAAAAGAAAGCCCGTACGCTCACCGGCAAGGTGGTGAGCGACAAGATGGACAAGTCCATCGTTGTGATGATCGAGCGTCGAGAGCGTCACCCGATCTACGGAAAATACATGAAGCGCTCCACCAAGCTGCACGCCCATGACGAGGCGAATCAGGCCAAGGCCGGCGATACGGTTTCCATCCAGGAATGCCGCCCGCTGTCCCGCAAGAAGGCCTGGACGCTGGTCGAGGTGGTCGAGCAGGCCAAGGGCTGATCGGCTCACGCCAGTCAAACCAGTGCAGTCAGATTAGGTTCGGAGAAAACCGATGATTCAGACTCAGACAATGCTGGATGTCGCCGACAACAGCGGGGCGCGCCGGGTGCAGTGCATCAAGGTGTTGGGCGGTTCCCACCGTCGCTATGCCCGCGTTGGGGACATCATCAAGGTCACCGTGAAGGAAGCGATTCCGCGTGGCAAGGTCAAGAAGGGCCAGGTCCTCAAGGCGGTGGTGGTTCGCACCCGCAGTGGCGTCCGTCGTAGCGACGGTTCGCTGATCCGCTTCGATGGAAATGCGGCGGTTCTGTTGAACAACACCAACGAACAGCCGATCGGTACCCGTATCTTCGGACCGGTGACCCGTGAGCTTCGCAACGAGAAGTTCATGAAGATCATTTCCTTGGCGCCTGAAGTGCTGTAAGGAGCGAGGCGGATATGCAAAAAATCAAACGTGACGACGACGTAGTCGTCATCGCCGGCAAGGATAAGGGCAAGCGCGGCAATGTGAAGCGGGTGTTGGAAAATCGCTTCGTCGTGTCCGGTGTGAACATGATCAAGCGTCACACCAAGCCCAATCCCATGGCGGGCAATCAGGGCGGTATCGTCGAGCGTGAGGCTTCGATTCACGCGTCCAACGTAGCCATCTTCAATTCGGAGACCGGTAAGGCGGATCGCGTCGGCTTCCAGGTGAAGGAAGACGGTACCAAGGTACGTATCTACAAGTCGACGCAGACGCAGATCGACGCCTAACGCGAGTCGGGTAGCAATATGGCGAACTTGAAAGAACGTTATCAGAACGAGGTAGTGGCTCAGCTCAGAGAGCAGTTCAGCTACGCCAACGTGATGCAGGTACCCCGGGTCACCAAGGTGACGCTGAACATGGGTATCGGCGAGGCGACCAGCGACAAGAAGCTGATCGACAATGCGATCAGTGACCTGGAGAGGCTGTCGGGACAGAAGCCGATCGTGACCAAGGCACGCAAGTCCATCGCGGGCTTCAAGGTCCGTGAAGGCTGGCCGATCGGGATCAAGGTCACCTTGCGCTCCGGGCGCATGTGGGACTTCCTGGATCGCCTGGTGAACATCGCGATCCCCCGTGTTCGTGACTTCCGCGGTCTCAACCCGAAGTCCTTCGACGGTCGTGGCAACTACTCGATGGGGGTGCGTGAGCAGATCATCTTCCCGGAGATCGAATATGATAAGATCGATCGGATTCGTGGTCTGGACGTCACCATCACCACCACTGCCAACAACGATGAAGAAGGCCGTGCGCTGCTGAGCGCGCTGAACTTCCCGTTCAAGAAATAAGGGTGGGATCATGGCAAAGAAGAGCATGGTAGAGCGTGAGCTCAAGCGCACCAAGCTGGTGGCAAAATATGCCGCCAAGCGGGCCGAGCTCAAGGCGATCATCCAGGGCGTGAATGCTTCCGATGAAGAGCGCTTCGAGGCGACGCTCAAGTTGCAGCAGCTGCCGCGTGACTCCAGTCCGGTGCGTCAGCGCAATCGCTGTCGGATCACTGGCCGTCCGCACGGCTACTACAACAAGTTCGGCCTCGGCCGCAACAAGCTGCGTGAAGCCGCCATGCGTGGCGACGTTCCCGGTCTGAAGAAGTCCAGCTGGTAACGCCACGTCGCTATATCAGGAGCGCAATGTAAATGAGCATGCAAGATACGCTGGCGGATATGTTCACTCGTATCCGCAATGCGCAGATGGCCACCAAGGAAACGGTGTCCATGCCGTCTTCCAAGCAGAAGGTCGAAGTGGCACGCGTGTTGAAGGAAGAGGGTTACATCAACGATTTTGCGGTGTCCGACAACGCCAAACCCGAGCTGACCGTGACCCTGAAATATTTCGAGGGCAAGCCGGTCATCGAGCACATCCAGCGAGTTTCCAAGCCGTCGCTTCGCTCCTACAAGGGCAAGGACGATCTGCCGAAGGTCGCCGAGGGTCTGGGAATCGCGATCGTCACCACCTCTACCGGGGTAATGACCGATCGTGCGGCTCGCAAGGCTGGTGTCGGTGGCGAAGTCATCTGCACCGTATTCTAGGAGTTTGGAATGTCCCGCGTAGCCAAATATCCGGTTAAAGTGCCTAACGGCGTCGAGATCAAGCTCGATGGCGACCAACTGACCGCCAAGGGCGGCCAGGGCACGCTTTCACTGACCATCCACTCCGACGTGACGGTGGCTCATGAGGAAGGTCAGCTGACTTTCCAGCTGAGCCAGTCCGCCAAGAGTTGGGCGATGGCTGGTACCACCCGTGCCCTGGTTCAGAACCTGGTCACTGGTGTCTCCGAGGGCTTCACGCGAAGCCTGGAGATCAACGGCGTCGGTTACCGTGCCCAGGCAAAGGGCCAGACGCTCAACCTGACACTGGGCTTCTCGCACCCGGTCGACTACACGCTGCCTGAGGGTGTCTCCGCGGAAACGCCGAAGAACACCGTCATCGTGCTGAAGAGCGCGGACAAGCAGAAGCTCGGCCAGTGCGCAGCGGAGATCCGCGCCTTCCGTCCACCCGAGCCCTACAAGGGCAAGGGAATCCGGTACGGCAACGAGCAGGTCCGCCGCAAAGAAGCCAAGAAGAAGTAAGGCAGGGTTATGAACGCGAAGAAAGAATCTCGTCTCCGTCGTGCCCGCCGCGCTCGCGCCAAGATCCGCGAGCTGGGCGTGCACCGCCTGTGCGTCAATCGTACTCCGCGTCACATCTACGCGCAGATCATCTCGCCGGATGGTGGCAAGGTCCTCGCCAGTGCTTCCACGCTGGACAAGGCCCTTCGCGAGGGTGCGACCGGCAATGCCGACGCCGCCTCCAGGGTGGGCGCCATGATTGCCGAGCGCGCCAAGCAAGCAGGCATCACCCAGGTAGCCTTCGACCGTGCCGGCTTCAAGTACCATGGCCGTGTCAAGGCCCTGGCCGACGCCGCACGTGAAGGCGGCCTGGAATTCTAAAGGGTTTTTACGATGGCGAAGAATGAACAGCAGAACGGCGACCTGCAGGAAAAGCTCGTGCAGGTCAACCGAGTCGCCAAGGTGGTCAAGGGTGGTCGAATCTTCGGCTTCACCGCCTTGACCGTCGTGGGTGACGGCAAGGGCCGTGTCGGTTTCGGTCGTGGCAAGGCGCGTGAAGTGCCGGTCGCGATTCAGAAGGCGATGGACCAGGCGCGCCGCAACATGATCAAGGTCCATCTCACCGGCGGCACCCTTCAGTATCCGGTCAAGGCTCGCCATGGCGCCTCCAAGGTCTACATGCAGCCGGCCTCCGAGGGTACCGGTATCATCGCCGGTGGCGCCATGCGTTCGGTTCTCGAGCTGGCCGGCGTCCACGACGTCCTGGCCAAGTGCTACGGTTCCACCAATCCGGTGAACGTGGTGCGGGCGACCGTCAATGGCCTGGCCTCCATCCATTCGCCGGACGACATCGCTGCCAAGCGTGGTCTGTCCGTCGAAGCGATCACGGGGTGAATACCATGTCAGCAACACTCAAGGTTACCCAGACCCGTAGTTGTATCGGTACCCTGCCCAAGCACAAGGCCACCATGAAGGGCCTGGGCTTGCGGCGTATCGGTCACTCGGTCGAGCTGGAAGATACCCCTGCCGTGCGCGGCATGATCCACAAGGTCAACTACCTTGTGCGCGTTGAGGGAGAGTAATCCATGAAACTCAATAGCCTGAGCCCGGCACCGGGTTCCAAGCACGCCGCGAAGCGTGTCGGTCGTGGCATCGGTTCCGGTCTGGGCAAGACCGGGGGTCGTGGCCACAAGGGCCAGAAGGCACGCAGTGGCGGTAGTGTGAAGCCAGGTTTCGAAGGCGGTCAGATGCCGTTGCAGCGTCGCCTGCCGAAGTTCGGCTGCACCTCCGCCAAGTCGCTGGTCTCGAAGGAAGTCCGCCTGGCCGAGCTGGCCAAGGTCAGTGGTGACGAGGTCACCTTGGAGTCCCTCAAGCAGGCCAACGTGCTCAAGAACGCCACGCTGCATGCGAAGGTGATTCTTTCCGGTGAATTGAACAGGGCGGTTACCGTTCGCGGCATCAAGGTCACCCAGGGTGCCCGTGCCGCCATCGAAGCCGCCGGCGGCAAGGTGGAGGACTAAATGGCTAAGTCAGGAAACATGCCGGCGATGGGCAGCGGTCTGAGTGAACTGTGGGCGCGTCTGCGCTTCGTGCTCCTCGCCATCGTGGTCTACCGTATCGGTGCCCACATCCCCGTGCCGGGTATCAATCCTGACCAGCTTGCTGCCTTGTTCAGGGACCAGCAGGGTACCATTCTGGGCATGTTCAACATGTTCTCGGGCGGGGCCCTGGAGCGCATGAGTATCATGGCGCTGGGCATCATGCCCTACATCTCCGCCTCGATCATCATGCAGCTGATGACGGCAGTTTCACCGCACCTCGAGCAGCTCAAGAAGGAAGGCGAGGCCGGCCGCCGCAAGATCAGTCAGTATACCCGCTATGGCACCGTGGTCCTGGCGTTCGTCCAGTCGTCCGGCATGTCGGTGGGACTGGCCAGCCAGGGTATCGCCTACACGGCCGACTTCAGTTTCTACTTCACTGCCATCGTCAGCTTCGTGACCGGTGCGGTGTTCCTGATGTGGCTGGGTGAACAGATCACCGAGAAGGGTATCGGCAACGGCATCTCGCTGCTGATCTTCGCCAGCATCGTCGCCGGATTGCCCGGTGCGGTAGGTCAGGCCTTTGAACTGGCGCGCAACGAGGGCGCCTGGAATGTGCTGCCGCTGCTGGCGTTGACCGTGCTGGGTGTCGCGACTGTCGCCTTCGTGGTGTTTATCGAGCGTGGCCAACGCCGCATCACGGTGAATTATCCTCGTCGTCAGGTGGGCAACAAGATGTATGCCGGCCAGAGCAGCTATCTACCGCTCAAGGTCAACATGGCAGGTGTAATTCCGGCCATCTTCGCCTCCAGCATCCTGCTGTTCCCGGCCTCGCTGGGTCAGTGGGTCGGTGCCGGCGATGGCATGGAATGGTTGCAGCGTGCCTCTCAGGCCCTCGGCCCGGGTCAGCCGCTGTACATCTTGCTTTTCGGCGCGGCGGTGATATTCTTCTGCTTCTTTTACACAGCGCTGGTCTTCAATCCCAAGGATGTCGCCGACAACCTCAAGAAGTCGGGGGCCTTCCTGCCGGGGATTCGTCCGGGCGAGCAGACGGCTCGCTATATCGACAAGGTCATGACGCGTCTGACTCTGTTCGGTGCCTTATACATCACCGGGGTATCCCTGATGCCCCAGTTCCTGATCGTGGCCTGGAACGTGCCGTTCTTCTTTGGCGGTACCGCGTTGCTGATCGTGGTGGTAGTGACCATGGACTTCATGGCCCAGGTGCAGTCGCATCTCATGTCGAACCAGTATGAGTCGGTGATGAAGAAGTCAAACCTGAAAGGCTACGGTAGCGGCGGCATCATGCGCTGAGTGCTGTGAGCCGGTTTCGAAAGGTGCCGCCCGTCGATTCGGTACGACGCGAGCCGATTTTGGAGAAAGAACGATGAAAGTTCGAGCTTCTGTAAAGAAAATGTGCCGTAACTGCAAGGTCATTCGTCGCAATGGCGCCGTGCGCGTCATCTGCAGCGAACCACGGCACAAGCAGCGCCAGGGCTGAGCCCTACGCTGGTAGTGAATGGGGTGCCGGCATGCCTCTTGCCCTTGATGAGGGAAAGAGGTACGCTGTTGCGCCTTTTGTAGATGATCCAACGAGCAAGCCGCTCATATTTCGGAGTAAGCTGATGGCCCGTATTGCAGGCGTCAATATCCCGGACAACAAGCATGCGGCGATCTCGCTGACCTATATCTTCGGGATTGGCCGCACGCGTGCGCAGGAAATCTGTTCCGCAACCGGCATCGCGCCGACCACTCGGATCCAGGAACTGTCCAGCGAAGAGCTGGATGGTCTGCGCTCCGAGATCGGCAAGTACACCGTGGAAGGCGACCTTCGCCGTGATGTCACGCTGAATATCAAGCGTCTCATGGACCTGGGTTGCTATCGTGGTCTGCGTCATCGTCGTGGTCTTCCGCTGCGTGGTCAGCGTACCAAGACCAATGCGCGTACCCGCAAGGGCCCGCGCAAGCCGATTCGCAAATAATACGCACGTTCTGGCGTAAAGACAGGAAACGACATCAACATGGCTAACCCGCGTAGCAACCGTAAGAAGGTGAAAAAGCAGGTAGTGGATGCCATCGCGCATATCCACTCCTCTTTTAACAACACGATCATTACGATCACAGACCGCCAGGGCAACGCGCTTTCATGGGCGACTGCCGGTGGTTCGGGTTTTCGTGGTTCTCGCAAGAGCACCCCGTTCGCGGCTCAAGTAGCAAGCGAACGTGCAGCGACCGCTGCAGCCGAGTATGGTGTGAAAAACGTCGACGTGCTGGTCAAGGGCCCCGGTCCTGGCCGTGAATCCGCCGTGCGGGCACTCAATGCCGCCGGCTTCCGCGTGCAGAGCATCACCGACGCGACGCCCATTCCCCATAATGGCTGCCGTCCGCCGAAGAAACGCCGCGTTTAAGGAGACAGATTCATGGCTCGCTACATTGGACCCAAGTGCAAACTGTCTCGTCGTGAGGGGACCGATCTCTTCCTCAAGAGCGGTGTCACTCCCTTCGAGAAGAAGTGCAAATCCGAGCAGATTCCGGGTGTGCACGGCCAGCGCCGTCAGCGTCTTTCCGACTACGGCTTGCAGCTTCGCGAGAAGCAGAAAGTACGTCGCATGTATGGCGTACTCGAGAAGCAGTTCCGCAACTACTACAAGGAATCGGCCCGTCTCAAGGGCGCGACCGGTGAGGTGTTGCTGCAGTTGCTCGAATCCCGACTGGACAATGTCGTCTACCGCATGGGCTTCGGCTCAACCCGTTCCGAATCGCGTCAACTTGTCAGCCACAAGGCCATCACCGTGAATGGCAAGGCCGTCAACGTGGCGTCCTACCAGGTCAAGCCCGGTGACGTCGTTGCAGTGCGCGAGAAGTCGAAGAACCAGGCACGTATCCAGAATGCCCTGGCCATCTCCGCCAATCGTACCGAGGTCGCCTGGATCGAGCTTGATGCCAAGAAGATGGAAGGCACTTTCAAGGCTCTGCCTGAACGTGGTGACCTGACTGCCGACATCAACGAAAACCTGATCGTCGAGCTGTACTCGAAGTAATCGGCGCCGAGCGTCGTCCGGCCTCCGCCAGGAGGTCGGCTAGAGTACCGAGTATCCGTTTGGCAGCCTCAAAGGTGTTCATATGCAGCGTTCAGTGACAGAGTTTCTCCGTCCTCGCGACATCAAGGTCGAAGAAATCAGCGCACATCATGCGAAGATCGTGTTCGAGCCCTTCGAGCGTGGCTTTGGCCACACCCTGGGCAATGCCCTGCGTCGCATCCTGCTCTCGTCCATGCCCGGCTGTGCCGTGGTGGAAGCCGAGATCGCAGGCGTCGAGCACGAGTACAGTGCCATCGAGGGTGTCCAGGAAGACGTGATCGAGATCCTCCTGAACCTCAAGGACGTGGCGATCAAGATGCACAGCCGTGAGGAGGCCATTCTCACGCTGAACAAGCAGGGACCGGCCGTGGTCACGGCGGGTGACATCGCCATCGACCACGATGTCGAAATCGTCAATCCCGATCACATCATCTGCCACGTCAATGAGGGTGCCGAGCTCAAGATGCAGCTCAAGGTTCTCAGCGGTCGTGGTTATGAGCCGGCCGATGTTCGCGTCGGTGCCGAGGACGAATCCCGTGCGATCGGTCGCCTGCAGCTGGATGCGACCTTCAGCCCGGTTCGTCGTGTTTCCTACTCCGTCGAGGCCGCGCGCGTCGAACAGCGCACCGACCTGGACAAGCTGATCATCAGCCTGGAAACCGACGGCACCCTGGATCCGGAAGAGGCCATCCGTCGCAGCGCCACCATCCTGCAGGATCAGTTGGCGGCGTTCGTCGATCTGGAGGCCGACAAGGAACAGGAAGTGGAGGAGGAGCACGATCATATCGATCCGATCCTGCTGCGCCCCGTAGACGATCTCGAGTTGACCGTCCGCAGTGCCAATTGCCTCAAGGCCGAGAATATCTATTACATCGGTGACCTGATTCAGCGCACCGAGGTGGAGCTGCTCAAGACACCCAATCTCGGCAAGAAGTCCCTGAATGAAATCAAGGACGTCCTGGCAGCCCGCGGTCTTTCCCTGGGCATGCGGCTGGAAAACTGGCCGCCGGCAAGCCTGAAGGACGACCAAGGTCTCCGCGTGAGCGTCGACTCGAGTCCCAGTTTGGTAAGGAACTATAACCATGCGTCATCGTAAGAGTGGTCGTCACCTTAATCGCACGAGTTCGCACCGTCAGGCCATGTTCAAGAACATGAGCGTGTCACTGGTCGAGCACGAGGTGATCAAGACAACCCTGCCCAAGGCCAAGGAACTGCGTCGCGTCATCGAGCCGCTGATCACCCTGGCCAAGCAGGACAGCGTCGCCAATCGCCGCCTGGCCTTCAGCCGCACCCGGTCCAAGGAAGCGGTCGGCAAGCTCTTCAACGAGCTGGGTCCGCGCTATGCCGAGCGTCCGGGTGGCTATATCCGCATTCTCAAGTGCGGTTTCCGCACCGGCGACAATGCGCCCATGGCCTATGTCGAACTCGTCGATCGCCCGATCATCGAGGACGAGGAGATCGCCGTCGAGGAGTGATCCCCGACCGGCCTTCCGCCTATGGCACGTTAAACCGGCTCCTTTCGAGGGGCCGGTTTTTTTAGGTTCGTCGCATTTTGCCGTGACATGCGGCTGTGCTTCCGGTTCAGGTCTCCGCCGCGCTCGTGGCTCTCGGCTCCTGGCTGGTCGCTTGTCGCTCCAGAAGCGGCTTGAGGAAGCGTCCGGTGTGCGACACCTCCATGCGTGCCACCTGTTCCGGCGTGCCCTCGGCGATGATGCGCCCGCCGCCGGAGCCGCCCTCGGGACCCAGGTCAATCAGCCAGTCGGCGGTCTTGATGACGTCCAGGTTGTGCTCGATGACCACCACGGTGTTTCCGTGGTCGCGCAGGCGGTGCAGCACCGTGAGGAGTTGACGTATGTCCTCGAAGTGCAGGCCTGTGGTGGGTTCATCGAGGATATAGAGCGTCTTTCCGGTGTCGCGCTTGGCCAGCTCGCGAGCCAGCTTGACCCGTTGGGCTTCGCCGCCGGACAGAGTGGTGGCACTCTGCCCCAGGCGGATGTAGGAGAGCCCCACGTCGAGCAGCGTCTGCAACCGGCGGGCGATGGCCGGTACTGGCGAGAAGAACTCCAGCGCCTCCTCCACGGTCATCGCCAGCACCTCGTGGATGCTCTTGCCCTTGTAGGCGATCTCCAGGGTCTCCCGGTTGTAGCGCTTGCCCTTGCAGACGTCGCAGGGGACATAGATGTCGGGCAGGAAGTGCATCTCGACCTTGATCATGCCCTCGCCCTGGCAGGCCTCGCAACGTCCGCCCTTGACGTTGAACGAGAAGCGGCCGGGCTTGTAGCCTCGGGCACGGGCCTCCTGGGTACCCGAGAAGAGCTCGCGGATGGGCGTGAAGATCCCGGTGTAGGTGGCCGGGTTGGAGCGGGGTGTACGACCGATGGGGCTCTGGTCGATGTCGATGACCTTGTCGAGTTGATCCAGACCCTCGATCCCGGTGTATGCCTCGGGGGTTAGGCTGGTGGCCCTGTTGAGTTCCCGGGCGGCGATGGGCATCAGGGTGCCGTTGATCAGTGTCGACTTGCCGGAACCGGAGACTCCGGTGATGCAGACCAGCAGGCCCAATGGCAGTTCCAGGGTGACCTCTCGGAGGTTGTTGCCGGTGGCGCCGGTCAGGCGCAGCACCTTTTCCGGGTTGCCGGGTATCCGCCAGGGCGGCACCTCGATGCGTCGGGTGCCGGCCAGATACTGGCCGGTCAGAGACCCCGGCGTGTCCATGATGTCCTTCGGGGTGCCCTGGGCGACGATGCGTCCCCCATGGACCCCGGCCCCGGGGCCGATATCGAGCACATGGTCGGCGGCGCGGATGGCTTCCTCGTCGTGTTCTACCACGATCACGGTATTGCCCAGATCGCGGAGGCGTTTGAGCGTCTGCAGCAGGCGGTCGTTGTCGCGCTGGTGCAGGCCGATCGAGGGCTCGTCGAGGATGTACATGACCCCGACCAGACCGGCACCGATCTGACTGGCCAGGCGGATGCGCTGGGCCTCGCCGCCGGAGAGGGTCTCGGCGCTGCGCTCCAGATTGAGGTAATCGAGTCCGACATTGACCAGAAACTCCAGCCGGGCATGGATTTCCTTGACGATCTTGACGGCGATCTCGCCCTTGCGTCCGGGAAGCGTCAACTGATCGAAGTAATGCCAGGCCTCGCCGATGGGCAGTCGGACCAGCTCCGGCAGGCTGTGGTCGTCGATGAAGACGTTCCGCGATTCCTTGCGCAGTCGTGTTCCCTGGCAAGTGGGGCAGGGCTGCACGGCGATATGGCGGGCCAGCTCCTCCCGGACCATGGTCGATTCGGTCTCGCGATAGCGGCGCTGCATGTTGGGCAGTACGCCTTCGAAGGGATGCTCGCGGGTCACCTTGCGGCCGCGGTCGTTGACGTAGTGGAAGGCGATGTCGTCCTGGCCGCTGCCATGCAGGATCACCTCCTTCTCATGCCGCGCGAGATCCTGCCAGGGTGTCTCCAGGGTGAAACGGTAGTGATCGGCGACTGACTGTAGCTGGTTGAAGTAGTAGACGCTGCGTCGGTCCCAGCCCTTTATCACGCCCTCGGCAAGCGAGAGCTCGGGGTGGCTGATCAACTTGGCGGGGTCGAAGACCTGCTGTACCCCCAGGCCATCACAGCCGGGACAGGCGCCGGCCGGATTGTTGAAGGAGAACATGCGCGGCTCTAGTTCGGCGATGGAATAGCCGCACACCGGACAGGCGAAGCGCGCCGAGAAGGGGATATCCTCATGCTCGCCGTCCATGAAATGGATCATGGCGACCCCATCGGCCAGGGCCAGTGCCGTTTCGAAGGATTCCGCCAGCCGCTGGGCCAGGCCGTCACGAACCTTGAGGCGGTCCACCACCACGCTGATGTCGTGCTTGCGGGTCTTGTCCAGCGGGGCGATGTCATCCAGTTCCAGCACCTGGCCGTCGATCAGGGCGCGCACGAAACCCTGGGCGCGCAGCTCGGCAAGCAGCTGCAGATGCTCGCCCTTGCGGCCCTTGACCACCGGGGCGAGCAGCATCAGCTTGCTGCCCTCGGGAAGGGCCAGCACCTGATCGACCATCTGCGAGACGGTCTGGGCCTCGAGGTCCTCGCCATGCTCCGGACAGCGCGGGGTGCCGGCACGGGCAAACAGCAGCCGCAGGTAGTCGTAGATCTCGGTGATGGTGCCCACGGTGGAGCGGGGGTTGTGGGAGGTGGATTTCTGCTCGATGGAAATCGCCGGTGACAGCCCCTCGATATGGTCGATGTCGGGCTTCTCCATCATCGACAGGAACTGGCGCGCATAGGTGGAAAGCGACTCCACGTAGCGACGCTGCCCCTCGGCATAGAGGGTGTCGAAGGCCAGCGACGACTTGCCCGAGCCCGAGAGCCCGGTGATCACGATCAGCTTGTCGCGGGGCAGATCCACATCGATCTGCTTGAGGTTGTGGGTGCGGGCACCCCTGACCAGAATCCTGTCCATTCCCACCTCATGGCACGCGGCAAAAGAGAGAGTATACGGGTCGCGCGGCCCGCCGGGCAAAACGGACGGCGGCGGATGGCTTTCCCTCCCGGGTGGCGAGCCGCTAGACTATGCGGTCCATCAACGGGCGCCACGCGTTCGCTCACGGAAAGCCGAATCCCCTATGCGAAAGCTCTCAGGACTGCTGTTAGCCACCGAACGACGCGCCATCGCCGGTCTTGCCTGCCTCTATGCCACCCGCATGCTCGGCCTGTTCATGGTGCTGCCGGTGCTGGCCATCTATGCCGACGACCTGCGAGGTGCCACCCCCCTGCTGGTCGGCCTGGCACTGGGTGTCTATGGCCTGACACAGGCGGTGCTGCAGATCCCCTTCGGTCTGGCTTCCGACCGGCTCGGGCGCAAGCCAGTGATCGCCTTCGGCCTTCTGCTTTTCCTGCTGGGCAGTGTGGTGGCGGCCCAGGCAGAGACCATCGCCATGGTGATCGCGGGACGCTGCCTGCAGGGCAGCGGTGCCGTGGCGGCGGCGATCATGGCCTTGCTGGCCGACCAGACCCGGGAGCAGGTGCGAACCGCGGCCATGGCGACTATCGGCCTGTCGATCGGGGCGGCCTTCGCTCTGGCCATGGTGCTGGGCCCCTGGCTGGCGTCGGGATTCGGCCTGGCCGGGGTCTTCTGGTTCACCGTGGGACTCGCCGTCCTGGGGCTGGGCGTGCTGTGGAAGCTGGTGCCGCCGGCACCACGTCGAATGCGCCATCGCGATGTGGGCCTCGACCGTCAGCAGGTCCGCCAGATCCTGGGGAACAGCGACCTCTGGCGGATGGATTTCTCGATCTTTGCGCTCCACCTCATCCTGATGGCGATCTTCGTCGCCGTGCCCTTTCGCCTGCTCGAGGCCGGGATTCCCGTCGAGCGCCATGGTCTCACCTACCTGGGGGTCATGGCCCTGGCCTTCGTGACCATGGTTCCTCTGGTGGTCGTGGCGGAGAAGTATCGTCGGATGAAGGCCATGTGTCTGCTGGCGATCACCCTGATCACCCTGAGCCTGGGCGGTCTGGCCGGCCTGGCCGAGAGTGCCTGGGGCCTTTTCGGCTGGTTGTGGCTGTTCTTCATTGCCTTCAACCTGCTCGAGGCGACCCTGCCCTCCATGCTCAGTAAGCTGGCTCCCGCCGGTGCCAAGGGCACGGCCATGGGTATCTACTCCACCAGCCAGTTCCTGGGTGCCTTCCTGGGCGGGTTGATGGGGGGGCTGCTCGCCCAGACCTGGAGCCTGTCGGCGGTCTTTGTCGGCGCTGCCCTGGTGGGTCTGGCCTGGCTGGTCTTGATGGTCGGCATGTCGGCACCTCCTCATCTGTCGAGTGAGGTCATCACGCTGGACGATGACCACGAGGGAGACGCCCTGGAGACCTTGATGACACACCTTGCCGACATCGCCGGCGTCGAGGATGTGCTGGTGGTGCCCGAAGAACGCCTGGCCTATCTCAAGGTGGATCGGCGTCACCTCGATCAAGACGCCCTGACAAGATTGATGGAGTCACGCCGGGACCCGGGCACCTGAGCAGGGTATGATTTGACACAGGGCGCAGCTTGCGCCACTCCTAGGGACATACAACCCATCCATGACAGCAAGGAGTCCACCATGGCCCGCGGCGTCAACAAGGTCATCCTCATCGGCAACCTGGGACAGGATCCCGAGGTACGTTTCCTGCCTTCCGGGGCGCCGGTTGCCAATCTGCGTCTGGCTACCACCGACACCTGGACCGATCGTCAGAGCGGCCAACGCCAGGAACGCACCGAGTGGCACACCCTGGTGATGTTCAACAAGCTCGCCGAGATCGGCCAGCAATACCTCAAGAAGGGCTCCAAGCTCTACATCGAGGGCCGCATCCAGACCCGCAAGTGGCAGGGTCAGGACGGCCAGGACAGATACAGCACCGAGATTGTCGTCAATGACATGCAGATGCTCGACTCGCGTGGTGGCGGCGACATGCAACAGGGCAGCGGGTATCAGGGTGCCGGTCAGCCCCAGGGCGGCAATGGCAACGCCGCCTCGCAAGGCGGCCAGGACCCGCAGCGTCCGGCGCCCCAGCCGGCAACACAGCAGGGCGGCGGACAACAGGGCGGTGGACAACAGGGTGGCGGACAACAGGGCAATCCCGGGCAGACCAAGCAGGGCAACTATGGGGCCCCGGACCCGGGCAGCTTCGATGACTTCGACGACGAGATACCCTTCTGACGAGCCATCGATGCTGGCCGTGCCTCGGAATGTGAAGGAGTTGCCGTGAAGCTGCTGATACTGGATGCAGGCCATTGCCTGAGCCTGGCGCTGGCACGCGTGGCCAACCGACGCAGTGACACCGAACTGACGATCGACGCTGGTTGCGAACTGACACCCGGGCAACTCGAGGCCTTGGCGCCGGATGCCCTGGTGATTCCGCCGCTGGCCAGGCCGATCAGTGCCGAGCCTGCGGCGGTCACGGCCCATGCCCAGTCGGTGGAAACCTGCATGGAAGCCTGCGTGGCGTCGCGTGTCCCCCTGGTGTGGTGTGTCTCCGACCAGCTCTATGAGGATGGTTTCGACTCACCCATTGACGAGCATGTGATCCCCCGGCCCCGTGACGAGAGTCTCAGGCGGCTGGTCGCCACCGGCGACCGGATCCGGGCGGAATGCCCTCGACACTTGATCGTGCGCGTGGGACCGATGTTTGCCCTGGAAGGGGGGCATGCCTGGCTCAATGAGTTGATCGACACCCTGCTGGCCGGTGGCGAACTGCGTGGCGAAACCGACGTGATCTTCTGCCCGACGTCGGTGGATGCCGTGGCCATGGCCCTGGTCGGCATGCTCCAGCAGCAGCGCTGTGGCGCGGAGGCCTGGGGAAGCTACCATCTGGCCGGCACCGAGCCGGTCAGTGCCTATACCTTCGTCTCGACGGTCAGGACCCAGCTGGCGACACGCCTGGAGGGTCGCGGTGACCATCGCCAACTGGGGACCCTGAAGGCGTTGAGCCATCATCACGGTCAGCCGCTGCGGCGTGTGCTCAATTGTCGACGTGTGCTCGAGGTCTTCGGGGTGCACCAGAAGCCCTGGCGCCTGGAGATGGGGCTCATGCTGGACGCCTGGTGCCAGGCAAATGAGGTCGTTCCCCCGGGCCCGGCCAGCGAGGTGACGCCATGAACCACCTTCGCAGCTTGCTCTTCTATGCCGGGTACTTCCTGGCCATGCTGGTCTGCGGCGTGCTCTTCCTGCCGGTCTCGCCCCTGTTGCCTCTGCAGGAGCGCTATCGCCTACTGAATCTCTACAATCATTTCATCATCGCCTGGTTCCGCCTGGCGTGTGGCGTGCGCTACGAGATCAGCGGTCTGGCGAATGTGCCGCCGGGACCCTGCGTTATCCTTGCCAATCATCAGTGCGAATGGGAAACCGTTTACCTGCAATTGATCAAGCCGCCGGTATGCACCGTACTCAAGCGTGAGCTGTTGAATATCCCGATCTTCGGCTGGGCCCTGCGCCTGCTGCATCCCATCGCCCTGGATCGCTCCAGGCCCTCGCGGGCCATTAAACAGGTGTTGACCCAGGGCACGCAGCGTCTGGATCAGGGATTGTCGGTGCTGATCTTTCCGGAAGGAACGCGAGTCGACCCGGGGAGCCGCCAGCGCTACAATAAGAGCGGAGCGGTGATCGCCTGTCGTGCCGGCGTGCCGGTGTTGTCGGTTGCACACAATGCCGGCGAGCGCTGGCCAGGTCGGCATTGGGTCAAGAACCCCGGGCGCCTGTCGCTGGTGGTCGGTGAGCCCATTGCCACCGAAGAGCGCACATCCGATGAGGTGATGGCCGAGGTGGAGGCCTGGATCGAAGCGAGGCTGGCCGAGATCTCCGAAGTGCCCCGGCCGCACGAGGCGGTATCTTTCCCGTAAATGCCGTCATCGGCCGGCTACATCGCGCCGGATGCGCCTTCGGCTTGTCCGGCCTACGCCTGCTTCCCGTGCAGCCTAAAAAAACGGCGCCCCGCGGGCAAGCCGTTCTTGTCACGGTGAACCCGGTCGGGATCAGTCCTGGAACCTCTCCAGCACCAGGCAGGCATTGGTACCGCCGAAACCGAAGCTGTTGGACAGCACGCGATCGATCTTCGCCCCCTCGCGACACTCGGTGACGATATCGAAGCCATCGGCCTGGTCGTCGAGGTTGTCAATATTGGCCGATGCCGCGATGAAGTTGTGCTCCATCATCAACAGCGAGTAGACGGCCTCCTGCACGCCGGTGGCGCCCAGGGAGTGGCCGGTCAATGACTTGGTGGAGCTCATCGCCGGGGTGGTGTTGCCGAAGACGTCGCGGATGGCCTTGAGCTCGGCGACATCGCCCACCGGGGTGGAGGTGCCGTGGGTGTTGACGTAGTCGATGTCGCCATCAACCGTGGCCATGGCCTGACGCATGCAGCGGGCCGCGCCCTCGCCGGACGGGGCGACCATGTCGTAGCCGTCGGAGGTGGCGCCATAGCCTACCACCTCGGCATAGATCTTCGTGCCGCGGGCCTTGGCGTGCTCGAGGTCCTCGAGCACCAGCATGCCGCCGCCGCCGGCAATCACGAAGCCGTCGCGCGTCTGGTCATAGGGGCGTGAGGCCGTTTCCGGGGCGTCGTTGAAGTGGGTCGACAGGGCGCCCATGGCATCGAAGAGACAGGACAGGGTCCAGTGTTCCTCTTCACCGCCACCGGCAAATACCACATCCTGCTTGCCCATCTGGATCTGCTCCATGGCGCTGCCGATGCAGTGGGCCGAGGTGGCACAGGCCGAAGAGATCGAGTAGTTGACGCCCTTGATGCGAAACGGTGTCGCCAGGCAGGCGGAAACGGTGCTGCCCATGGTGCGCGTCACGCGGTAGGGGCCGACACGGCGCAGGCCCTTCTCGCGCATGACATCGGCAGCCTCGACCTGATTGGAGCTGGAGGCGCCGCCGGAGCCGGCGATCAGGCCGGTACGCTCGTTGGACACCTGCTCCTCGGTCAGCCCAGAATCCTTAATGGCCTGGGCCATGGAGATATAGGCATATGCCGCGGCATCGCCCATGAAGCGAAGCAGTTTGCGGTCGACCAGCGATTCAAGGTCGATATCCACCACCCCGGCGACCTGACTGCGGAAGCCGCGTTCGGCATATTCCTCCTTGAAACGAATACCAGAGCGCCCGTTCCTGAGCGCCTCGAGGACCTGTTGTGCATCGTTGCCGAGGCAGGACACGATGCCCAGGCCGGTGACTACCACTCGTCGCATGGGAGCCTCCTGATCAGAAATTCGCGGTGGAGGTGAATAGGCCGACCCGCAGGTCATTGGCCTGATAGATGTCTCGCCCGTCAACGGCCACGGTGCCGTCGGCCATCCCCAGGATCAGGCGCTGGGTGATGATGCGCTTGATATTGATCCGGTAGGTGACCTGGCCTGCATCGGGCAGTATCTGCCCGCTGAACTTGACGTCGCCGCAACCGAGGGCTCGACCACGGCCGGGATAACCCAGCCAGCCAAGATAGAACCCCACCAGCTGCCACATGGCATCCAGGCCCAGGCAGCCAGGCATCACCGGGTCGCCGGGGAAGTGGCAGTCGAAGAACCACAGGTCGGGATGGATATCGAGCTCGGCGAGCAACTCGCCCTTGCCGTGGTCGCCGCCCGCTTCATGGATGTGCGTGATGCGGTCGAGCATCAGCATGTTGGGCGCCGGTAACTGGGCGTTGCCGGGGCCCAACAGCTCGCCACGTGAGCAGGCCAGCAGATGGTCGCGATCGAAGGAGTGTTGCTTGGTCACTGAATCATTCCGATAATCGAACTTTTTTGTACCGAGGGCGGTATGCCGCCGCCGGGCGGCCTTACCTAGTCTACTGTCCGTGGCTGGCAAATGCACGCCACCGCCCGACGTTGAAAGAGCAGGCGGCTGAGCACGTTACCGTTTTGTCGCGTCCTGTCGATAGCCAACCCAGGGTATGTGTCCCGGTGCTGCGCGTCAACTTGATCAGCGGGTGGTCTGGGCGACGGCGCCTCGATGGCCTCCCAGGTATCGGCTTAGCGTCAGGCAGATCAGCGCCCAGGCCAGTGCCTCGAGGGGCAATAGCCAAGGCGCGAGTTCCACGCCCGCCAGGCGGGCGCCGGTGAAATAGGATAGGGGGCCACTGGTAGCACCACCGAGCATCGCCAGCCATGGATAGCGCCACAGCCAGGCCAGGGAATGATGCAGGAGGCTGGCAAACAGTGGCCACAGCAACCATAGCCAGAGCGGCAGTGCCCCCATTAGGCGAGGCTGGTTGCCCAGATCGAAACCGGCCAGCCAACGCCACTCCCCGGGATAGGCGAGAGAGCTCAGGTGCAGCGCGAGGATCGCCCCGACTACGACGGCGCCCACCAGCGAGCCGCCGAGCACGCAGGCAAACCAGCCGACCTGGAAGGCCGCCAGGTTGATCAAGGTGGCCGTCAGGCCCTCGGGTCGACTCACGGTACACCCGCGGGGGTTGCCGGCCGGGCGCCAGGACGTGCCAGCAGGAGATGGCAGGTGCCGATGGTGCGCTCAAGAAAGCCCCCCTCGCAGTAGCACAGATAGTAGCGCCACATGCGGATGAAGCGCTCCTCGTAACCGAGCTTCCGGACGGTTTCCAGGTTGGCCTCGAAGCGATGACGCCACTCGCGCAGGGTGCGGGCATAGTGGGGGCCGATCTCGTCGAGCGACAGCAGGTTCAGCGAGGTGCGCCGCGACAGGCCGTCGAGGATGGCACGATGCGACGGCAGGAAGCCCCCGGGGAAGATGTAGCGCTTGATGAAATCCATCTCGCGCTTGGCGTCCTCGTAGCGCTGGTCGCGAATGGTGATCGCCTGCAGCATGGCCAGGCCATCATCGGTGAGCAGCCGG
Organism: Halomonas sp.; assembly: GCF_041689495.1. Taxonomy (GTDB): domain Bacteria; phylum Pseudomonadota; class Gammaproteobacteria; order Pseudomonadales; family Halomonadaceae; genus Halomonas. The sequence goes on along the minus strand of NZ_JBDNGD010000110.1, from coordinate 281 downwards.
TCCAGTGTCGCCAGGTAGGTGTCCAGGTAGTGGTGACCCACGGCCTCGATCATCTCCACCGAGATGAGCCGGTCGTAACACCCCTCCCCCAGCTCACGATAGTCCTGCTTGAGCAGGGTGATGCGATCTCCCAGGCCTTCTTCCTCGATGCGGCGGGCCGTATGGGCGTACTGCTCCTCGGAGATGGTGGTGGTGGTGACCCGGCAGCCACGCGTCCTGGCGGCATGGATCGCGAGGCCGCCCCAGCCGGTGCCGTTCTCCATCTCGCCGTTGACCCGCTC
>NZ_JBDNGD010000109.1:0-2008 GCF_041689495.1 Halomonas sp. | reverse complement strand
GACCCTGGCCATGCCGAAGCTGATCCTGCCGTCGGTGCAGGTCAACATGCGCGCCGGTGAGATGCCGCCGGCCGAGGACAACGGTCAGGTTTATCTGAAGGTGCCGGTCAACAAGTTCTGACCCTGGTTCGGCCCGTGTAACGTCTTCCATCAGAAACGCCATCCCCCTCAGGAGTGCCCATGCAGATCCACGAACTCGAACCCGGCTTCGCCATCACCGATGCCGTGACGCCCGCCGATCTCGACGAGATCGCCAGCCGCGGCTTTCGCTCGGTGATCTGCAACCGCCGTCCCGGCGAGGCCGAGGACCATCCCGACGATCGCGCCCTGAGTGCCCGGGCCGTCGAACTGGGCCTTGAATGGCGCTCTATTCCGGTGACGCCGGGCGAATACGCAGAGGCCGACATCGAGGCCTTCGGCCAGGCCCTCGATGGGTTGCCTGCGCCCATCCTGGCGTTCTGCAAGACTGGCAAGCGGGCCGTGCACCTCTGGGCCCATGCCCGGTCCCGTGAAGCCGGCTGCGACATTGCGGCACTGCTGGCAGCCGCCTATGCCGCCGGCCATGACCCCCAGCCGATCCGCGAGATGCTCAAGACCTGACGGGTCTGGTGGCTGAAGGCCAAACAGTTGCCCTGGCTCTACTGGAACGGCATTCTCAAGAGGCACGAGTGGCTGGCACGGCCCGCTCGCCGCGACTGAGCAGGGTTTACCGCAGATGACGAGACGCCCATGACCCCTTCACGCTGGATTCCCCTGATCGGCTACCGTCGCGATGTCCTGGCGCGAGACCTGGTGGCGGCGGTGATCGTCACCTTGATGCTGGTGCCCAGGCGCTGGCCTACTCAGTCATCCGGTCATCTCGGGCTTCGTCACCACCTCGGGCATCCTGATCGTCACCAGCCAGCTGCGACATGTGCTGGGCGTGGAGGCGGCCGGCCACAACCTGGTGGAGATGGGCTCGGCGCTTGTCGCGGGGCTTGGGGACATCTCCTGCTGGCCCTGACCGGCACCATCGGTGCCTGGGGCTGGATCGGCGTGCTGCCACTGGCCACTGGCCTGATGAAGACCTGCCCGGCCTACAGCCTGCTGGGTATCAATACCTGCAAGTTCGACAAGTGATCAGCCTTCACTGCAACGACGGAGGTGCCACGACGTGGATCTGACAGCAAGTCTGCAAGGGCTGGTCGGCGGCGTGCTGATCGGCCTCTCGGCCACCTGGCTGATGGCGTCCCTGGGTCGCATCGCCGGCTTCTCCGCCTACTCCCTGATCATCGACTGGGCCAGGTTCCTCCCGGTGTATCGCGACGCCTGATTACCGCCTGACGGTCCCCGACGAACGCCCCGGCCATTCCATCATGCCAGTCAGTTAGCGCTGACTGGCTTTTTTTCTGATGGTATTCCTGTGGCCGGGACAGGACCGCTCGCGCCCCTCTCTGGCAGGACAAAGGCCGGCGCTATATCGGTCATGGACTGGGCGCTGTTGCGCTGTCACAGCGTCTCGATGACGTGTTTGAGCCTGTCGCGAACCGTTGCAGCGATGCGTGCCAATTCGGCATTCTCGACGGCTTGCATCGAGGCCGCCGGATCAACGGCGGCCACCTCGACGCCGCCCTCGGTCGCCTGGACGATCACGTTGCAGGGCAACATCGTGCCGATCTTGTCCTCGGCCTGGAGTGCCTGAAGAGCGAGCGGCGGGTTACAGGCTCCGAGGATGCGGTAGTCGCGGAAGTCCTTGTCGAGTTTCTTCTTCATCGTGGCACGAACGTCGATCTCGGTCAGGATGCCGAAGCCCTCATTCTGCAAGGCGTCGGTCACCAGAGCGACCACGTCGTCGAAGCCCTTGTCGGATAGTGTCTTGGCAAAATAATAGCTCATGGTCTTGCTCCTTCTCTGTGAAATTCGCGACACGCCTTTGTCTGAAACGACCGCCCCAGGTTATCGGCTGATCGCTGCATCAATCGGATTGCGAGACTTTCGCGCCATGAGGTCGATCAATGCCGACATGCCG
>NZ_JBDNGD010000108.1:0-1154 GCF_041689495.1 Halomonas sp. | reverse complement strand
GTTTCCTTGCCCTTTGGTGTTTCCTTGCCTTCATCCTTGGTGCCCGCCTTGCCGGTGGCGCTGTCGTCACCCTTGGCGGTCGTTGCCTTGTCAGGGGTCGAGGAACTCTCGGCGGCGGCCTCGCAAACGGGACAGTCAATCAAGGGATCGGCACTGATCTTCTGAAGTTTTTCAAGGCGATGGCCACAGGCCTTGCACTCGTATTCGTAGATGGGCATGGTTTGGACTCTCCGGAAACGACAATACCCGAATGACTGGGGTGCCGGGATGTGGGACCCGACGTAGAATACTCTTCCCGGGGAAAGCCTGCGGGTGGTTCAGGCTCGTCCCAAAGCGCGACATTATAGCGTGTTGATACCCTGTGCGGGCAAGGCATCCGCCTCGTCGCGTTGATATCCTCTGCCTGCAGATGACAAGAAGGAATTCCGATGACAGCCGTGATCCTCGATGCCGCCAGCCTCGGCGCCGATATCGACCTCGACCCGATCCGTGACGTCGTCGACTCGCTGGAGGTCCACCAGCAAAGCACCACGGCCCAGAGCGCCGAACGCCTGGCCGGTGCCCGCGTCGCCATCGTCAACAAGGTCGTGCTGGATGCCCCGACCCTGGATGCCCTGCCCGAGCTCAAGCTCATCTGTGTGCTGGCCACCGGCACCAACAACATCGACATGGTCGCCTGTGAGCGACTGGGCATCACAGTGCGCAATGTCAGCGCCTATGGCACGGCCAGCGTCGCCCAGCATACATTGATGCTGATCCTGGCCCTGGCCAATCGCCTCCCCCTCTATCAGCGTGACGTGGCCCGGGGGCGCTGGGGGGAAGGCGCCTTCTTCTGCCTCATGGATCATGCTACTCTGCAACTCGAGGGCAAGCATCTGGTCGTGGTCGGACAGGGCGAACTGGGCTCCAGGGTCGCCCAGCTCGGTGAGGCGTTCGGCATGCGAGTCAGCTTTGCCGCTCGCCCGGGCAACGAGGCCAGGGACAGTCGACCGGGACTCGATGAGTTGGCCCCGCAAGCCGATGTGATCAGCCTGCATTGCCCGCTCACCGATGACACCCGACACCTGATCGATACCGCCATGCTGGCCCGGCTCAAGCCCGACGCCCTGCTCGTCAACTGTGCCCGTGGCGGCATCATCGACGAGGAGGCGGCC
>NZ_JBDNGD010000107.1:0-2796 GCF_041689495.1 Halomonas sp. | reverse complement strand
GCCTGCTGCTGTTTCATCAGCTCGGTAAGCAACCCCGAAAAGCCGATGACCTCGACGTTGTCGAGGTGGGCGACGACCTCCCGGGCCAGGACGATGCGGGTATCGAGATCCAGGGTAGGCCCCTTGCCGGGGCTTCCAGCGATGGCGATCACCACCCTGTCGAAGAGTCGCGCGGCGCGGTTGATCAGGTCGAAATGGCCGTTGGTGATGGGGTCGAAGGTCCCGGGATAGACGGCGATGTTCATCAGGCGTCTCCGTCATCGAGTCGGCCGAAGGGGTTGTCCGCTTTAAGCGAGACCGGTTGGGCATAGCCAGGAATATGGATATGGGTCTCGCTGAACTCGAGCTCCGGGCCCTCCAGCACGCCCACGCCAAAGCGATAGCGGGCCCTGAAGCGGCCGCTGTCGGCTTCCCGGTGATAGGCGGCGGCCTGTTCGCGGGTAGCGTCTCGTCGGGTCTTCCAGGCGGCGATGGCCGTCTCGCCATGGCGCTGTCGCAGCAGGCGTTCGGTGATCGCCGGTGACAGCAGGACACCGGTGGCGTTGTTGCCGCCGAAGCCCTTGGCATTGATCAGGGCAGCGTCGGCAATGAAGGGAATGGGTGTCGAGGAAAAGCGTAAGCGGTCGGCATGGACGTCATCGGCCACCGCGTCGAGGGTGGGAATTCCCGGAAGCAGACCATGGGCGAAGCTGCTCAGGGCACTGGTGAGCTGGTCGCCGGCGGCGCTGCCCTGGGAGTGTCCGACGAAGGCCTTGACCGCCACCACCGGCCAGTCCTGGATGCCATGGGCACGGGCCACCATGTCGAAGACGTGGGATTCGGTCACGCGATTCTTGGGGGTGCTGGTGCCGTGGGCGTGCAGGAAGCTGCGTTCACGCAGCGCTCGCTCGCCGAGCATGTCGCGGATGAAGGTGGCCGCCTTGCCCAGGGTGATGTAGTTGCCGATTCCCGGTGCCGAGATCGAACGCTTCCAGCCGTCGGCGTTGACGAAGACGGCCGGCACGCTACCGAGAATGTCGGCGCCGGTTTCCAGGGCCAGGTCGTCGTCCATCAGCATCACGAACTGGCTCGACTCGGCGATGGTGAAGCCGCAATTGCGGGCGAAGGGGCGGCATGCCCGCTGATAGTCGAGATCGGTGAGCAGTTCCAGGGCGTCGAGTGCCTTCAGACTGTCATCATCGGCCAGCGCCCCCATGGTCCGGAAGCCTTCGATGATCTCCGGTGTCACCGGCGCATCGGCGGTGCCTACCATCACGACTCGGCGACGACCGGCCTGGATGTCATCCACCCCCAGCCTCAGGTTGTAGAGGAAGCTGGCGCAGGCCCCCAGCATGGCCCCGGTGCCTCCTACGCTGCCCAGTACATAGGCATTGAGGAAGTCGGCGGGCATCTGGCCGTAACCCAGGGGCATCTGCTTGGAGGTGGCGCGCTTTCCCGAGACGAAGCTCTTGATCAGGCCGCCCCAACCCTCGTCGTCGAGCTGGCCGATGGAATTACCGGCATAAACCGCGACCTCGTCGGGGTCCAGGCGGTCGTGCAGATCATCCCACTCGAGGCCGCTGTCGCCCAGACAGTCGCTGGCGGCGAAGATGGCCATCGACAGCCCACGGGGATGGTGCACGCTGCGGTAGAACAGGCTTGGGTCGAAGCCGCTGGGCAGCTGACCGGCGGTCCGTACCTGTGCCTGGCGTTTCTCGGGCAGCATGACGTCCATCTGACCGGCGGGAACGACGACCTCGAGGGTATGGCGATCCAGCTCACGAACCTGCCAGGTCGCGGGGAGTTCGCTGGGGAGCTGCCGACGACGAATCCGGAAGGTGAGGGGGGTCTCCAGCGCCAGGCTGGCCCGCCGGTTTCCGGGCAGGCCTTCGTCGTTGAAGCGAGGATCCTCGATGCGGCGTATGAGGGTGTGGTCGAGGACCTGCTGGCGGGTCTGCTCGACGATGGCGCGAGCGTCCAGTACCCGGCCATCGCCATCCAGCCAGCCGCCGTTCACGTTAGTGCTGATCAGGCGCATCATCGCGGCCAGGCCCAGCAGGGTCCGGGCCTGGTCGTCATCGGGCAGGGCGTCGAGCACGGTACGCCGAAACGCCTGGTTCCCCGAGGTTCTGCCAGCGGGATTCACGCCCCCCATGCCGACAATCACCGGTAAATGTGACAAGCCGGGTTCCTCGTTGTGCTGTTGGAAGTCTGCGTTTCTGCTCGATTGTTTCTGGCCATCGATCATAGCACTCGGCTCGCCGCGGCGTCATGCAAGTGATATCACGCTACCTGCGCCACATCGGGGTCGCTGGTAGACTACGCCCTTCTCGATGTCGCTTTCCGTGTTCGCCATGCCAGACAATTCCCGTTTCATCGTCTCCAATCAGCCGGGTCCCCATCGGGACCTGGCAAGGCGCGTCAGCCGGGCGATGACTTGTCCGTTGCGCAAGCCGGTGGCCGAGCACACCCGAGAGGCCTTCGACAGGGCGCGACCATGGGGCACTGCCCGACAACGCCCTGCTGGTGCGTGCGGATCTGGTAGACTTCTGGCGGCTGGCTCTCGTGGATGGCTGGCAACCGGCCCGCCACTACCTGCTCTACCCCAATCCCTACCCCAAGGCGGCACATCTCAAGATGCGCTGGCATGGGCATCCGGTCTTTCCCGCCATTCTGGCACTGGGGGGACGTCTGGAAGTGCGATCCAACTGGTGGCTCTATGTGGAGGAGTTTGCTCGTGCGGTGAGCCAGGTGACCGGGCGGAGGGTCGAGGTACAGGAGCATGCGGTCGGGCCACAGGACGCGGGGCTGACCCCG
>NZ_JBDNGD010000106.1:0-4741 GCF_041689495.1 Halomonas sp. | reverse complement strand
GTCAGCTCGGTCCATTCACCGGCCTTCGCCCGCTTGTCGAGGAAGATGTTGCCATAGCGCACCCGCTTGAGGCGGCTGACAGTGAGCCCCTGGGATTCCCAGAGCCGGCGCACCTCACGGTTACGACCCTCCATGAGCACCACATGGAACCAGGTGTTGATGCCCTCGCCACCGAATTCCTGAACATCGGTGAAACGGGCCGGCCCATCCTCGAGCATCACGCCCTCGACCATGGCGACCACATGCTCCTTGCCCACCTCTCCCATGACGCGCACGGCGTATTCTCGCTCGACCTGAGTGGAGGGATGCATCAGTTTGTTGGCCAGTTCACCATCGGTGGTGAACAGCAGCAGGCCACTGGTATTGATGTCCAGGCGACCGATGGCGATCCAGCGCTCGCCCTTGAGTCGCGGCAGTCGGTCGAAGACGGTGCGGCGTCCCTCCGGGTCCTTCCGGGTACACAACTCACCCTCGGGCTTGTTGTACATGATCACCCGGCGGGGCACCTCCTCGGCGGCCCGCAGGGTGACCGGACGGTCATCGACACTGACCCTGTCGCGCATCTCGATACGATCACCGAGGGTAGCCACCGTGCCGTTGACCTTGATCCGACCCTGGGCGATGACGGTCTCCATCTCACGGCGTGACCCCAGGCCCGCGCGGGCCAGCACCTTCTGCAGTTTTTCTGTCGTGTCGCTCATCGGTCGTCTGTCTCACTGGGTGTGGATTCCGCCCCCGGGTCACCGTCATCGTCCATACGGCCCCGGGCACGTTCGGACAGGCGAGCCTCGAGATCGGCGAAGCTCAACCCGGTCCGCGCTGACGCCGTCCCGGCGTGGTCGTCGTCGGCCGTCCCGGCCGTCGTTTCGATGGTCGGGAACGCCAAATCGTCGCCCTCGCGTCCATCGCTGTTCGTCTCATCGCTCGTCTTGTAACGCTCGCCCTCGTCGAGTGGCACATCGGCCTGTGCCAGCAGCGCCGTCTGCAAGGGCGGAGGCGGCTCATCCTCCACCCGCTCGTAGCGCGCCTCCTCGAACGTCTTCAGCTCGTGCATCGGCGGCAGTTCATCGAGGGCCTTCAGGCCGAAGTCATCGAGGAAGCATCGGGTGGTGGCATAGACGCCTGGGCGGCCCGGCACATCGCGATGGCCCACCACACGGATCCAGCCACGCTCAAGCAGAGTGCGCATGATCGAGCCGCTCACCGCGACGCCTCGCACCTCTTCGATGTCGCCTCGCGTGACCGGCTGGCGGTAGGCGATCAATGCCAGGGTCTCGAGCAGCGCCCGGGAATAGCGCTGGGGACGTTCGTCCCACAGCCGCGACACCCAGCCCGAGAGCCTCGGACGAATGCGCAACTGGTAGCCCGAGGCCGTCTCGATGAGTTCCATGGCCCCCCGCTCATGGCGGATGCCCAGCCGCTCCAGGGCCTCGTTCAGCGCTCGCCGAGGAGGGCGTTCATGGTCATCGAAGAGGGCTTCCAGACGCTCCAGCCCCAATGGCTCCCCCGCGGCGAGCAGCGCGGCCTCGAGGATCTCTTCCAGGGCATCGGGAAATTCCATGGACGTCATGGCGCCCCCTGCTCATCGTCGCCAAAGGGGCTCTCGCCAGCGATCTCGGGATCTCGGTCGACGTCATCAGCCTCGACCGCCTCCACCGAGGCCCGGACACGCACATGGATCGGCGAAAGCGGGACATTCTGCACGATCTCGATCATCGATTCCTTGGCCAGTTCGAGGATCGCCATGAAAGTGACGACGACACCCGACCTGCCCTCCTCCAGGGTGAACAGCGACTCGAAGGGGGTAAAGTGCCCATGGTTCAACGCCTCCATGATCTTAAGCATCCGCTCACGAGTCGAGAGTGCCTCGCGACTGATGTGGTGGACCTGATTGAGTTCGGCACGCTTGAGGATTCCCGCCAGGGCCCCCAGAAGCTCATCCAGCTCCACATCCGGGTGAATCACTCGGGACTCCAGCGGCGGCAAGAGCGCCCTGGCCGGGAACCAGTCACGACCCAGCCGTGGCAGTTCGGCCAGCCCCTCGGCGGCGGTCTTGAGCTGCTCATATTCCTGCAGGCGACGGATCAACTCGGCCCGCGGATCCTCCTCGTCCGCGTCATCCCTCTCCCTTGGAGGGCGCGGCAGCAGGGTACGCGACTTGATCTCGGCCAGCATAGCCGCCATCAGCAGGTACTCACCGGCCAGCTCGATCTCCATGGCCTTCATCAGCTCCACGTACTCGATGTACTGGTGGGTGATGGCGGCGACATCGATGGCCAGGATATCCAGGTTCTGCCTGCGGATCAGGTAGAGCAGCAGATCCAGCGGCCCCTCGAAGGCCTCGAGGAAGACACGCAGCGCCCCCGGCGGAATATAGAGGTCTTCCGGGAGTCGGGTGATCGGCTCGTCGAACAGGCGGCCCAGGGCCTCAACGGCCGCCGACGATGCCTCGCTCTCGGGTGCCACGGGGGCTTCTGTCTGGGGCGTCTCGCTCATGCGGGGCGGACCTCGGAGTTGCATGGCGAAGGATCAATCCCACAGTCTACCTTGCGGCGATCCTCCGGTCATGCCGTGACGGACTCATCACCCCAGCCAGACCCGCGCATTGCGGAACAACCGCATCCAGGCCCCGTCCCGGGTCCATTCCGCAGGGCGCCAGGAGTTGGTGGCCGCACGGGCGACCCGTTCCGGGTGGGGCATCATGACGGTCACCCGGCCGTCCGGCGTGGTCAGGCCGGTGATGCCGGAGGGGGAGCCATTGGGATTGGCCGGGTAGCGGGTGGTGACCTGGCCATGGTTATCGATATAGCGCAGCGCGATCTGGCCACTTCCCTGCATCCTGCGCAGGTGAGCGCTGTCGCGGAACTCGGCACGGCCCTCGCCATGGGCCACGGCGATGGGCAAGCGCGAGCCTTCCATGCCGGCCAGCAGGATCGACGGACTCTTTTCCACCTGCACCATGGCCACCCGGGCCTCGAACTGCTCGGACTCGTTGCGCACGAAGCGTGGCCAAGCCTCGGCGCCGGGGATCAGCTCGCGCAGCTGGGCGAGCATCTGGCAACCGTTGCAAACGCCCAGCGCTAAGCTGTCGTCGCGCTGGAAGAAGGCCGCAAACTGCTCCCGGGCACGCGGGTTGAACAGTACTGACTTGGCCCAGCCACCGCCGGCGCCCAGGACGTCACCGTAGGAGAAACCGCCGCAGGCCACCATCCCCTTGAACGCCTCGAGGCTCACCCGCCCCTCGATGATATCGCTCATGTGCACGTCGACGGCCTCGAAGCCGGCCTGGTCGAAGGCCCAGGCCATCTCCACCTGGCCGTTGACGCCCTGCTCGCGCAGCACCGCCACGGCCGGGCGGGTCGTATTCAGATAGGGGGCGGCGATGTCTTCGTCCACCTCGAAGCTCGGCGTGGCCGAGAGGCCCGGGTCGCGATTATCAAGCAGGCCGTCGAACTCGCTTTTGGCGCAGTCGGCATTATCGCGCAGGGCCTGCATCCGGTAGCTGGTCTCGCTCCAGGTACGCTGGGTGAGCAGTCGAGTCGTCTCGAGCAGCGGCTCCTCGAAGAGCGTGACCCGCACCTGGTCGTCATAGCGCGGACGGGCGATGACGCCGCAGGTCTCAATGCCGGCGGCGGCGAACTGTGCAAACACTTCCTCGGTGTGCTGGCGGTTGACCTGGATCACCGCGCCGAGCTCCTCGGCGAAGAGCGCATCGACAGCCTGACCAGTCTCGTCGGTCAACCAGTCGAGTTTGATTTCCAGGCCGGCGTGAGCGGCAAAGGCCATCTCCAGCAGGGTCACCAGCAGGCCGCCATCGCTGCGGTCATGATAGGCCAACAGCTTGCCGTCCCGGTTGAGGCCCTGGATCACCGCGAAGAAGGCCTTGAGGTCCTCGGGGTCATCCAGATCGGGGCATTCATCACCCGCCTGACCATAGACCTGAGCCAGGGCAGAGCCACCCAGGCGATTCCGGCCGCCGCCCAGGTCGATCAGGATCAGGTCGGATTCATCCTGCTCCATATTGATCTGCGGAGTCAGGGTCCTCAAGGCATCGGTGACCGGGGCAAAACCCGTGACCACCAGCGACAACGGCGAGGTGACGCTCTTCTCCTCAGGCTCGCCCTGCCCTTCTCCAGTGCCGTCCTCTGCCCGCCAGGCGGTGCGCATGGACATGGAGTCCTTGCCGACCGGGATGGCGATGCCCAGGGCGGGGCAGAGCTCCATGCCCACGGCGTGAACGGCGTCATAAAGGGCCTGATTCTCGCCGGGATAGTCGGCGGCACTCATCCAGTTGGCCGAGAGCTTGATGTCGCCGAGCTTCTCGATGGGCGCGGCGGCCAGGTTGGTGATCGCCTCGGCCACCGCCAGGCGGGCACTGGCCGCCGGGTCGATCAATGCCACCGGCGGGCGTTCGCCCAGGGCCATGGCCTCACCGGCATGGGTATTGAAACTGGCGGTGGTCACGGCCACATCGGCCACCGGCACCTGCCAGGGACCGACCATCTGGTCACGGGCCACCATCCCGGTGATGGAGCGATCACCGATGGTGATCAGAAAGCCCTTGGCGGCCACAGTGGGCAAGCGCAGCACCCGCTCCATGGCCTCGCGCAGGTCCAGATTGTCGAGCATCACCCCGGAGAGTTCACGGGACTGGCGCTGGAATTCCCGTTGCATCCTGGGCGTCTTGCCGAACAGCAGACTCATCGGCAGGTCGACGGGCTTGCTGTCGAAGTGGCCATCG
>NZ_JBDNGD010000105.1:0-4308 GCF_041689495.1 Halomonas sp. | reverse complement strand
CGACATTCTCGAACTGCGCCAGCAGGCTGCGGCCAAGGCTCTCGGCGGTGATGCCGGTACCGTCGGAAATGAAGAAGGCGGTTCGCGTCATGACGATCATCGCTTTGGCTTGGACGGGAGCGGCCATTCTCGGTGTTGCGTCGGCGGGGTACAAGCAGCCACTGCCTGTGGGTGCCCGGGCATGGAAGGTGTGATCGCCTGGGCCCGTGTTGTAAAAAACCTCCAGTGACTTCGATGTTAGACCAATGGCGAATATCGGCATCGACTGGTAGAGTCGCCGTCGTCAATTCCTGACGACCTGCTTCGGGCTTCCAGGCGTCGTGATTCAAGGGGGTATCGTGGAAGACTACATCCTGTGGTTCGATCAACTGGGCATGACGGATATCGAACGCGTGGGCGGGAAGAACGCCTCCCTCGGCGAGATGATCTCGAACCTTTCCGGCACCGGCGTGACCGTTCCCGGTGGCTTTGCCACCACGGCCCATGCCTACCGTGAGTTCCTCTCTCATGAAGGGCTCAACGAGCGGATCAACCAGGCGCTCGCCACCCTGGATGTGGACGATACCAAGGCCCTGGCGAAAACCGGCGCCCAGATTCGTCAGTGGGTGATCGAGACCCCCCTGCCGCCGACCTTCGAGGCCCACCTGCGTGATGCCTATGAACGCCTGCTGGCCCAGCACCCCGACCTCAAGGCGGCGGTTCGCAGCTCGGCCACTGCCGAGGACCTGCCGGATGCCTCCTTCGCGGGTCAGCAGGAGACCTTCCTCAACATCGAGGGCTTCGACAACATCAAGCGAGCGGTCCACGAGGTGTTCGCTTCCCTGTTCAATGACCGCGCCATCTCCTATCGCGTTCACCGCGGCTATGCCCACGAGAACGTGGCCCTGTCCGCCGGGATCCAGAAGATGGTGCGTTCCGAGACCGGCGCGAGTGGGGTGATGTTCACCCTGGACACCGAGTCCGGCTATCGTGATGCGGTCTTCGTCACCGCTTCCTGGGGCCTGGGCGAGACGGTGGTGCAGGGGGCGGTGAATCCCGACGAGTTCTATGTGCACAAGCCCACTCTGGCGGCGGGTCGTCCGGCGGTACTGCGCCGGAACCTGGGCTCCAAGCTGATCAAGATGATCTATACCGAGGATGCCAGTGCCGGCAAGTCGGTCGCCACCGTGGATGTTTCCCTGGCGGATCGTGGTCACTTCTGCCTGAGTGATGACCAGATCATGTCACTGGCGCGCCAGGCCGTGACCATTGAGCAGCACTACCAGCGGCCCATGGATATCGAATGGGCCCTGGACGGTGACGATGGCGAACTCTACATCGTTCAGGCCCGCCCCGAGACGGTGGTCTCCCAGCAGGAAGGGGGGAAGCTCGAGCGTTTCCTGTTGAAGGAGAAGGGCCGGACCCTGGTCACCGGCCGCGCCATCGGCCAGCGTATCGGCCGGGGGGCGGTGAAGATCGTCTTTTCGCCCGAGGACATGAACAAGGTCAAGCCGGGTGATGTCCTGGTCACCGACATGACCGATCCGGACTGGGAGCCGATCATGAAACGGGCCTCGGCCATCGTCACCAACCGTGGCGGTCGGACCTGTCATGCGGCGATCATCGCCCGGGAACTGGGCATTCCGGCGGTAGTGGGCTGTGGCGATGCCACCCAGGTACTGGCCGACGGCCGCGATGTCACAGTCTCCTGCGCCGAGGGGGACAGCGGGCACGTCTATGATGGCCTTCTCGAGTTCGACCGCCGCGTGACCAGTGTCGATGCCATGCCGGATCTGCCCTTCAAGATCATGATGAACGTGGGCAATCCCGACCGGGCCTTCGCCTTTGCCGGCTTGCCCAACGCCGGTGTTGGCCTGGCGCGCCTCGAGTTCATCATCAACCGCATGATCGGGGTGCATCCCAAGGCGCTGCTGGAGTACGACACTCTGCCGGCCGACCTCCAGCAGACAATCGACCTGCGTACCGCGGGTTACGCCGATCCGGTCAACTTTTACGTCGACAAGCTGGTGGAAGGGATCTCGACCCTGGCGGCGGCCTTCCACCCCCAGCCGGTCATCGTGCGTCTGTCCGACTTCAAGTCCAACGAGTACGAAAATCTGATCGGCGGCAAGCTGTACGAGCCCGGCGAGGAGAATCCCATGCTGGGCTTTCGTGGCGCCTCGCGCTACATCTCCGAGTCCTTCCGCCCCTGTTTCGAGCTCGAGTGTCGCGCCATCAAGCGGGTCCGCGAGGTGATGGGTCTTGACAACATCCAGATCATGGTGCCCTTCGTGCGGACCACCGAGGAGGCTCGGGCGGTCGTCGACCTCCTGGGGGCCAATGGCCTGTCACGTGGTGACAGGGGCCTCAAGGTGATCATGATGTGCGAGCTGCCGGCCAACGCACTGCTGGCCGATGAGTTCCTCGAGCACTTCGACGGCTTTTCCATCGGCTCCAACGACCTGACCCAGCTTACCCTGGGGCTCGACCGTGATTCCGGCATCGTCGCCCACCTCTTCGATGAGCGGAACCCCGCCGTCATGAAGCTGCTGGCCATGGCCATCCAGGCCTGCCGTGCGCAGGACAAGTACATCGGTATCTGCGGCCAGGGGCCTTCGGATCATCCGGACCTGGCCAAGTGGCTGATGGAGCAGGGCATCGACTCTGTATCCTTGAACCCGGATGCGGTGCTCGAAACCTGGTTCATGCTGGCGGGGGAAACTCTCGAATAAGCCTACCCTGAGGCCGGACAGCTGCCGGCGCCGGTCAGTGCCTCCTCTCCTGTATGGCAACACCACATCCTCACCCCGGCTGACGTCAGTCAGTCGGGATGCTGTCATGTCTGCATCTATGGCAAGGAATGATCTATGATGACAGTCCCACGTTGCAACGGCGCTTCACTAAGGACGGTTGATCATGAACCATGTCACCCTGCGATTCCCTCATCATTGGTTGCCGCGGATCACGGTCCTGCTGCTGGCTGGGTTGCCACAGTTTGCCCTGGGCGAGGCGGCCTTCCAGTACCAGATGCCCGACATCGTGCCGGAAGTCAGTTCCGGCACTGAGGAAAAGCCCGGCTGGAGCGCCGAACGCTTCGCGGTGGCGGCCGCCAACCCGCTGGCTACCGATGCCGGCTACCAGGTGCTCAAGGCGGGTGGCTCGGCCACCGATGCCGCCATCGCGGTACAGATGGTATTGACCCTGGTGGAACCCCAGTCGAGCGGGATCGGCGGTGGTGCTTTCCTGGTGCATTTCGATGGCGAGAACGTCACATCCTTCGATGGCCGTGAGCGGGCGCCGCGGAATGTCGATGAAACCCTCTTCCTGGACGAGGAAGGGCAGCCATTGGCCTTCACGGACGCCGTTGCCAGCGGTCTTTCCGTCGGGGTGCCGGGAACGGTGCGCATGCTCGAGATGGCCCACGACAGCCATGGTCTTTTGCCCTGGGCGGATCTCTTCTCACCGGCCATTACCCTGGCCGAACAGGGCTTTCCGGTCAGCCCCCGCTTGCATGCCAGCCTGGCCGCGGATGAGCTGCTGCGCAGCGATTCCCTGGCCGGTGCCTTTTATTACGACGAGAATGGCGAGCCCCTCGCCGTGGATCACGAGCTGAAGAATCTGGCCCTGGGCGCTATTCTGCGCGAGATTGCCGAAGAGGGTAGCAAGGCGTTGCATACCGGCAGCATAGGTGAAGATCTGGTGTTCAGGGTGCAGGAGCATGACGAGCGTCCGGGCTCCATGACCCTCGAGGACCTGGCGAGTTACGTCGCCAAGGAGCGCGAGGCCCTGTGCACGGACTGGCGGTTCTGGAGAATCTGCGGCTTTCCGCCGCCTTCGTCAGGTCACCTGACCCTGATGCAGATCCTGGGAATTCTCGAGCATCTGCCGGCTGTCGAGACACCACTGCAAGAGGGCATTCCCGGAGTCGACTGGCTGCATCAGTTTCTCGAGGCCTCCCGGCTGGCCTTCGCCGATCGTGGCAAGTACATCGCGGATCCCGACTTCGTTCAGGCGCCGGGGGGTGACTGGTCGAGCCTGTTGAATCCCGATTACCTGGCCCTGCGTGCCGAGCGAATCGGCGAGCAGAGCCTCGGCAGTGACGGTGCTTCCCCGGGTAACCCCGGCTCCCTGTCGACGGCATGGGGGGTCCAGCCCAGCCAGCCCGAATCGGGGACCAGCCATATCAGCATCATCGACGAACATGGCAACGCCCTGGCCATGACCAGCTCCATTGAACAGTCATTCGGCTCGCGGATCATGGCCGATGGCGGTACCGGGTTTCCGGGCGGTTACCTGCTCAACAATGAGTTGACGGATTTTTCCTTCCTT
>NZ_JBDNGD010000104.1:0-3338 GCF_041689495.1 Halomonas sp. | reverse complement strand
GCGGTATGCGGCGGGATCACCGAGTTCCGACGCATCGCCGCCACGGCGGCGAGCTTCGGCGTGGATATCTATCCGCACTGGTTCCACGACCTGCACATCCATCTCGTCGCCTCGGCGCCCAACGTGCAGATGGTAGAGTTCTTCGCTGACGATCAGGTGCTCAATTTTCGGCGCCTGGTGGATACCCAGCTTGAATTCGCCGATGGCCGGCTGAGGCTGCCCACCACGCCCGGCCTGGGGTTCGGCTTCGATCCGGAAGCGCTCGAGCGCTACGCCATCGAATCCTGGCACTGATGGACAATGATCCGCACAAGGAGAATGTCATGTCCCAAACGCGTGGAGACGTCTGGTCTCCGGTAATCACCCCCTTCGGCGCCGACCTGGCGCCGGATACCCGGCGCTTCGTGACTCACTGCCAGTGGCTCGCCTCACACGGGGTCGGGCTCGCGGTGTTCGGCACCAACTCCGAGGCCAACTCGATGACGGTCGAGGAGAAACAGCACCTGCTGGGTACCCTGGTGAAGGGCGGTGTCGACCCCGCCCGGCTGATGCCCGGCACCGGACAGTGCGCCATCGGCGACAGCGTGGCGCTGACCCGCGAGGCCGTGGCAGTGGGCTGTGCGGGCGTCTTGATGCTGCCGCCTTTCTATTACAAGAGCGTCAGCGACGAGGGATTGTTTCGCTACTACAGTGAGGTGATCGAGCGGGTGGGGGATTCGCGGCTGCGGGTCTATCTCTATCACATTCCCCCCGTCGCACAGGTGCCGCTGTCACTGGCGTTGATCGAACGCCTGCGTGACGCCTTCCCTGGCACCATCGCCGGAATCAAGGACAGCGGTGGCGACTGGTCGCATACTCAGGCGTTGATCGATCGCTTCGGTGGCGACGACTTCGCCGTCTATGCCGGCAGCGAGCGTTTCCTGCTGGATACCCTGCGAGCCGGAGGCGCCGGTTGCATCAGTGCCACCGCCAACGTCAACCCGGGCGCCATCGCGGGCCTGGCCGCGAGCTGGCAGGCCGAGGCCGCCGACGAGCGGCAGCAGGCGCTCAACGCAGTGCGCGACCTGTTCGAGCGCTATCCACTGATTCCTGCCATGAAGGCCGCCACGGCGCACTTCTCCGGGACGTCCGATTGGCGTCGCGTGCGACCACCGCTAGTCGAGCTGGAAGAGGCACGCGCCACCGAGCTTGTGTCCGCCCTGGAGGAGATGGGGTTCCGCATGGAGGGGCTGGGGGAGTCGACTCATGGGTGAGGCGTCCAGGCCCTGGCGTGTCGTCGCTGTGCGGCGGCTCAGCGAGGCGCAGTTGGCGGCGCTGTCTGCCGTCGCCGAGGTCGAGTACTTCGAGGAGATTAGCGAGCACAACCGCGCCGATTTTCTTGCCGCCCTGTCGCGTGCCCACGGGCTGATCGGTGGCAAGCTGGAACTCGACGAGGCGATGCTGGCCGAGGCGCCGGCGCTGCGGGTGGTGTCGACCATCTCGGTGGGCTATGACCATCTGCCGTTGGCGACCATGAACCGGCGCGGCATCCTGCTGTGCAACACCCCGAATGTGCTGACCGAGACCACGGCGGACACGGCCTTCGCGCTGATCATGGCGACCCAGCGTCGCCTGGTGGAGCTGGCCAACCGGGTTCGAGATGGCGAGTGGAAGGCACATATCGGGCGCGAGCACTTCGGGATCGACGTACACGGCAAGACCCTCGGCATCGTGGGGGCGGGGCGGATCGGCGCGGCTACCGCGCGGCGCGGTGCGCTGGGCTTCGGCATGCCCATCCTTTACACGGCGGCCTCGCCGAAGCCCGAGCTTGAGGCCTGCCTGGGCGCTCATCGTCGCGAGCTCGACGCCCTGCTGGCGGAGGCGGACATCGTCTGTCTCAGCGTGCCCTACAACGCCGACACCCATCACCTGATCGATGCCACGGCCCTGGCGCGGATGAAGTCCACGGCGGCGCTGGTCAACGTGGCGCGGGGCAAGGTGATCGACGAGCCTGCGCTGGTCGATGCCCTGCAGCGTAGGGTGATTCGCGCCGCCGGGCTCGACGTCTTCGCCGAGGAGCCGCTACCGGCGAGCTCGCCCCTGGCTGCGATGGACAACGTGGTGGCCACACCGCATATCGGCTCGGCCACCCACGAGACCCGCGAGGCCATGGCCCAGCTGGCGGTGGACAACCTAGTGGGGGCGCTGTCCGGGAGCGGTCCGCTCACGGCCGTCAACGAGGACGCCTGGCGAAAGCCAGCCGCGACGTCGGGAGGCAACCGATGAGCGCTCGGCGGCTGGAGCGCATCCTCAGTCTCGATGACTTCGAACGGGCAGCGCGCCGGCACCTGCCGCGGCCGCTGTTCGGCTATGTGGCCAGCGTGGCCGAGGACGGCGGTACCGCCCGGGCCAGCCGCGAGGCCTTCGAGGCCTACGACTTGCTGCCACGAGCGCTGGTGAACGTCTCCGGGGTGTCCACCGGGACCGAGCTCTTCGGTCGTCGCTATGCCTACCCTTTCGGCATCGCGCCCATGGGCATCAGCGCCCTGACGGCCTATCGCGGCGATCAGGTGCTGGCGCGGGCGGCGGCCGACGCCGGGATCCCCATGATCGTCAGCGGCACCTCGTTGATCCCCATGGAGGCGCTGGCGGGGCCGGACGGCTCGGACTGGTTCCAGGCCTACCTGCCCGGCAGCCCGGAGGAGATCGATGCCCTGCTGGCGCGCGTCGAGCGGGCCGGGTTTACCACGCTGGTGATCACCGTGGACTACGCCGTACCACCCAATCCCGAGAATCACCGTCGTGCCGGCTTCTCATCGCCGCTGCGGCCCAGCCTGCGCCTGGCCTGTGATGGCCTGGCGCGACCGCGCTGGCTGTTCGGGACCTTCCTGCGCACCCTGTGGCGTCACGGTGTGCCGCACTTCGAGAACAACGCTGCGACCCGCGGCGTGCCCGTGCTAGCGAAGAACGTAAACCGGGATTTCTCGGGGCGCCGGCATCTCGACTGGTCGACCCTCGAGCGGGTTCGCGCGCGTTGGCCCGGCACGCTGGTGGTAAAGGGCATCCTGCATCCCGAGGATGCCCGGCGGGCGGTGGCGGCGGGCGCCGATGGGTTGATCGTCTCCAATCACGGTGGTCGTCAGCTGGATGCCACCGTGGCGCCGTTGACCATGCTGCCCGAGGTGCTGGAGGCGGTAGAAGGGGCCGTGCCAGTGATGATCGACGGCAGCTTCCGCCGCGGCAGCCAGGTGTTGAAGGCGTTGTCGCTGGGGGCCAGCTTCGTGTTCCTGGGTCGCCCGTTCAACTACGCGGCGAGCATTGCCGGCGAGGCCGGCGTCGCCAGGGCCGTGACGCTGCTC
>NZ_JBDNGD010000103.1:0-16848 GCF_041689495.1 Halomonas sp. | reverse complement strand
CGCGAGAGACACCCTTGCCGTTGGCTAGCACTTCCCCTTGCCGGGCGTGCAGGGGACTTTCACCCCCAAGTCATCCCGAGATACCACCCTCGGGAACAGCGCCAGTCAGGCGCTGCGCGCCATGCCTGGCGCACGAAAAAAGGCACCACTCCCGCAGGGAGTGGTGCCTGTCAGTGTCCGATCAGCACCGGGTCAGTGCGAATCACTCTCCAGCGCCGGCTGCTGTCCATGGGTTTTCTGGCTGCCCAGCTTACGGCGCAGCCAGTCGGAGACCGCCGCGATCATGGCGTAGAAGCTCGGTACGAAGAAGCTGCCCAGCACCGCCACCGTGGCCATGCCCACCGCCACGGTGGTGCCGATGTGGTGGCTGCTGGTGGCGCTGGCGCCGGTGGCCAGCGCCAGCGGCAGGGTACCGAAGATGAACGCCAGGGACGTCATGACGATCGGCCGGAAGCGCAGCCGGGCGGCGGTGATGGCCGCCTCGCGGATCGACTTGCCCTGCTCCTTGCGCTGCAGCTCGGCAAACTCGACGATCAGGATGGCGTTCTTGGCCGCCAACCCCACCACTACCAGCATGCCGATCTCCACGTAGACACTGGTGTCCAGCCCACGCAGCACGATACCGCCGATGCCGCCGAGGAAGGCGAACGGCGTCGCGGTGAGCACCGCCAGCGGCAGCGACCAGCTCTCGTACTGGGCCGCCAGGATCAGGAACACCATCAGCAGGCCGAAGACGATGGCCAGTGTGGCAGTGCTGCCCATCTGGGTCTCCTGGTAGGCGGTGCCGGTCCAGCCCATGCCCCAGCCGTCGCCGAGCTGCTCCTCGACGATCTGCTCCATGGCGGCGACCGCCTGGCCGGAGCTGTAGCCCGACGCCGGGCCGCCCTGGAACTGGGCACCCAGATAGACCCCGAAGCGCGACACCACCGCCGGCTTGGCCTGGCGCTCGAGGGTCACGAACTCCGAGAGCGGGATCCGCTCGCCGTTGCCGCCTCGCACGTAGACATTGTTGATGTCGTCCGGGGTCTTGCGGAATTCGTCCTCGTTCTGCAGGTAGACCTGAAAATTGCGGTTCTGGTAGTTGAAGAAATTGACGAAACCGTTGCCGAAGGTGTTCGACAGGGTGGCGTTCAGGTCCTGCAGCGCCACGCCATAGCTCAGTGCCTTCTGCTGGTCGATCTCGGCCCGGTAGCCCGGCACGTTGACGTTGAAGGTCGTGAACACGCGTTTCAGTGCCGGGTTCTCGCCCGCCGCCTGCATCACCTGAACCGAGGCCTGGAAAAGCTCCTGAGGGGTAGCGCCCTCGAAGGACTGCAGATAGCCGGTGAAGCCGCCGGTGGTGGAGAGTCCCATGATCGGCGGCATGTTGAAGGCCATGGCCGAGCCACCCTGCACCTGGGCCCCCAGCTGCATCACCTGCCCCACCAGCCCCTCGGCGGTGAGCTCACGCTCCCCCCAGGGCGCCATGTTGATGAACATCACGCCCCGCGCGGTGTTCACCGCGCTGGAGAGGATGTCGTAGCCGGCGACCGCCGCCACGTAGCTGACCCCCGGGATCTCCTCGATGCGCGAGCTCAGCTCGGCCATGTAGTCCTGGGTGCGCGCCAGGGAGGCGGAGTCCGGCAGCTGCACGCTGGCAAGCACAATGCCTTGGTCAGTCTCCGGCACCAGGGTCGATGGTGTGTTCTGGTAGAGCCACCAGGAGCCGCCGATCACCAGGGCGGTGAACAGCAGTGCCAGGCCCCAGAAGCGCACCAGCGCCTTGACCACCCAGAGGTAGACGGCAGTAATGGCGGCGAAGAGGCGATCAAACAGGCGGAACGGTGTCTGGATGGCCCGCTTCAGCGACGACTCGCCACCCTGGGGCTTGTGCTTGATGAAGATGGCACTTAGCGCCGGTGTGAAGGTCAGCGCCATCAGTGCAGAGAAGGCCACCGAGATCGCCACGGTCAGGGCGAATTGCTGGTAGATCTGGCCGGTGAAGCCGCCCAGGAAGGCTACCGGAACGAAGACCGCGGCCATGATCAGCGAGGTGGCGATAACCGGGCCACCGACCTCGCGCATGGCACGGATGGTGGCATCCCGTACCGATATCGACTCGTCCTCGCTGAGCACCCGTTCGACGTTCTCCACCACCAGGATGGCGTCGTCCACCACGATGCCGATGGAGAGCACCAGGGCAAACAGCGTCAGCAGGTTGATGGAGAAGCCGAAGGCGAAGAAACCGGCGAAGGTGGCAAGCACCGAGACCGGCACCACCGACATGGCGATCACCGTGAAGCGCCAGTTCTGCAGGAAGATGAACAGGATCACGATGACGATCAGGAAGGCCTCGACGAAGACCTTGAGCACGGTTTCCACCGAGGCATCAATGAACAGGGTGGTGTCGTAGGGCACCACATACTCGAGCCCGGGCGGGAAACGCCCCTCCAGATCGGCCATGGTGGCCTTGACCGCCTCGGCCGTCTCCAGGGCGTTGGCCCCGGGCTGCTGATTGATGATGATCGGCGACATGGCGGCGCCGTTAAGACGGGCATCCACGCCGTAGGAGGAGGCGCCGAGCTCGACGCGCGCCACGTCATCCAGCCGCAGCGCCGAGCCGTCCGGGTTGGTGCGCAGGAAGATCTCGCGGAAGTCGTCGACGTCGCTGAGCCGCCCGCCGGCGGTGATGGTATAGCTGAAGGCCCGCGGATCACTCTGGGGCGTGGCCGCCAGGCTGCCCGCCGGTACCTCGGTATTCTGGGCGCGGATCGCCCGGGCGACTTCCGTGGGCGTCAGGTCATACTGGGCCAGCTTGTCCGGGTCCATCCAGATGCGCATGGCAAACTCGCCACCGCCCAGCACCTCGGCATTGCCGACACCGGGAACCTGGCGCAGCTCGTCGAGGACGTTGAGGGTGGCGTAGTTCTGCATATAGGTGCGGTCGTAGTCACCCTCCGGCGAGATCAGCGCCACCAGCATCAGGATCGAGCTGGAGCTCAGCTCCACCGTCACGCCCTGGGCCTGCACTGCCTCGGGGAGCTGCGACAGCGCGCCCTGCACCCGATTGTTGACGTTGATGGTGTTGATGTCGCCGTCGGTGCCGATGTTGAAGGCCACCTGCAGCTGCATCGAACCGTTGTCGGCACTGGTCGAGGTCATGTAGAGCATGTCCTCGACGCCGTTGATCGCCTTGGCCAGGGGGGCGGCCACCGTCTGGGCCACCGTCTCGGCGTCGGCGCCGGGGAACTGGGCGCGCACCGAGACTGTGGGCGGCACCACGCTGGGGTACTGCTCGACCGGCAGCACCCGCATGCTCATCACCCCGATCAGCGTCAGGATGATCGCCAGCACCGTGGCGAAGATCGGCCGCTTGATGAAGAAGTTGGAGAAGCTCATGAGGCGTCGTCCTCGCCCGCCTCGGCCTCGGCCTGCTCGACCGCCTCGACGATCTCGCCGGCCTGGCCATCGAAGGGCAGCGGCTCGATAGCCGTTCCCGGCTCGATGCCGGACGGATCGCCGACCACCACCCGTTCGCCGACCTCCAGACCATCGCGGATGATCTGCCAGGGACCGGCCACCTCGCCC
The DNA here is from genome assembly GCF_041689495.1 of Halomonas sp. Lineage (GTDB taxonomy): Bacteria > Pseudomonadota > Gammaproteobacteria > Pseudomonadales > Halomonadaceae > Halomonas. The sequence goes on along the minus strand of NZ_JBDNGD010000103.1, from coordinate 13,281 downwards.
AGCTCCACGGTGCGGGTACGGGCCACGCCCTCCTCGTCGAGCACGAACACCTGGGGGCCCATCAGCCCCTGGCCGATGGCAATCTCGGGCACCGCCAGCACCTCGAACCGCTTCAGCCCCTCGATTCGTACGCGCACGAACTGGCCGGGCAGCACCTGAGCCTGCGGATTATCGAATCTGGCGGTGGCCTGGACGGTGCTGGTCGCTTCGTCGACCCGCGACCCCAGGAAATTCAGGTGCCCCTTCAACGGCTCGCCATTGCTGTCCTGCAAGGCCGACACCTGGAGAATGGCCGTGATCTCGGAGAGGGGCTGATCCTCGAGCTGGCGCCTCAATTCGAAGGCATCTCGCTGGGGCAGCTGGAAGCGCACCTCCAATGGGTCCAGGGGGGTGATGGTGGCCAGCTCGAGTCCCGGGCTGACCAGATTACCCAGGTTGACCCGAGAGAGGCCGATCATGCCACCCACGGGTGCATTCACCTGCGTATAGCCGAGATCGATCTCGTCCCTGGCCAAGGCGGCCTCGGCCTGGGCGACACCCGCCTGAGCGATACCCAGCTCGGCACGCGCCTGATCGTACTGCTGGCGGCTGACCGAATTCTGGCTGAGCAACTGCTCGAAACGCTGGGCATCGCGCTGGGCTCTGGAAAGCTCGGCCCTGACGCTCTGCAGGTCAGCCTCGCGCTGGTTGACCGTGGCCCGGTAGAGGTCGGGCTCGATGGTATAGAGCGTCTGTCCCTCTTCCACCAGTTGGCCGGGTTCGAAGTGCCGCTCCTCCAGGAAACCCGTCACCCGGGCCACCAGGGTTACCTCGTCGTCGCTGCGCAACAGTGAGGGATAGGACTTCTCGAGGGGGATATCCTGAACCCCGATCGCAACGACCTCGACCGGGTGGGGGGGACGCTCCTGGCTATCCGCTGCTTGCTGCGACGGCTCTTCCTGGCCACACGCCGCCAGCAATACGCCAGCGGCCAGGACCATAAAGGTCTCCCGACCGTTGGAGAAAATCGTTTTCATGGTGCCTGCCGATCCGGTATTTGTGTCAAGGGTGAGGAATTTTACATTCATACTTGTATGGATGTAAATATCAACTCCCCGTCGTGACCCTTACTCCTCCAGACGCGGCGGTTCACCGATCTGCATGGCGGCGTCATGATCACCCGCGTCCTCGGGCAGGGTAAAGGAGACGCTTCCACCGTCCAGCCAGGCATTGACCTCCTCCACGGACCGCACGTCCAGGGTCCCCGACTGCTGACGCAGGCTGAGTAGATTGATCACATAGTCATACCGGGCGCTGGCATGGTCGGCGACGGCGTCGGAGAGGTTCTGTTCGGCATTGAGCACATCGACGATGTTGCGGGTGCCCACCTGGTAACCGGCACGGGTGGCGTCCAGCGCGCTCTGGTTGGAGACGATGGCCTGGGCCCTGGCCTCCACCGTAGAGACATCGTTGCTGACCTGGGTGAAGAGCGACCGAACCTGCTGCACAGTATCGCGGCGCTGGTCCTCGAAGTCGTACTGGCTGGCCTCCAGCTGGTAGGTGTTCTGGCGAATGCTCGCCTGGGTGCGCCCCCCGGTATAGAGCGGCAGGCTGGCGCGCACACCGACCTGACTCACAGAGTTGTGCCCTTCCACCACATCGCTGTCACTATCGTTGAGCTGGTAGTTGGCAAAGGCATTGAGGGTCGGCAGACGCTCGGCACGGGCCACGTCGACGCTGCTGCGCGAGACCTCGACGCCGGCCTGGCTGGCCAGCACCAGAGGATTGTTCTCTATGGCCAGCTCGACCCACTGATCACGGTCGTCAGGGGTCGGCGGTTGTATCGGCATCTCATCACCCAGCGAATCGATGCTGGGATAGCGATGGCCGGTCAGGCGCTCCAGCGCCTCGAAGCTGACCTGCAGGCTGCTCTGTGCCGTGATGCGCTCCGCACGCGCCTGGTCGAACGCAGCCTGGGCCTCCTCGACCTCGGTGATGGCAATCAGCCCCACCTCAAACTGCTCGCGGGCCTGCTCCAGCTGGCGACCGATGGCACGCTCCTGGGCACGCCGCGCATCCAGCACCTCGTAGGCACGCAAGATCTCGAAATAGGCCGAGGAGATGTCGATCAGCACCTGCTGCTCGGTGGCGGCCAGCTGGTAGGTCTGCTGGTCGATCTGTCGCTCGGCCTGCTCGACCTCACGCGCATTGCGAGCGTCGAAAAGCGCTTGAGTGGCCTCGAGGCTGAGCCTGGCCGTATTGTAAAGGTCGTCCCCGGCCGTCCCGCTCCCGGAGACTGCGCCCGCACCTCTCTGGGCCTGATACTGGCGATTGTGGGTCACGTCCGCCGAGGCATTGACCTGGGGCAGCAGGTCAGCACGCTGCACGTCCCGCCCCGCCTCGACGCTGCTCGTCTGTGACCGGGCCGCGGCCAGCTCGGCATTGTTATCCAGGGCATCGCGTGTAATGGTCAACAAATCAGCTGCCTGCAGGGGCCCAGCGAAGGCCGACGCGATCAATGCCGGCAGCAGGGCACGGCGGACCTGCCGCTTGGCGAGGGAGCAGGGGGGGGTGGGACGCATCATGATTTCATCCTCGGTGGCTGAAGGGATCATTTTACATACCTTGTCGCATGTTGCGGTGGCTAATCCAGCAGCCAGCCATCAGGAAAACACTCTTCCTGGCGAACTGCGCGAGAAACTCCGCTATGCTGCCATGCAATAGCCGATGGATGGAGAACGCCTCATGGACGTCCTTGAACTGATCAGGGTCGGCGACATGGAAATCGCCGTGCGCATCTGGCACCCCGAGGCCACCCGCACTCTGGTCGCCTGGCACGGCCTGGCACGCCACGGGGGTGACTTTGCCGACCTCGCCCGCGAACTCGGCCCCGGTTGGCGAATCCTTGCGCCGGATACCCCGGGGCGAGGATTCTCAGGTTGGTCCCTGGTCCCCCACCAACACTATCTGTATGACCACTACAGGGAAGTCGCAGTGGCCGTGCTCGACCACTTCGACCTCGAGACGGTGCCCTGGCTGGGCACCTCCATGGGCGGACTGCTGGGCATGTTGCTGGCTGCGGAACCCGACACCGCCGCACGGATCGAGCGACTGATCCTCAATGACGTCGGCCCCGAACTCGACCCCGACGGCCTGGCGGAACTGGCCACCTACTTCGGCGTGCCCCATCGTTTCAGCCGTTTCGGCGACCTGGAGGTCGAGCTCAGGCGCCACTACACCGGCTTCGGCATCGACAGCGACGCGGCCTGGCGGCGGCTTGCCCAGGGCAGCGCCCGCCGCCTTCCGGACGGCAGCTGGACCTACCACTACGATCCGCGCATCGGTGAGCAATTCATCCACGATACTCCCAGGGACACCTGGGCCGACTGGGCCGCGATCCGCTGCCCACTGATGGTCGTCCGCGGCGAGGACTCGCCACTGCTCAAGGCCGAGAGCGTGGCCCGCATGGCCGAAGCACAGCCCGGCCTGGTCAGCCTCGAGGTGCCCGGCTGCGGCCACGCCCCGATGCTCGACCGGAAGAGCCAGGTCGTGCCCATCGCCGAGTTCCTGGAAGTCCACGCTGATGCAAGGCGTCATCGTCTCTGGCAGCGCGCCCTGGAACGGATCAAGGCAATGGTCTCGGGGTAAGCCCGTGCCAGGGTAAACAAGCTGCTACCATCGATCTTCATGATGCTTCGAGAGATTCCATGTCCTCCTCCGGCAACATCACCCTCGAGGCCGATCGCCTGCAAGTGCAGGGCAACTGGACCCTGGCGCACTACGCCACCCTGAGCAGCGAGGTCGGTCGCATTGCCGATCGTGGCGACGTCAGCACCGAGACGATCGAGCTGTCGAGGATCGACGCCCTGGATACCGCCGGTGCCTCCCTGCTGGCGGAACTGGTGGGTGCCGATCGACTCGCCGACATCGACCGCTGGGCACCCGACCTGCCGGCGACACGCCGTGCCCTGCTGCGGACCCTGGGCGAAGCCATGGCGGGCAGCCACCCCCCGGAGCCGCGGCCGGCACGGCCGGTGCGGGACTTCCTGGCCGAGACCGGCCAGCGTGTCGAGGGGCTGTGGCAGCAACAGCGCCTGCTGCTGGGTTTCATCGGACAGGTCCTGGCGACTCTGGTCGTCATTTCATGGCGACCAGGCCGCTGGCGGCTCACCTCGGTGGTGGCCCAAGTCCATCAGACGGGCCTCAATGCCCTGCCGATCGTCGCCCTGCTGACCTTCCTGGTGGGCGCCGTGATCGCCTTTTTGGGCGCCACCGTGCTGCGCGACTTCGGCGCTACCATCTACACCGTCAACCTGGTCGCCTTCGCCTTCCTGCGCGAGTTCGGCGTACTGCTGGCCGCCATCCTGCTCGCTGGCCGCACCGCCAGCGCCTTCACGGCACAGCTCGGTGCCATGAAGGCCAACGAGGAACTCGACGCCATCCGCACCCTGGGGCTCGACCCCATCGAGTTACTGGTCATGCCGCGGGTGCTGGCAATGATGGTGACCCTGCCGATCCTCACCTTCGTGGGCATGCTCAGCGGCATCCTCGGCGGCGCCCTGGTCTGCCTCCTGGCGCTGGACATCTCCCTCGTACAGTTCCTGGCGATCCTGCAGCGCGACATACCGCTCAACCACATGCTGGTCGGCCTGGGCAAGGCACCGCTCTTCGCCTTTCTGGTCGCCGTGATCGGCTGCCTGGAGGGCTTCAAGGTCAGCGGTAGCGCCCAGTCGGTGGGCGAACACACCACCTCCAGTGTGGTGCAGTCGATCTTCATGGTGATCCTGCTCGATGCAATCGCAGCCCTCTTCTTCATGGAGATGGGCTGGTGAATCAGACACAGGAACCGCTCATCCGGGTCCGTGGACTGGCCAACCGGTTCGGCCGCCACAGCGTCCACGAGGCGCTCGACCTGGACCTCTATCCGGGCGAGATTCTCGGCGTGGTGGGCGGCTCGGGCACCGGAAAGTCGGTACTGCTGCGCAGCATCGTGGGCCTGCTGCGGCCTAGCGACGGCAACATCGAGGTGTTCGGGGAGAACCTCCAGCGCCTCTCCGCGGTCGAGCGCTCCCGGGTGGAGCGCCGCTTCGGAGTGCTCTTCCAGCGTGGCGCCCTGTTCACCTCGCTGACCCTGGCGGAGAATGTCGCCCTGCCATTGATCGAGCATGCCGGACTCACCCGCCACGATGCCGAGGGCCTGGCCCGGGTCAAGCTTGCCCTGGCCGGCCTGCCCGGGGAGGCGGCCCGCCAGTATCCCGCCGAGCTCTCAGGTGGCATGATCAAGCGAGCGGCACTGGCTCGCGCCCTGGCACTGGACCCGGAGGTGCTGTTCCTGGACGAGCCTACCGCTGGGTTGGACCCGATCGGCGCGGCCGCTTTCGATCGCCTGATCATGACCCTGCGCGATGCGCTGGGGCTGAGCGTCTTCCTGGTCACCCACGACCTGGACACCCTCTACGCCGTCTGCGACCGGGTCGCCGTGCTGTCGCAACGCCGGGTGCTGGTGGCCGACCGTCTCGCGGTGGTGGAGGCCACCGACGACGACTGGATCCGCGACTACTTCCATGGGCCGCGGGGCCGCGCTGCCCATCGGGCGGCCCATGACGGAAAGGAGGCCTGACGATGGAACCCCGCGCCCACCATGTACTGATCGGACTGTTCACGGTCCTCACCATGGGCGGTGCCCTGTTGTTCGCCCTGTGGCTCGGCAAGTCCAGCGTCGACCGTGACTATGCCTACTACGAGGTCGGCTTCGACCGGGCCGTCAGCGGGCTGGCCGAGGGCAATGCGGTCCAGTACAGCGGCATCGATGTCGGCAACGTGGTCGAGTTGCGCCTCGACCCCCGGGACCCGCGGCATGTGCGCGCGCTGATCCGTGTCTACAGCGACATCCCCGTCAAACAGGACACCCGAGCCAGCCTGGCACTGGCCAACATCACCGGCAGCATGAACATCCAGCTGCTCGGCGGCACACCCGCCAGCTCCCGCCTGGAGGGCAATCGCGAGAACCCGCCGCTGATCCAGGCCGAACCCTCACCACTGAGCTCCCTGCTTTCCAGCAGCGAGGAGATTTTCATCCAGGTGGACACCTTGCTGACCCATGCCAACCGGATGCTCTCCGAGGAAAATGCCGAGAGCCTGACCCTGATTCTGGACAACCTCGAGGTCATCTCCCGGACGCTGGTCGACCAGCGTGATGTCATCGACCGGGGGATGGCCGGTTTCGGGCGGGCCGGCGCACAGGCCGAGGAAGGTCTGGCGAGCCTCACCCGCCTGGGCGAGACCGCCACCAGGCTGCTCGATACCGAGGGCCGGGAGATCCTGGCCCGGGCCGACCGGGCCATGCAGTCGCTGGAGTCCACCACCACTCGACTGGACCGCCTGACCGAGAATCACCAGGATTCGCTGGCCAGGGGTCTGCAGGGCGTAGGCGAGCTCGACCCGGCCATGCGCGAACTGCACGCCGCCCTGCGTGCCCTCAACCGCCTGATTCGGCGCCTCGAGGAGAACCCAGCCGAGGCTCTACTGGGGCGTGATTCGATCCAGGAATTCACTCCATGAGCCCGCGTTACCTGCTGCATTTCGCCATGTCGCTGCTGGTCCTGCTGCCGGCCTGCAGCCTGCTGACCGAGCGTGAGCCGGTGCGACTCTTCATGCTGGCCGAGCCGACTCTTGAGACATCCCGGGAGGCGCCCCTGGACCAGGCCCTGAGGGTCGACACCCCCAGTGCCGGTTCTCCCCTGAATGGCCCGCGCCTGCTGGTGATGCCCTCTCCAGGCGAACTGCAGGCCTACGCCGGCGCCCGCTGGCGTGACGACGCCCCGCTGCTGCTGCGCGACGCACTGATCGAGGCCTTCCGCCTGGACGGCCGCCTGACCACGGTGGTGGACGATGCCAGCCGGGCCCGCAGCGACGCCACGCTGACGAGCCACCTGAGTGCCTTCCACAGCCGCTACCGCGACGGCCGCCCCGAGGTGGTGATCCGTCTGGATGCCCAGTTGCTCGACGAGGGCAGCCGCGAAGTGCTGGCGAGCCGGCGCTTCGAGGTAGTGGTGTCCAGCCGGGACGAAAGCATCGAAGCCGTGGTGGCGGCCTTCGGCCGCGCCACCGAGGCACTGAGCCGCCAACTGGTCGAGTGGACCCAGGAGGTCATCGAAGACCAGTTCACGCCCCTGGGCCACGATCACCTGGCGTTCGATGACGTTCTCCAGTTCGCGGATATTACCCGGCCAGGGGTAACGCTTGAGCACCTCCAACTGAGCCGGCGGGATCCTGACGCCCGGCCGGTTGAACTTCTGGCAGGCACGGAGCAGGAAATGTCGCGCCAGTAGGGTCACGTCCTCGATGCGGTCGCGCAGCGGCACCGAGGTGATCGGAAAGACATTGAGACGGAAATAGAGATCCTCGCGAAAGTCGCTGGCCTGGATCATCTCGCCCAGTTCGCGGTTGGTGGCGGCGATCACCCGCACGTCCACCTCAAGGGTGCGGTTATCGCCGACCCGCTCGAACTGCAGATCCTGGAGCACGCGAAAAAAGGTGGTCCTGCCCGCGGCGGCACCCACGATCCTCACCGGTATGCGCATCTCCATCGGCATCGCCTGGCTGGTGATCGTCGCCAAGGCCCGCAAGCAGATGGCCTACGGGTACCGCGACACGGAATACTTCTTCCTGAAGATCCGTGCCGCGTTTCCCGGCAAAATGCGATGAACCTAAAAAAACCGCCCATTGAGGACGGCAAGACGGGGTAAAACTCATCTTCGTCGAGGTCATCCCGTGTCAGGCGGATACCTCGAATCACACACACCGAACACTCCGGCTCACTCGGGCATCAGGACGCCATCGATGACGTGAATCACGCCATTGGAGGTTTCAATATCCGCCTGGATGACGGTGGCATCATTGATCATCACGCTACCATCCATGGTGGTAATGGTGATGTCCTGGCCCTGAACGGTGGTGGCACTGTCCAGGCCCATGGCGTCTTCTGCCATCACGTTACCCGCAACCACGTGGTAGGTAAGGATCGACTGGAGTTGCTCCAGGTTCTCCGGCATCAGCAGTTGTTCGACCGTGCCCTCGGGCAAGGCGGCAAAGGCCTCGTCGGTGGGGGCGAAGACGGTGAAGGGTCCCTCACCCTTGAGAGTCTCGACAAGCCCTGCGGCCTGAACGGCGGCCACCAAGGTCTCGAACTGCCCGGCAGCGATCGCCGTATCGACAATATCATCCTGGGTCTGGTCATGGCTTCCGGCCTGAACAGCACCCGCCAGCATCAGGCTGGTCACGCCGGCACCGAGCCACAGAGTCGTGGTGGACATGGACATTTTCATGGGGAAGATGGGGCATGATCCAACGTCATGACCCAGAGGAGTCAGCCATGTACAAGTTCGTGTTCTTCGTTCCCGTGGAGGATGCCGAAGCGGTGAAGGAAGCCGTCTTTGCCACCGGAGCGGGATGCATCGGCGATTACGAGGCCTGCTGTTTCCAGACGACCGGCACCGGCCAGTTCCGCCCGCTGCAAGGCGCCGACCCGCACATTGGCCGGGTCGGGGATCTGGAAAAAGTGGAAGAACTCAAGGTGGAACTGGTCTGCCAGGATGACCAGATACAGGCGGCCATCGCCTCCCTTAAACTGGCCCATCCCTACGAGGAGCCAGCCTATGATGTCTGGAAGCTGGCGACGCTGTGATGTCTGGAAGCTGGCGACGCTGTGAGGGACGGGCTCAGCTTCGACATGGGCCTTCCTCGATACCTCAACGCTCGTTGAAGCGATAACCCAGCAGCCGCATGGCGTTCAGGGTCACCAACACGGTAGCGCCGGTATCCGCCATCACGGCGATCCACATGCCGGTGATTCCCAGTGCCGTGGATACCAGGAAGATGGCTTTTAAGCCAAGTGCCAACGCCACATTGGTCTTGACGTTGCGCAGCGTGGCCCGCGAGAGGTCGATCAGCTCGGCAATTCCGGTGACGCGGTTCTTGAGCAGGGCTGCATCGGCGGTTTCCAGCGCCACGTCGGTGCCACCGCCCATGGCGATACCCACCTCCGCTGCGGCCAGTGCCGGGGCATCATTGATACCGTCACCGACCTTGCCAACCGGTCCGTACCCTGCGGCTTGCCAGTCACGGATTCGCTGGGCCTTGTCCTCGGGCATCAGCTCGCCATGGGCCTCGATACCCAGGGCGGCACCGATAGCGGCAGCGGTTCGGGCATTGTCGCCACTAAGCATGACTGTCCTGACCCCGAGCCGCTCGAGAGCCAACAGGCCTTCCCTGGCATCCTCGCGGGGCTCGTCCCGGACGGCGATCAGGCCCAGCGGATGCTCTCCCTCGACCAGCACCGCGAGGCTCTTGCCTGCCTGCTCCAGCGCCGCAATGCGCTGCGAGAAGTCTCCGTCAGGCAGCGACAGTGCCGCCAGATGACGAGGCGTAACCAGGGTAAGGTCGCGCCCCTCGACTCGTCCGGCGACCCCGCGTCCGGGCAGGACACGACCCTCACTCACTGCGGTGGAGGAGAGTCCCAGCTGCTCGGCGCGCGCCAGGATCGCCGTGGCGATCGGGTGGCTGGAGTCGCGCTCCAGGGCCGCCGCGAGCCTCAGGATGTCGCCCTCACCCTGCCCCGTCGTCCAGTCCTCCACATCGGTCACCCTGGGGGTACCGGCGGTGAGCGTGCCGGTCTTGTCCAGCGCTATCAGCCTGAGCTTGCCCAGTTGCTCGAGCACTGCACCACCCTTGATCAGCAGCCCCTGGCGAGCGCCCGCCGAGAGACCGGCGGCGATCGCCGCAGGGGTCGAGATCACCAGAGCACAGGGACAGGCGATCAACAGCAGGGCCAGGGCACGATAGACCGATTCCGACCAGGCCATGGTCGAGACCAGCGGCGGCACCAACGCCATCAGCAGGGCGAGGCCCACCACCGCCGGCATGTAGTAACGAGCGAAACGGTCGATGAAACGCGCCACCGGTGCCTTGGATGCCTGGGCCTCCTCCACCAGGCGGACGACGCGCGCAATGGTATTGTCCTCGGCGCCACGGGTGACCGCTACCTCCAGGGCGGCGTCGAGGTTCACCGTTCCGGCGAAGATGTCATCGCCGGGGGCTCGCGACCGCGGCAAGGATTCACCGTTCACCGGTGACTCATCGAGGTCGGACTCTCCGGCCAGGATGCGGCCATCACAGGGCACGCGGTCCCCCGGGCGCACCAGCACCCGCTGCCCGGGCTGCAGCGAGGCAGCCGACACCTCGCGAACCTCGCCATTCTCCATCAATCTCGCGGTCGACGGAGTCAGACCCGCCAGGGCCGAGATGCTGCGTCGCGCCCGCGAGGCCGCCACGCCCTCCAGCAACTCACCCACGGCGAACAGGAACACCACCACGGCGGCCTCGGCCGCGGCACCGATGGCCAGCGCGCCCAGGGCAGCGATGCTCATCAGCATCTCGATGGTGAAGGGGTTTTGTACCCGCAGCGCCCGCCTGGCGGCCTGCAGAATGGGCACCAGGCCCACCAGGGTGGCGGCAACGAAAGGCCAGTTGCCCAGTGCGGGCCAGGCCAGCCGACAGGCGAAGGCGAGCACCAGCAGCGTTCCGGCTACCAGCACCAGGCGCCCCTTGGCACTGCGCCACCAGGTCGAGGGGGCCGAGGCGGTATCGGACTTAATGGCATACCCCAGGTCGCCGATGGCCTGCTCGAACGTCCCACGAGCGGGAGAAGCCCCTTGACGAGGATGGACCTTCACCGAGCCGGTCACCGAGCTGGCCGATACCGCCTCGACCCCCTCCAGTCGACCCAGCGCGGCCTCCACCTTGCGCTCGCAGCCGCCACAGTCCATGCCCTCGACTCGCAGTGTCAGGACCGAAGGCGTCGATTCGCTCATGGCGTCGCTCCTCAAGATTCGTTACCTTGGCCAGAGCATAATCCCTGTAGCAACTACAGGTTCAAGGGCTGTAACCGTCACGCTTCATCCGGAGATGTCATCATGTCTGATTCCTCGGCAAGCTCAGCACTCTCAGGCAGGATACTCGGCATCGGCGAACTGGCACGCCGCACCGGCTGCAAGCCGGAGACGGTGCGTTACTACGAAGGCATCGGACTGTTGCGAGACGCTTCACGAAGCGAGGGTGGCCAGCGGCGCTACGACGAAGACGCCGTCAGACGGCTGACCTTCATCCGTCACGCGCGGGACTTCGGTTTCTCCGTCGACGCCGTGCGCGAGTTGCTGGAAATGGCGGATCATCCGGAGATGCCCTGTGACGAGGTCGATGTCCTCGTCAAGCACCATCTGGAAGAGGTGGAGTCTCGGCTGCAGCGACTCGCTGCGCTGCGCGACGAGCTTGAGCGCATGGTGACCCAGTGCGCCGGTGGCAAGGTCGAGAGTTGCCGGATCATCGAAGTCCTCGGTGACCATCGGCTCTGCCTGCGCGAAGAAGAACATGGCGGCGCCGGCGACCTCAGATGATCGCCCTGCTCGGCCGTCTCACTCATGGTTTTTGACGCAGCAGGGTTTCGGCTTGAGAAGAGAATGAACAAGGCCTGAGGCAAGAGCCAGTCTCGCCGGGATAACCTGGTGCCGCACACAGGTTGCAAGATGCTCAGGAATGGGTATCTTGACGTTAAAGTGTCCTGATTCGTGGTGCCAAGACCAACCATGGGCCACCGGGACACAGGCAGGAGAACCTCATGGTCAGCCGTCGACCAACGACGACCCCCTCGATAGCATCAGGAACCGTCTGGTGATCCTGATGCTCATAGGCTTGGGCACCGCCTCTCTCTCGTCAAGTACCTCTTCTCTTCCAATGGAGATCGTTCATGAGCCGTTACACCACTCCCCTGCTTCTCTCCGGTGCCTTGTTGCTGGGCGCGACTACCGCTCAGGCTGCTATGCCGACTGAAGCCACCCTTTACAAGAACCCGCAATGTGGCTGCTGTGACGGGTACGGCCGCCACCTCGAGGATATGGGCATTGAAGTGACCATCATCGACGACGTGGAACTGGGCAAGATCAAGGAGGCCTCGGGCGTTCCCTATGGCCTTGGGTCCTGTCATACCATCGAGATAGGCGAATATATAATCGAGGGCCATGTCCCCATGGCAGCCATCGAGAAGCTATTCGAAGAGCAACCCGACATCGATGGTATCGGCCTGGCCGGCATGCCCATCGGCACTCCCGGGATGCCCGGCCCTCAACAGGCGCCCTATGAGGTGTATCAGTTCACCGACCGGCAAGATTCCTCCTTCATGACCCTTTGAGGACCAGTCGAGCTTGTCGACTATCACGACTTCGCCCCGGCACTCGCCGGGGCAATGCTGGCATTCTATGAATTCAGGCGGACAGATTTGGACACAAGTTCGAACTCGCAGGCAAGCCAGGAGATAACTCGAACAAGGTTTGGTTTCGCAGCATCAAAGCACCGCCCATTCCTTGCCACCATCGGAACTGCGCAGTAACTGACCCTGATCATCCGCCGCCAACAGATGGCTGGGATCATCCGGATCCACCGCCAGATGCATCAGATAGCGCTCTGCCCAATCTCGCTTCACCACCTGCCAGTCACGGGCGCCTTCCTCAGTGCGCAGCAGACCGACGCCCAACATGAAGGCATAAAGCTCTCCCTGGTGAGCCACCACCAGGCTGACGGGACGTCGTTCAGGATGCGCCTGACGTCAACGCTGGCCGGCATCGGGGCTCATCAACAGACCCGTCTGGGTCGCTGCAAAGAGGTATTCAGGGTCACGGCCAGAAGCCGCCAGGCCGACCAGCCCGTCCGGCACGGGCCCCTGTACCTCCCAGGTATGGCCGCCGTCACGGCTGACCTGCAGCCGGCCGGCATAGACCCCATACAGCACGTCCGGGTCGGCCTCGCTGACGGTCAGCTGGTGGAAGTCCACTAGGCCGTCGACGCCAGGCGAGCGCTGCTCCCAGCTCTGGCCCACCCGAGATCTTCAACACGGATCAGGGATGCCAATTCACCAGCCAGGCCTTCACCAGCGTTCTGGAGGCTCACGGTGTTCAGATCAGCATGGACGGCAAGGGCTGCTACCAGGACAACATCTTCGTGGAGCGGCTCTGGCGCAGCGTGAAGTACGAGTGCGTGTACCTGAAGGCCTTCAAGGATGGGGCTCACCTGAAGCAAGAACTGGGGCGATACTTCGCCTGGTACAACCAGGCGTGCTTATCCGGTTGTCACACCCGCCCACTACCGGTAGTATTTTGAGCATCTGCATGAACGTGGGCCGATCATGGCAATCGACGTACTTGAGCGGGACGATCTGCCGTTCCCTCACTCGCTTCCTGAGTTTCAGCGCCT